>JBILPR010000001.1:0-75115 GCA_044373795.1 Algoriphagus sp. | reverse complement strand
AGGACTCTTCCTGATTCTGGTTGATGAGCTCGATTGCCGGCATGATCGCCCCGAGGATATTTCCCAGATGCGGTCTTCCACTACTTTGAATGCCTGTCAGTACTCTTGCCATTGGTTGAATTTTGGAGCAAATTAAGTAAAACGACCTACAATACGTTTGAAAATATGCGTTAATTGCAAGTATGAACAGAATCTATCACACCCTCTTTTCATTCGTTTTTTTAGCGATTTTGAGCCAAACAGCTCAGGCTCAGCAAACCCCAACTTCCAAGTTGGTATGGAAAGTCAATAAAGTGGATTTGGGAACCGTGCTGGAGGAGCAAGGTCTTCAGGTCGCTGAGTTTAGTTTTACCCACACTCAGGATTCCCTGTTTTTCATCCAAAAAGTCTGGACTGACTGTGGCTGCACTACGGCGGAATTCACAAGAGATACCCTAAAAGTCGGTGAGACAGGAAGTTTAAAAGTCTCTTTTGATCCGGCATCCGGAGCTGGATTTTTTTCCAGAATAGTCGTAGTGAAAGGCAATCTGGCAGGAACGCAGGACACGTTGTTTATAGAAGGAACGGCTGTTCCATATCCTGAAAATCCGGATGTTACCTATGGAGTGAAAAAGGCTGATTTGGGCTTCAGACTTCCGAAGGTGAACATGGGAGAGGCATTTACAAACGAGCCAAAGTTCAAACAAGTGGAGTTTTTCAACTTTGGCAAATCAACCCTGAAGAAATCCGAGTTGGTTTTTCAGGGTCCTTCTTATATTACTATTTCCCAGATTCAGGATTCCATTCGATCACAAGAAAGAGGGCTTTTGCTCATTTCCTATGATGGGAAAGCGAAAAATGATTTAGGCTTCTTTGAGGATAGGACTGTCATTTCCTGGGGAGAAAAACAGAAAGTTGAATTAGACATACTAGCGGATATATTCGAATATTTTGCGCCTTTTGCCAAAAAAAACCTAAATACGGTGCCTCAGCTTTTCATAGAAAATAAGGAAGTCAATCTGGGTTCAATCAGTCCGAATACTATCCAAATCAGAACAGTGAATCTTACCAATAGAGGCCACCAAGTTTTGGAGATTAGAAAGATTCAGGGGAACTGTGAATGCCTGAAACTGGAGATGGGAAAAACCTCTATCAATCCCGGAGAAACGCTGGAAATGAAAATCACCTTTGATCCTAAAGGAAGGTTCGGTCTCGATCAGCGCAACATTTATATTTTCAGCAATGACCCTGTCAATTCTGTACAGTTGATAGTGGTGAAAAGCAGGGTGGAATAAGGTTTAAAGCTAGGTTTGGCGACCAAAATTTAGTTTTTTTGTATAACTATTTTTAAAAAAAATGAAAACTCCACTTTTTATCCGGCCAACGTTTTTTCTGGGTTTCTTTGTTTTTTTACTTTCAACAGTAAGTGCTTTTTCTCAGGAGAACTTTAGGATTTTGCCTTACCTGCAAGTTTATGAAGCTGGCAAAATTCAGCTGACTTGGTTCAGCGAAAGTCCACTTGCAAGTAGGATAATAATCAAAAATGCTTCCAATGTTGAATTAGTAAGCAAGGAAGTGGTCGGAGAGGAAGTTTCCGAAATCTACTATACCATTCAGGAAAAGAGTCAAAGTATCGCAGGCCTTGCTCAGGGAAGCTGGCTCAAAGGTGATAAAACCTATAGATACCGAATTCAGGCAGAATTGCCTGCCGGAATTCCAGTTACTTACACAGTGACTCTGGGAGGAAATAATTTCACTTCAAATTTTAAAACCCCTGTCAGCAAGTCAAATTGGGAGCAAATCAGATTTGTTGCACTGTCAGATTCAGAGACAGAGCCAAGGGGCCGCGTAACTAACCGGGCATGGTATCCGGGAAAACCAATTTTTCGTCCGGCTACGTCTCAACTTTGGAAAGATAAATTTGGAACAACTACTGAACAGGGATTTGAATTGCCCAATTACATGCTCAGTGAGAAGAATGGTTATGCTGAAAATCTAAAAATCATTAATTCCAGAAATCCGGATTTCATGCTTATGCCAGGAGATTTGGTGCAGGGTGGGGGATATCAGCCTGGTTGGGATGAGTTTTTTCGACACAATGCCGGCGAGTTTGACAAAGGTTTAAGTAAGTATCCCATTATTCCGGCTATCGGAAACTGGGAGGCTTTTGGGGGGGTAAATGGAGACTATGGAGTTGGTGGTCAAGGAAAATTCTTGCCTCTTGTTGGCAGGAGTCGCTTTCATGCCTATTTCCAAACCCCTTCTAATGACCCACTCCAAAAGCATCGACAGAGTTATTACCGGGTAGATTATGGTCCTGTCACCATTCTTACGGTGGACTCCAGCAATGGAACTCCCGATCAGCAAGCTTCTGATTTTGATGGAACCACCAAACTGACAGGAAAGCAGTTTACAGTTCCGGGCACAGATACCCAGGAGAATTATACTCAAATTCAATATGCAGGTTTTGGAGGAACGGATCTCAGTGGCTTTGGTCCAGGAACTGATCAATATGTCTGGCTGGAAGAAAATCTGAAGTCAGCTAGTGCTACAGGTCAATTGATTTTTGTCCAATACCATCATATAGCTTATAGTTCGGGCGAGCGTGGTGTTCCGATGAATCACGAACTTTCAATTGGCCAGGTAGGGACTCCATTGCGTGTTTTGAACCCGCTTTTAGAAAAATACGGAGTAATTGCCGTTCTCTCAGGCCACGATGAATTATTCGAAAGAAGCTTTGTGGATGAAGATGGAGATGGAAAAGGTATCCACTATTACGATGTCGGCGTAGCCGGAGATGGGATGCGGGGTGAAAAGATGGATTGGTTAAAAACACCTTTGGAGACGCTCAATTATAATCAATATAGGCAATGGACAGCCGATCAAAATTCTGTCGAAAATTGGAATACTTCAGGACCTGTTCCTGTTTTGACTGATGGAGGAAAGCACTATGGACATCTTGAAGTGAACGTGATCAAGGTCATCCAGGATGGAAAGCCGTTTGCAAGAATTGATTTTACTCCTGTTTATGTTTTTCCAGTTTTAGACCAAAACTATAATATCCAGCGAGTTGAGCGTAGAGTTTATTCCGATGAAAGAAGTTTGATGGTAGCGCTTAATCAAACTGATTTTGTGCCTGTGGTGAAAGACTCTGTTGCATTGTATTTAAATGAAGAGGGAAAAACTGTCCTCACACCAAAAGACTTTTTGGAAGTACTTCCTACTGTTCCTTTTACTTACACATCCTCAGTTGGTTTTGATTTTTCTTGCCTGAATCTTGGAGTGAACGATGTGAATATTACTTCAAAAAATAATCAAACAGCTCAGGAATGGACAGAAGCTACTAAAGTTTGGGTGCTTGATACGATTCCTCCATATTTTGATGCTGCCAATGCAACTTATCTTTTTGATCCGGTTGTTGGGAAAGTTTCAATTTCCATAGCTGATTTTGATATTGCGAATTTTAAAGACAATTGTGCCCAAAATTTTACTTTCACTCAAAGTAGGTTTGAAGTAACCTGTGCTGATATTTATCAGAATCCTAATCAACCAGTTTGGGAATTCCCTGTCGTTCTTACGACTACCGATCCATCTGGAAATTCCTATTCCAGAACATTAAAAGTAATAATCGGAAATGTCATAGAGTCAAAGAAGGTGTCTATCACTTCGTTGGATCCTTTGACAGATAATGGAACTTCAACTTTAAGGCTGGGAGATGAGCTTGAATATACGGTATTGCAGTGGACGAGAAATGGCCAGGTAATACCTGGGCAAACAGGGAAAGAAATCACAATTAGCAGTCCCGGTCAATATCAGGCGGGGATTCTATTGTCTTCGGGTTGTGGTGTATTTTCTAAAAGTTTTAATTACGAGGATCCTGATTTTCCGGAGGAATATACAAACGATGTAAATCTGATCTTGGGTGAATCTGGAAAAGCAACTTTAACCCCGGAAGATGTTTTTGGAACCACTAATAAGGTTGCGGATGAGGTGATTTTGGGCCAAACAAGTTTTGATTGTTCTGATCTTGGGACTCAAAAAGTAAAAGTCACCCTCAATAAAGGATCATTGGGTGTTGAAAGTTTTACGGATGAGTTTTGGATCAATGTGATTGTTAAGGACAACCTGGCTCCTGTACTAACCATTAAAATTCCAAGCCTTTCATTTGATTTGGTCAAAGGAGTTTTAGAACTTAAAGCTGAGGATTTTGTGGCTTCACTCACTGACAACTGCGAGATTAAGGAATTGAGTTTGAATAAATCCAAAATTACCTGTGCAGATTATGATTTGCCTCTTGAGTTGATTTTGACTTCGAAAGATCAATCTGGAAACATCACTTCAGAACTTCTCATGGTTTCTGTTTCTACTTTTGAATCTCAAAAAATTTCCATAAACCCATCAGGAAATTTCCAAGCTTACAAAGGTTTGCCTGTTGAAATTAAATTGGGCGAAGAGTTTGGATTTTCCCTGGAAAGCTGGTTCAAAGATGGAATTGCTATCCTTGGTGAAAAAGGAAAAGCCATTTTGGTAAATGAACCTGGCACTTATTGGGCTAGAATACTTCCCGATGGCGGATGCAGCGTCCTAACCGATAAAGTAACCGTTAATTTTTCAGACCTTCCTTATGGAGAAGTAAAGGAAATTATTGAGCTACCACTTGATACATCAGGGAAAGCCTCCTTAAAGCCTGAGAATGTATTTGTTTCCTGGCCTCCAGCCGATCCAAATCTGGACATCAAACTCAGCCAATCTGAATTCACTTGCTCAGATATTGGAGAAAAGGAAATTACCATTACCATCAAAAATCAAGCTGGCCAAACCTGGGAGGAGAAGACGATTGTCAAAGTTCAGGACAAGCTCAAGCCTGTCTTAATTCCCAAAAACTTCAATGCTGATTTTGATGTCACGATTGGAACCTTGGCACTGAAGCCAAGTGATTTTATCGCTGAATTGACGGACAATTGTGGCGTCAAAGAGGTAACAATCAATAAAACTACTGCCACTTGCGAGGATTTGGGAAAAGAGATTCCCGTTACAATTCGGGCTGTTGATACTTCCGGAAATGTGGTGGAGGCGGTAGCTATTCTGACTTTGAACAGAATAGAGACCAAAAAAATCTCTATATCTCCAGCCGGACCAGTATTGGTATTTTCCGGTCAGACGGTGGAATTGACTCTTGGAAATGAGTTCGAATACACAGTAATCGGTTGGTTTAAAAACGGAGAACTTATTCCAAACCAAAAGGAAAAGAAGCTTATTGTCTCAACCACCGGTGTTTATTTTGCAAAGCTCTCACCCAAAGATGGCTGCCTTGTTGAATCGGTACTAGTAACAGTAACTTATTCTGCCTTGCCTTATGGAGATATTAAAGACCTAATCGAACTCTCTCTTGATGAATCAGGAAAAGCCTCGCTGAAGCCGGAAAATTTATTTGTCTCCTGGCCAAATGCTGATCCAAATCTTGACATTAAGCTAAGCCAATCAGAATTCACCTGCTCTGACATTGGTCAAAAGGAGGTCACGATTACGATCAAAGATCAGGCTGGCATGACTTGGGTGGAAAAAACTCAGGTAAAGGTTCAGGATAAACTTAAGCCTGGTTTAATTCCTAAAAATTTCAATGCTGATTTTGATGTTACAGTCGGAAGTCTGGCACTGAAGCCAAGTGATTTTATCGCTGAGTTGACTGACAATTGCGGAGTTAAGGAAGTGACAATTAATAAAACTACCGCCACCTGTGAAGATTTGGGGAAAGAGATTCCAGTTGCAATCCGGGCGGTTGATGCTTCTGGAAATGTGGTGGAAGCGGTTGCAATTCTTACTTTGAACCGAATAGAGACCAAAAAAGTAACTCTGACCGGTGATTCTAAATTCTGTGAAGGAGAGAAGGGAATTCTTACTTTGACTTCTGAAGCTGAATTCGAAGTCATTCGTTGGAGAAAAGACGGAGTAGAAATCGAAGGGCAAAAGGCCAAGACGCTGGAAATTTCACAGTCTGGAAAATACCTTGCAGTTATTAGATATCAGGGCGGCTGCCTGTCAGAGACCAATGATTTTGTGGTGGAAGTCAACCCACTTCCCAAAGGTGAAATTGAGGAAAAAGGAAATGTTCTGACAGCTCCGGCCGGCAGCTTTACTTACCAATGGTTTAGAAACGGAGAATTGATCACTGGAGCAACTTCAAGAGAATTGACCGTCCATCAGATGGGAGAGTTTACCGTGGAATTGACAAGTGAGGCGGGTTGCAAAGCCAAACTGAAGCCGGTAGTTATGACCATTTCAGGTTTGGGAACTAGCCGGATTGTGGACGCTGAAGAGTTGAGAATTTTCCCGAACCCGGCATCAAATTTCCTTGAAGTTGAGATCATTTCAGATCAAAATACTTCATATAGTTCTATTCGGGTTTATGGAATGGATGGAAAAGACGTTACTTCCTCAGTGATTATTAGCAAGACCGGATCAAAATCCTTCTCCTTCGATATTACCAAACTTGCCAACGCAACTTATCTGATTTACCTGGAGGGAGATAATCAAAGAACATACTTTGGCAGGTTTAGCAAGAATGAATAGGAGTTGATAAAAGCCATAATCATAAGCCTCGAGGAAATTCCAGGGGCTTTTTGATTTTAAAATTTGTAGGGGTGAAATCATCTGAATTACTTCCAACCTGAAATGAATTAAAAGCAGATCACTTGATCCTCATTCTTTCAAATTTTCAAGGTTATTAAGTCAGTCTGGTTAAATACTTCGTCAGGCATTCCTGAAAGTGTATTTTGCGCCAGATTGATATTTCAGGAAGGCTTTCTGGTTGAAGATCCCAGCACCCTCCTGTCCGGCGGATGATCCTTTCATTTTTTTTTGATATTATGCCATATCAAATAGCCCAAAACCAATTAAAAATGCATTCATCAGTAAAACTCCTTGTCTTTTCCTGTATTTCGATTGCCATTTTTTCAAGTTGCAAGCAGGAGATATCCCCATTTGATGTTTCTCCCGCGGAAAGTCTGGATCCCAAACGGGCCGAAGCGCCTTTCCCAAGTATCCAGATTCCCGCTGATACCGATATGGAATCTCCCCGCTGGAAAGGAATCGATCTGACTCCACAGCCGCCGGTAATTCCCGTCTCCGCCAATGAGGAAATGAAATCTTTTATCCTGAAGCCAGGCTACAAAATAGAGCCGATTCTTTCCGAGCCCCAAATCAGAGAACCTGCAGCCATTCAGTTTGACGGAAATGGGAGAATGTACGTCCTCGAACTCAGAAGTTACATGCAGGATATCGATGCCAACGGAGAACTGCTTGCCACTTCCCGCATTTCCAGATGGGAGGATGAAGACAATGACGGGATCTATGAAACAGGCGTGGTCTTTTTGGATAGCCTGGTTTTCCCGCGATTCATAGTCCCTTTCGGACCCAATACCATCTTGTCAATGGAGTCTAACGAAGACCATGTTTACAAATACACGGATACGGACAACGACGGAAAAGCAGACAAAAAAGAACTTTTTGCAACAGGCTTGGGACGGTCAGGAAATGTGGAACACCAAGTCAGCTTTATGACTTGGACCATGGACAACTGGATGTACAGCACGTACAATTCCCGGCGGATTCGTTGGACGCCAGATGGTGTGATTCAGGAACCAACCGGAAATCCCTATGGACAGTGGGGAGTGGTTCAGGATAATTATGGTCAGGTTTGGTTTCAAGATGGCGCAGGCGGAGTTCCTCAAAATTTTCAGTTCCCTATCGTATATGGTAATTTCACTGTAGAAGGTCAGTTCAAGGATGGATTTCGAGTTCCTTACAGCTTGGTGAAACTGGCTGATTTTGAACCCGGGATGAAAGAAACAAAACCCGATGGTTCGCTCAACAATGTGACTGGATCCGCAGGTAATGATGTATTTCGCGGGGATCGTCTTCCAAAGGAATTGATCGGACAGTATTTTTACGGGGAACCCGTAGGTCGGATTATCCGCCAGGTGAAATCCGAAAAGGAAGAAGGCCTGACCTATATTCAAAACGAATACATCGATTCTGAGACCGAGTTTATCCAATCCACCGATCCACTTTTCCGCCCTGTGGATATTGCTACAGCACCCGACGGAACCATGTATATCGTGGATATGTACCGCGGAATTATTCAGGAAGGCAATTGGACACAGGAAGGCAGTTATTTGCGAACCAAAATCCAACAATACCAAATGGATGACATCGTCGGAAACGGAAGAATCTGGAGAGTTAGCTATGAGGGAATGTCGAGAAATAAGGAGAAGCCAAGAATGTACGAAGAGACTTCTGCGGAACTCATCCGACATCTGGAAAACCCAAATGGCTGGTGGCGTGATATGGCCCAGCAAAATATCATTTTAAGACAAGACAAATCTGTCGTCAAGGAGTTGGAGAAAATGGTAAAAACCTCTACCAATGAACTGGCCCGGATCCATGCCCTGTGGACGTTGGAAGGATTAGGCGCTCTACAAGTTGGAGTAGTGCGGGAATTGATGAAAGATCCAAGTTCGGCTATCCGGATCCAGGCCCTGAGAGCGAGCGAAACTCTTTACAAGTATGGAGAAAAAAGCCTTTCGGATGATTACCGGGCTTTGGCAAATGATCCCGATCCGAGCGTGGCAATCCAGGGGTTGCAGAGTGCCTTTATCCTGAAAGTGGATGAATCGGAAAAACTGATTCAATCCAGCCTTCAAACCAATATGACAAAGGGAGTTCAATTGGTTGCAAGCCAGATTTTGGAGAAAATGGAGGAGTCGAAAAAATTGGCTTCCACCCAATATTCTCCTCAGGAGCTTGCATTATTTAATCATGGCAAGACCATATTTGACAGCTATTGCTCTACCTGTCACGGGCCAAAAGGTCTGGGTACTCCAACAGGAACTGGAGAACTTCTTGCACCGGCATTTTCAGGTTCTCCCCGGATTCTCGGTAATCCGGAATACGCAGTGAAAACTTTGCTTCATGGTTTGACTGGAGCCATTGATAACAAAGAATACGAGGGTGTAATGATTGCGATGAATTCCAATGACGATAAGTGGGTAGCGTCTGTTGTGTCCTACATCCGGAATGAATTTGGAAACAAAGGAAGTTTTATTGAACCGGAATACGTGGCCCTAATCCGAAATGAAACGCTTGCCAGAAAATCGAATTATACCTATGATGAGTTGATTCAGGAAGTACCGAAGGCTCTTTTTCCGCAGGAAAATTGGAAGGTGACAGCTAGCAGTACTGCTTTGCAGGGAGTGGGCTCGACGAGGGATCCTTCGTATGCATTCAGTTTCAAAGGATGGAAAACCGATACTTCCCAAGAACCCGGGATGTGGTTTCAGGTTGAGTTGCCAAAAGAAGAGAACTTGGCCGAGATTCAATTTGATGCAGGAGAGGAGCAGTTTCCGAAAAAATACACCGTATCTGCATCTGCGAATGGCAGCAATTGGGTAGAAGTTGCGAGTGGTACCGGAACAAAAGGCATCAACACAATTCGATGGAAATCTCAGTCTAGAAATAAGTTTGTTCGTATCCAGTCCTCAGAAAAAGGCGAACAGCCATGGGCGATGAAGAAACTGACACTTTACGCCAGATAACCTTTCCCTCTTCCCCTAAACCACATAAGTCACCGGTGGCTGAGCGTTGGTTGGTGAGCGCTCGTGCTGAGCTTGTCGAACCAAGTCGAAGCCTGATTGACTAAAAAAGATCTAAAAGCAAAAATGGCTGCCCAATCCCGGAGCAGCCATTTTTTATGAATGAATGAGTGTAATCTAATCTTTCAATTTTAAAATTTTACAATCTTCCAATCATTTAAAAGCCTGCAAACCAGTAATCTCCTGCCCAAGAATCAGCAAGTGAATATCATGCGTGCCTTCGTAAGTCAGTACAGATTCCAGATTCATCATATGGCGCATGATCGGATATTCGCCGGTGATTCCCATTCCGCCATGGATTTGCCGGGCTTCTCTTGCAATGTTGAGCGCCATTTCCACGTTGTTTCGCTTGGCCATTGAGATATGGACGGTTTTTGCTGTTCCTTCATTCATCATCTTACCGACTTTCCAGGCCAAAAGCTGGGCTTTGGTAATCTCGGTCAGCATCTCAGCCAATTTCTTTTGCGTCAGCTGAAAACCACCAATAGGCTTTCCAAACTGAATTCTTTCTGCTGCATACCTTCTAGCAGATTCGTAGCAATCCATCGCTGCACCGATTGCTCCCCAGGCAATTCCAAATCGAGCTGAATCCAAACACATCATCGGGGCTCCCAAACCTGATTTGCCAGGAAGAAGATTTTCCTTCGGAACTTTCACATTGTCAAAGACGAGTTCCCCTGTGCAGGAAGCCCGAAGTGACCATTTCCCATGAGTTTCAGGCGTAGAAAATCCTTCCATTCCGCGCTCCACGATCAATCCGTGGATTCTGCCTTCTTCGTTTTTCGCCCAAACCACTGCGATATCTGCCTTCGGAGAATTGGAAATCCACATCTTGGCCCCATTCAACAAATAATGATCGTCCATGTCTTTGAAGTTGGTGACCATGCCGCTTGGATTTGAACCGTGATCCGGCTCAGTCAAACCAAAGCAACCGAGAAATTCTCCGGAAGCGAGTTTAGGCAAGAATTTCTTGCGCTGCTCCTCAGATCCAAATTTGTAAATCGGATACATCACCAATGAACCTTGAACAGAAGCGGTAGATCTCATTCCCGAATCACCTCGCTCAATCTCCTGCATGATGATTCCGTAGGCGATGTAATCCAAACCACCTCCACCATATTCCTCAGGAATCTGCGGTCCAAAAGCACCCACATCTCCAAATTTCTTAACAATCTCGTAAGGAAAATGGGCCTTCTGAGTCCAATCCTCGATGTAAGGGGAAATCTCACGCTTCACAAAATCCCGAATAGAGCTTCGGATAAGCTTATGCTCCTCGGTAAGGAGATCATCGACATCAAGAAAATCTACACCTTCGAACAAATCCTGCTTCAGGGATTTTTGAATTCCAACAGCCTCCATGATATTTTTGGTTTATTAAATTGAATGAGTGATTTTTGTAGGGAAGAAAAGCCCCAACAGCCGACACTAAATAAATAGATCGGCCCCTAAAAAACTACCTTTTTGATTAAAATCCCCATGCACGAATCCCAATTTGATCCAAAGATTTTAGAAAAAATCCATCAATTAGAAGAGAAATTCAAAGCTTCCGGACAAGACATGCTTTCTTATCTGGAAGGACTGCTTTATGCCGACTACCTCACTTACTGGGAATACATCAATCTTGATGTATTGCTTAACCTGCAGCAGCCCAAAACGTCTTTCAAAGACGAGAAGATTTTCATCATTTATCATCAGATCACGGAGCTTTATTTCAAGTTGATCATCTCAGAAATGGAGCAAATTGCTGATCAGGAACCTGTTTCGGAAGAGTTTTTCAAAAATCGCCTCGAAAGAATATTGATGTACCTTGATCATTTGATCAGTTCATTTGCGATGATGTGGAAAGGCATGGAGCGTGAGCAATTCCTGAAGTTCAGAATGTCGCTTTTGCCTTCCAGCGGTTTTCAAAGTGCTCAATATCGCGAGATTGAATTGATGGCTACTGATGCTTTTAATCTGGTGGCTTTGTCGAAGCGAACAGAACCGGATTTTCATACCCCTTCAGATGAGATTTTTGAAAACCTCTATTGGCAGCAAGGAGCAATCGAGCTATCATCTGGAAACAAAACGTTGACTCTGAAAAACTTTGAAGCCAAGTACGGGAAAATGCTGAAAGAGTTGATTGACGCATACCGTAGAAAAAACATCTGGCAAAAGTTCATGGAAGTGAATACACCGAGTCAAGAATTGACTGATCTCATGAAGCAATTTGATCTGAAAGCCAATGTCTTCTGGCCTTTGGCACATTACAAATCTGCAGTTCGGTACCTTCAGAAAGATCCTGTTGACATCGCCGCTACCGGTGGTACCAACTGGCAGAAATACCTGCCTCCGCGTTTTCAGAAGGTTATCTTTTTTCCTGAACTTTGGACAGAACATGAGAAGGATGAGTGGGGAAAGGGTTGGGTTGTAAAGGAGATT
The DNA here is from genome assembly GCA_044373795.1 of Algoriphagus sp. GTDB lineage: Bacteria > Bacteroidota > Bacteroidia > Cytophagales > Cyclobacteriaceae > Algoriphagus. Next base: position 63,065 of record JBILPR010000001.1, on the reverse strand, counting down.
TTCGGAGAAGAAATTCAGAAAGGGTAAACTTCTATGGAAATGAATTCTGATTTTTTCATTTCCAAAAAAGATAAAAGACGTTAGATTTAAGACACAAGAAATAAAGAGAATAGAAATAGGAGATAAGTGATAGAGAAAAATAAATGTCATATTCTGGCCTGACCGATTTGTAAATCAAGCTCAGGCATTCAAAAATCTTATGTCATAAATCTAATCAAACCGGATAATTTGCCTTCACAAACGCCTCGGCGTTATTGTAACAAAAGTCATCTACAGTTTTTTCGACATCCTCCCTTGATTTGAGATGAGCAAGATGCTTGGCCTTCGGATCCTTTCTTGCTTGTTCGATTTCGAAGACCAGATTGTTGGCCATCAACTCAAATTCCAAGGCTGTAGGGTAGGGATTGACCGGATCGATCAGCCCTTCGAAGTCGGTTCCGATCGTAATTGATTTCCATATTTGAGGTTTCTGAACGTCGGTCAGGCTGGGATTTGAATAGATACTTTTTACAATTCCCTCGATATTTTCCCAGATCAGCTGAATTCCGTTTCTCTTTGAGTCCTTGTCTTTTTTGGTGATTCCAAGGATTCGTTGATCAAAAGAAAGGCCGAAAAGTCCTTGAGTCTTAACAATCATCTCAATGTCTTCATCGCACATATTAATGTTCCATGCGTTGAATTTTCCGGTTGAATCGCAATGATCGTCTTTTTCTTCTTTTTCCAAGTCGATATGGTCCTGAAGCGTTTTGAGCCCGGAATAGCCACAATGTGAAGCGATCACAGGGATGCGGTCACCTTTTGTGAGACAGATTTTGACCAAATCATAATATTCAACTCTTGATCTGGCAGCCATGTGTTTGACATCGATTAGGATTCTATAGCCTAGAGATGGATCCCTTTCAAGATTCATGGAAAGTGCCAGGGTTTCTCGGATTATTCGATGTCCATTTCTTCGGAAACCTTCATTCATATGGGGTCTTTGTTTCATCAAAACTTTCCCCATTCCGGGAATTGAATGTGCATGACCACAAAGGCGATTATCAAAGTGGTGGGAAAAGGTGATGAAGAAGACAGGAACTTCCCACTTTTCTTTGATGAATTTGATTCGGTCGGAGATTTCCTCTACAGTTTTACAGCGGTCTGTTCCCAAGGCATGCGCTCCTTCAATCGTCAAGATCATGGTGATCTCCGTGTCATCAGCCAAGGATTTAAAGAGTTCAGCTTTGTTTTTCGGAATCCGATAGCAGGCATTTTCTGCGACATAAGATTCAGGATGCTCTTTTGCCCGTTTTGCGGCGGCTTTATCATCTCCAAAAAGAGCAGAAGGAACGTGGATTTTATTTTTTTTGATCCGTTTGCCCGACTCGATCAGAACAAAGTCTTTTTCTTTATTCAGTGATTCCCAATAATCATACACATCAGACTGAAAAAAGTCAACCACTTTATCCGGAATCTTCATGTAGACTGTCTGCAAAAGGTCTCTTTTCAAACCCGCTTCTCCCAGAATTCCCCTGGCCACAAAATGGTACCATTTGTCTTCCTTGATTTTTGGGTCCATTCCTTTTACAAACTGCCGCTCAAGTGGATAGAGAGAATTGAACGTAAGTCGAAGATTGCTATTCCAGCATTTGACCAGATCAATCTGGCTGTAACTGGCACCCATTTTCCCTTTCTCCTGATTCCTGGAGTTGGAGGCAATTACTGTCCATGGGCTGAATTCCCCTTTTCTGGTGAATTTCTTCTCTTTCGCCTGCATGTGGAAATGAACCCTCATGTGATTGTGGCAGTGCAGATCTGAAAATTTCCTTTTCATGGCTTTATTCCTTTGTAAAGCCCATCCATATGCATGAATTCCTTTTCGTTGACGGAAATGTACCTGGCACTTTCGCTCCTAGTCGCTTTGAGATTGGTGAGGATGTAGTGTGAAACCATTGGATTTATGGGTTTTAAGTAAAAAGATTTTAAAAAAAGTATTCGAGTTAAAACCTGCTGATAGAGCAAATAGGACCGGTGTCATTAACCTGGATTCAGGCCAAAAACTTACCTTAAGTTTAAAAAATATTGGATTAATAACAAAAGAGCTTGCCTTGATTCCCTCTGTTGACGCAAGTCAAAACTCAGATCAAAAAAGGAAGGGGAAAGCTCAATCGCAGCTTTCCCCTTCTTTTCAATAATAAATATCCCCTTTTGGCAAGTACAAAATCAAACGAGGCTTGAAGTTCAATTGTGCGCGACTTGGTCTGTTGACTGAGGACGATTATCCTTTTCAATATCAGACCTTTTGTAACTACAATCAAACTTGCGATTATCAGACTTTTATTTCATATCAAGCAATTCAATTTCAAAAATCAGAATGCTGTATGGAGGAATGTCTCGCCCGGCTCCTCTGGCTCCGTATGCCAAGCCGGAAGGAAGAATGAAAAACCCTTTTTCTCCGACGCTCATCATTGCTACACCTTCATCCCAACCAGCAATCACCTGACCCTGTCCCAAATTAAAGTCAAACGGACCTCGATCCAAGGAGCTGTCGAACTCGAATCCGTCCAATAACTTGCCAGTGTAGTGAACTGAAACTGTTTTGCCTAGCTCGGCCTTTAATCCTGTTCCTGGGGTTTGTTGGACATAATACAATCCGGAAGGCTGTTTTACCCCAACCAGGTTTTTTGAAGTGAGATATTCCTGAATACTTGCATCTTCTTTTTCTACAATTGCGGCTGCTTCTTTATTCATTTCTGCTTCGAATTCTTCCATGGTGTACAAGCCTTCCATCTTGATGATAAACTTCAAAAAGCTTCCTTTTGCGATGTAGTCAGGCATAGGTTGCTGAATAGCTTTTTCAAACAAAGAATCGGCGCTGATCAGGAAAGCAGCGCTGTCGCCTGCAGACATCATCAGGAATGCTTCTTCCGGGCTTCCCGGAAATATAGGCTCCGGCGCTTGTGAAATTTTTGCTCCTTCTTCCTTCCAGGTATCTCTTAGTACGGAATCCTTATCGGTCATCATTTTGAAATTAATTTTGATGACATCGTCCACCGCCGCAAGTCTTCCCGGTTCATCCTTGAAAAACTGGTATTTCAAACCGGTTGGGGATTGCTGGAAGCCTTTGTCCTGTTGTGAAAAGGCGAGATAAGGCATGCACAATGCCCAGATAATTAATAGTGGTTTCATTTAGTAGTAGTTGTTTTTTTTAGGGCTTGGGAAATTGTCGGACTACAAAGACTGATCTGGATTTATTTCCAATCCAAAATGGCGCCAAAAATGGTCAAAACTTCTTTAAGTCCAAAGTGAATTGATTCGATTGCAATTCGCGAAATCATTGATTCGTAGATTAAGGATTCGATCCAGAGGTTAAGAAATTGAGAATTTTGACCAAAGGGAAGGTGTCTTTATCAGTTTATTTCCATTTTTATAAAATATCCACCCATATATGAAATTCATCCGCTTCACGCTTTTTTCTTTCCTGATTCTAACATCCTTAATTTCCTGTAAGCCTGTAGAAAAATCTGTTTCCGGTTCCGGTGAATCAGTTGACGTCATTGCTTTTGGATCCTGCAACAGGCAGAATCGACCACAGCCACTTTGGCAACCTATAGTTTCAGATCAGCCGGACCTTTGGATCTGGATGGGGGATAATATCTATGGTGATACACCGAATATGGATACGCTTAGTTCGAAATATGAATTGCAAAATCAGGTTTCGGATTATCAGGCTTTGAAAGCAAAGACTCCAATTATCGGGGTTTGGGATGATCACGACTACGGAATCAACGATGGAGGAAAGCATTTTGCTCAGAAGAAAGAATCCCGAGATCTCATGTTTGACTTTTTGGAAGTACCTGAAAATGCCCCTGAGCGGAAGAGAGAAGGAGCTTATTCGAGCCATCTGATAGGAAGCGGTGACAATCTGGTCAAGATAATTTTGCTTGATGGACGGTATTTCAGGGACACGCTGGAGCGAATCGACAAGGTATATCAGCTCAACCAAAACGGAGAAGTTTTGGGAGAAGCCCAATGGAAATGGTTGGAAGAGGAATTGAAAAACAGCCCCGCAAAGGTTAATCTTATTTCAAGCGGTGTTCAGATTTTGCCGACCGAGCATGCCTACGAGAAATGGGCGAATTTTCCGAAGGAAAGAGAAAGATTACTGGATCTGATCGCGAAATCAGGAGCAAAAACTCCAGTTCTGCTAAGCGGTGACAGACATATTGCCGAAGTGATGAAATTGACGGATTCGCGATTTCCAAATGGTCTCTATGAGATCACTTCCAGCGGGCTCACTCATACCTGGAGCGAAATCTCACCGGAACCAAACCAATTCAGAATAGGAGAATTGATTGCCAAACTCAATTACGGACTTGCCCTTATAGATTGGAAAAAGCAGGAAGTTACTTTTCAAATCAAAGGAGAAAATGGAGTAATCCTAGCCACTCAGGTAGTTCGTTTCAACCTTTGAAACACCTGAGAACCAAAAAAAACTGACAACTCACAACAGATAACCGAAAACCACCATGTTTAAAAGAAGAGAATTTATCAAAGCCCTTGGTCTCACCTCCGCCGGATTTCTTGGACTGGGAGATTCAGTTTTAGCTGATATTCATGGGAGGCCTTTGCAGACTGTACCTACTGTTTTCAGCCCAATCAGAGTTCGGGGAAGAGTTCATGTCGGTGGACAGGGTGTGTTTCGGGCAGTTGTTTCTGATGGAAGATCAGTCGTGCAAACCAATTCCTCAGGGGAATTTGAATTGCATACAGCAACCGATCGGCAGTTTGTTTTTGTTTCGACGCCTTCAGGTTTTGAGTTTAAAAAACAAACGAATGGCTCGGCTGATTTTTTCCAGTTGATCGATAAAACAAAAGCAGAGCAAAACATTTCATTCGAACTTACCCGAACGGTTCAAAGCGATGAGAACCATCATTTCCTCCTGCTTTCGGATACACAGATTCAAAATGAATACGAAGCCAATTTGATGCTGACAGTCGCTTTTCCGGATGTTCAGAAGACGATCAAATCTATCGGAGACCCGAACTTGTTTGGAATTGGTTGCGGAGATTTGGTTTTTGATGATCTCGCGCTTTTCAAAGAATACAATCAGGGAGTTCAAAGTACCGGGATTCCTTTCTTTCAGGTGATAGGAAATCATGATATGGACTTCGGAGTACGATCCGATGCATGGAGTAATCAGACGTTTAACAGCCTATTTGGCCCAACCTATTATTCTTGGAATCGCGGAGAAATTCACTACGTTGTCCTTGATGATGTCTTTTACCTGGGAAATACAAACAAATACATCGGATATATCAGCGAGGAACAATTAGCCTGGCTTGAGCAGGATTTGAAATTGGTGGAAAAGGGAAAAACGGTTGTGGTTTCCCTTCATATACCATCATTCACCGGAGCGGTAAACCGATATCCGCAGCGAGACACACTTGGCGGAACGGTCAGCAATCGCGAGCATCTCTACAAATTGCTCGAAGGATACAATGCACATTTGCTATCCGGTCACACCCATTTTAATGACAATATGATCTCCGGAAATATCTACGAGCATTGCCACGGAACAGTCTGCGGCGCGTGGTGGTCTGGACCGATTTGTTTTGACGGAACTCCAAACGGATACGCCATTTACGAAGCAAGAGGAAGCGAATTGAAATGGAAATACAAAGGATCTGAAACGCCGTTGGAAGATCAATTCAGAGTTTATGCCAAAGGCTATCAAAAAGATCATCCGGATCATATGTCACTAAACTGCTGGAATTATGACCCGGCTTGGGAATTGTCCTGGTACGAAAATGGGGTAAAATCCGGCAGTCCTGAGAAAATTGTGGCCTTGGATCCATGGAGTGTCGAGCTCCATACAGGACCCGAATTGCCCGCAAGACGTCAGTGGGTTGAGCCACAGCTGAACGACCATATGTTCTTCTTCCAACCAAAGTCCACAGAGAATTTGGTGGTCGAAGCAAAGGATCGGTTTGGGAATGTTTTTTCGAAGAAAGTGGGATAAACCTTAGCTGTTAGACCATAGCCGATAGTCCATAACTCGGTTGTCTATTGTGGGTTTCCAAAAATCTGAAATCTGAAATCAGAAATCTCCTATCTCTAATCCCTTTTCTCTCAATCACAGACAGACCCAATTCAATAAACCCAAAAAATGGAAGAACAATTTGATGCAATAGTGATCGGTTCTGGCATATCCGGTGGTTGGGCTGCAAAAGAACTCTGCGAAAAAGGTTTGAAAACCCTTGTTTTGGAGCGGGGAAGAAATGTAAATCATCTCAAAGATTACCCGACTGCGACGATGAATCCCTGGGATTTTGAATATCGGGGAAGAATGCCCAAGAGTTTTATCGATGAGAATCCGCTCATTTCAAAAGCTGCCGGTTTTGGGGCAGACACAGCCCATTTTTTCATTGAAGACAAAGATCATCCCTACGTCCAGCAAAAACCATTTGATTGGATTCGTGGCTATCAGGTTGGGGGGAAATCTCTCACTTGGGGAAGGGCTTGTCAGCGATGGTCTGATTCAGAATTCAAATCACCGGCAAAAACCGGGTATGGCATCGAATGGCCAATTGGTTACGAAGACATCGCGCCATGGTATTCCCATGTGGAAAATTTCGTGGGAGTTTGCGGAAATGAAGACGGGATAGAAGCTATGCCTGACGGAGATTTTCTCCTTCCGTTTCAATTGAATTGTGTGGAGCAACACATGCAGGACACGCTCAAGAAAGAATTTGGGGATCGTCATCTGGTGCAGGGAAGATGGGCACACATTACCGAGCCGCGGGAAATTCACTTGCAGCAAGGTCGTGGAAAATGTCAGGCAAGAAATCTCTGCATGCGCGGGTGTCCGTTTGGCGGGTATTTTTCTTCCAATTCATCCACGCTTCCTTGGGCGGAGAAAACAGGCAATCTGACGATCAGACCGTATTCTGTGGTTCATTCGATTATTTATGATGAGGATACAGGCAAAGCTTCTGGAGTGAAAGTGATTGATGCGCTCACCAAAGAGGAGTTTGTATTCTCTGCGAAAATCATTTTTCTGAATGCTTCAGCCCTGAATAGCAACCTCATCCTCTTGAATTCCAAATCGGATCGATTTCCAAATGGATTGGGGAATGACAATGGCTTGCTCGGAAAGTACATTTGCTTCCATATTTATCGGTCAGGAGCGAATGGAAAAATATCAGGCTTCGAAAGCAAATACTTCAAAGGGCGTAATCCATCTGAGGCCATCATTGCCAATTTCCGAAATCTGAATAAACAGGAAATGGACTTTTTTGGCGGATATACCATTTTCACCAGTGCTTATCGGGAGAGGGCGAATACGGTTCAGGAAGGTACTCCGACTTTGGGAGGGGAATTTAAAGATAAACTGAGCGAACCCGGAGATTGGAGAATAAATATGTACATGCAGGGAGAGACTATTCCACAGGAAACCAATCAGGTGTATTTGAGTGAAAATGAAAAAGACCAATGGGGAATTCCCTTGCTGGTGACCAATGTCGGTTATACCGAAAATGACGAAAAAATGATAATAGATTTCCGGAAAGAAGCAGAAACCATGCTGGATAAATTCGGCTGTACGGATATTATTTCCTGGGACAACAAGCAGGCTCCAGGTTTGGATATTCACGAAATGGGAGGAGTGAGAATGGGAAAATCCCCTGAAAATTCTCTTTTAAACGAATTCAACCAACTTCATCTTTGCAAAAATGTCTTTGTAACGGATGGAGCTTGCATGACTAGTACCGGAAATCAAAGCCCTTCGATTCTGTACATGGCACTTACCGCCAGAGCTGCAAATTTCGCAGCGGAACAAGTCAAGGAAGGGAAGCTTTAAGTTTTAAACCCAGGAAACCATGAACAAAAAAGTAGGAGTCGGATTGATTGGTTCTCAATTTATCTCCACCATCCATGCAGAATCGCTGAAGCGCGTTTCCGATGCGGAAATCATCGCTGTGATGTCTCCGAATAAAGAGCATGTGGTGGCTTTTGCAAAACAATTCCATATTCCCAATGCCTTCACCGATCTCGATCAATTGCTGGCAATGCCGGAAATTGACATGGGGTGATCGGCGTACCGAATTACCTTCATTGTGAAATGACTGAGAAAATAGCCGCTGCAGGTAAACATATCGTAATAGAAAAACCTCTTTGCCTGAATCTTGCAGAAGCGGACAGGATGATTGAGGCTTGCAAAAAGGCAAATGTCAAATTGATGTATGCTGAGGAACTTTGTTTTACTCCCAAGTACGTTCGGCTGAAAGCATTACTGGATGAGGGTGCTTTGGGGAAACCAGTTTTGTTCAAGCAATCCGAAAAGCATGACGGTCCTCATGCGGATCATTTTTGGGATGTGGAGCGATCAGGCGGTGGAGTGACGATGGATATGGGTTGCCATGCCATCCAGTTTTTCCGCTGGCTAAATTCCAAAAACCCCGTCAAATCAGTCTATGCCCAAATGATTACCAGCGCGCATACTGATAAAACAATAGGAGAGGATAATTCCATTCTCATTTTGGAATTTGAAAACGGAGTGACGGCATTGGCGGAAGAAAGGTGGACCAAGCTCGGTGGAATGGATGATTGCTCTGAAATTCATGGTTCCGAAGGGGTAGCTTATGCAGATGTTTTACAGGGAAATTCAATTCAGACTTAGAGTGCTAAGGGAGTCGGATATGCTGTCGAAAAAGCAGGAAATACAGTTGGCTGGAGCTTTACCATGTACGAAGAAATTTGGAATTATGGCTTTCCGCAGGAATTTGAGCACTTTGTTGACTGCGTGAAAAATGATAAAACGCCATTGGTCACCGGGGAAGACGGAAGAGCTGTTTTGGAGGTGATTCTGGCGGCCTAAGAGTCTGCTGGGACGGGGAAAAAAGTATATCTGCCTTTTCACTCAGATGTGGACAGGCCTTATAAACTTTGGAAAAAATAGCATGGAAAGAAGAGAAGCAATCAAATGGGTGGCGTCCCTTTTTGGCGGGACGCTCATCGGAGCAGAGGCTTTTTTGGCCGGGTGTACGACAGATTATAAAATCACCTTTTTTTCGTCAGAGGAAATGAAAATACTCGATGAAATCGGTGAAACGATCCTGCCTGAAACCTCCAAATCACCCGGAGCAAAAGCTTCCAAAATCGCAGAATTCATGCAAAAGATCGTTCGTGATTGCTATTCAAAAAAGGAGCAAGGGATTTTTAAAACCGGTTTAATTATGGTGGAGGAACAAGCCGATCAACAATTCAAAAACTCTTTTCTAAAGCTTTCCGGCACTCAGCGTTTGGAGATTTTAAATGGATTTGATGAGGTGGCGAAAACAAAAAGTGAAAATGATGCTCCGCATTTTTTCATGTTGATGAAGCAGCTTACGATTTGGGGATTTTTCACCTCCGAAGTCGGTGTAACAAAAGCGCTCCGATATGACCCAATTCCAGGATTGTACGATGGTTGTCTGGATTTGAAGCCGGGTCAACCTGCCTGGTATTGATTGGATTTTATTAGCGGTTAATTAATTAAAATGGCTCTCCAATTATTGTTGGAGAGCCATTTTAATTCAACCTCATCAAAGTGAAAGTTGATTATAAGTAGGAATTTTATTCTTGATTTCTAGACAATCCGTTTGTTTTTCCAAGCTTCAATCCAAGATTTTTTCGAACAGGTTGGGCAAATTAATTCGCTTGATGTGATCGTTTTTACCAATCCGCAATGGGAACATGCATACACTCCGGCTTTTAAGATCAGCTTTTCAGTTTGATTAAAAATATCAGGCTGAATGGGCAAACCCCATTTGACTTCCTCATCGGGAAAGAAAAATACACTTAACTCACCTGAAGTTTCCAGAAATGCCTTTTTCACCTGACCCAATTGATCCACGTTATTGAGTCGCAATTCTGAAAATAATTCATCATAAGCCAAGGACTCATTTTTGAAATTCTCATAAACGATTACACCGTCCTCCAGAAGTTTCAATGGCTTTCCTTCGATAAATTCCTCGACTTTTTCCACCCTTCCGGAGATATACGTAATGGTTTTGTATAGCGTGATCACCACCAAAAACACTGCGATGGCAGGCAATAAACCAATCTCAGGGTAAAACATCGGGTCACCTGCTGCAGATCCCAAACTGATAATGATTGCCAACTCGAAAATTGAAAGTTGTTTAATCCCCCTCTTTCCGGAAAGTCGAAGCACAAAAATCAGGACCATGAACATGGTCACAGATCTGAAAATTACTTCCAGAAGGAAAGTGTGTGGAAGCTCTTCGCCCATCAGTATCCGTTCCCAGTTGAATATTTCGATCTTTTGTTTTTCTCCCATAAGTTGAATCGGATTTTTCGATCTATGCTTTCAGAGGAATTGAGAAAATCTCTCTTCAACCTGAAAAATCGATTTTTTCATTTCACTGCCCCGATTAAATTGACAATTACCATTCCCGAATCATTTTGGGTGTGGTGGTGGAAGTAAGGTTTTCTTAAGTTTTCCTTTTTGCTAACTTGTACGCAATTCGAAAAAACCATGAATATCCATTACTGCAAAAACTACGAGGCGATGAGTCAGCAAGGCGCCGAGATTGTCATGAGAGAAATCGAACGAAAATCTGATTTACTTTTTTGCGTAGCGAGTGGCGGATCACCGACCGGACTTTATCAGGAAATGGTAAAAAATTTCAGGTTCGATGCTAATTTTTTCAGCGAATTGAGGGTCATCAAATTGGATGAATGGGGTGGTTTGGAGGAAGGATCCACATTTTCCTCTGAGTACGATGTGCAGGAAAAATTTATCAAACCGTTAGATATCGGGAATGATAGATACATCACCATCGATCCGATGGCTGAAGACCCTAAAGAAGAATGCCTGCGGGTTCAAAAGGAATTGAGTGAAAACGGCCCGATTGATATTTGTATACTGGGCATCGGTGTCAATGGCCATATTGCACTGAATGAACCAACAGAAAAGCTTCAATTGGATTGTCATGTGGCGGAACTTGCCCCAACTACGCTTAACCATGGAATGATCAAAACTTTGGCTCATCCCCCTACTTTTGGAATGACGCTGGGAATTGGAAATATCATGGATTCAAATCGAATCATTCTATTCATTTCCGGAAAAGGAAAAAAACAAGCGCTTGAGCAATTGTTGACGAGAGAAATCACCACTCAATTTCCAGCTTCCATGCTGTGGCTACATCCAAACGTGGATTTGATTATTGATGAAACGGTTCTGACTGAAAAACAGTAGCATCATAAATTTTCCCGGTGCCTCAATTGATTAAAAAAAGCTTTTTCCTGCTTTAATTTAGCCGGATTTTCTTCATTTTTTAATCCTAATTTAGCGATTCCGGCAAGTTCCTGACTTTCATTCTTCAAATTCCATTCAATGACCTGGCAACTCATCAAAGACGCCATTTTAGGTAAAGAGCAGGATTTCACCAGCCTTCCTCTGAAAACAGCCATTTTCGTCTTGGCAATCCCAATGATTCTGGAGATGATGATGGAGTCACTTTTTGCTGTCGTCGACATCTTCTTCGTGGCAAGATTGGGAGAGCACGCGATTGCCACTGTGGGTTTGACAGAGTCAGTTATCGTGTTGGTTTATGCGATGGGCTTTGGAATCAGCATGGCTGCGACGGCTTTGATATCAAGGAGGTTTGGAGAAAAGGAATACAAAGAAGCGGGAGCAGCAGCCTTTCAGTTATTGGTTGTAGGAGGAGTTATTTCCATTATCTTGGGAGTAATTGGGTGGTTTCAGGCTCCTTTTATTTTAGGTCTGATGGGTGCAGAACCTGAAGTAATCGAAACCGGTGTCAGCTATACCCGAATAATTTTTGCTGGAAATACCGCAATCATGCTGCTTTTTTTATTAAATGGAGCTTTTCGCGGTGCAGGACAGGCTCATCATGCGATGCGTACACTGTGGATTGCCAATGGTTTCAATATTGTACTGGATCCGCTTTTGATTTTTGGGATTGGTTCATTTGAGGGATATGGTCTGGAAGGAGCTGCGATTGCGACCACTATGGGTCGGAGCGTTGGTGTTATTTATCAGTTATATCATCTTTTCAACGGAAAGCATAAGCTGAAAATCCTTCGGGAAAACCTTCATATCAACTGGGAAATCATCAAAAAAATCATGGACATCGCAATCGGAGGGATGGGTCAGTTTCTGATCGATTCGGTTTCCTGGATTGCGTTGACCAGAATGGTAGCAGAGTTTGGGTCAACTTCCCTGGCAGGATATACTATTTGCTCCAGGATTCTTATTTTTACGATTTTACCAGCTTGGGGACTTTCTGGAGCTGCGGCAACTCTGGTTGGACAAAATCTTGGGGCAAAACAACCCCAAAGAGCAGAACAAGCTGTTTGGCTCACCGCTCGATATACAGTGATATTTATGGCTTCTGTCACTGGGATTTATTTGATTTTTTCGGATGAAATGGCCGGATTCTTCACTACAATTCCGATGGTTCAATCTATTGCAGCTCAAGGTCTTTGGGTGATTGCGATCGGGTATGTTTTTTTCGCGTTGGGAATGGTAGTGACGCAGGCTTTCAATGGGGCTGGAGATACCCGTACTCCAGCTTGGATCAATATTGGAGTGCTTTGGTTTCTGGAGATCCCGCTGGCGTACGTCTTGGCTTTCCCGTTTGGGTTAGCTCATTTGGGGATTTTCATTGCGATTGGTTTTAGCCATTCTTTCCATGCGTTGGTTTCTCTCTATTTCTTCCGAAAGGGAAAATGGAAAACTATTCAGGTTTAGTCAGAAGGTAGCGGACCTCTTGCAAGACAAGGAAATAAAAAGTAAGAAAACCAAGAAATTTGGAACGAAAACGAACTTGCCTGGAAACCAAATCAACAGGCTTATCTCCCGATTGACCTTAAGAATTCGTCCGTTAAAAGAAAAAACACGCGTTTTTGGCTTGAGCTTTTTACATTGCAAATATTCTAGTTCCTAGAAACTGGCTAAACTACTCAAATTCCATCATGTTGGATTTTTAGAGTTTCATTTTGGAGAGCCTCAACCTATCACCAAATGCATTATTTGAAAACCCTTTCCGATTTACCGGCAAGGCGATTATTCATTTATGAATTTTAACCAACGATACAAATGAAACTGACCAGACTATTCAAACTTTTTTTTAAAAGCAATAAGGCCGGAGGTTTGGTTTTAATTTTCGTCACACTCGTTTCTATGGCTCAAGCAAATTCAATATGGGCATCAGAATACATCAGCTTTTGGGACATGGATTTGGGAGGCCATACCCTTGTACAATGGATCAATGACGGTTTGATGACGATTTTCTTTTTGTTAATTGGTCTTGAACTTGAGCGGGAAATTTATGAGGGAGAACTTTCAAGCATAAAAAATGCTGCACTGCCAATGTTTGGTGCTTTAGGAGGAATGCTCATTCCGGCTGGTATTTTCCTTTTGTTAAATTTTGGAACAGAAACCCAATCAGGCGCTGGTATTCCGATGGCTACAGATATTGCTTTCGCTATCGGGATCTTATCCTTGTTGGGAAATAGAGTTCCTGCTTCATTGAAGGTATTTCTGACCGCATTGGCTGTAATGGATGATCTTGGAGCAATCATCGTGATTGCCATTTTTTACACAGAATCTATCCTCTTTTCTGATTTATTCATTGCATTGGGTGTTTTTGGAGTACTGATTGTTCTTAATAGGTTGAAAGTTTATAATCTGATTCCTTACCTTATTGGTGGAGTAGTGATGTGGTATTTCATGCTTAATTCTGGAATTCATGCTACCATTTCAGGGGTTTTGTTAGCTTTTGCAATACCCTTTGGCAGTGGTAAAAAGAAATCACCTTCCTACATTCTTCAGCATAAACTACACTACATAGTGGCTTTTTTCGTCCTTCCGGTCTTTGCAGTTGCGAATACAGCGATTGCCATTGGAGGCGAATGGGTGTCGGGATTGATTCAAGTGAGCAGTTTGGGTATCATACTTGGATTGGTAATTGGAAAGCCTCTCGGGATTTGGTTATTTTCTCTGATTGGGGTCAGTCTCAAGCTTTGCTCTTTGCCATCTGATCTGAAATGGAGTAATATTATCGGCGTGGGATTTTTAGGAGGCATAGGATTTACCATGTCTGTCTTTGTTACTTTACTTGCTTTTGAAGGTGATTTTTTAATTAACGCCTCAAAAATTGCAATTCTATCAGCTTCCATTATTGCGGGAGGAATAGGCTTTATTTGGCTGAGATTGACACTTTCGAACTCTTTTGAGGATGAGGAATCGCATCTTGAGGAGGACAATGAAAATGATATTCCTGTCGGTAACTCTATTCGAACTTCTAATTGATTAGTATTTTTCTTCGTAGTTGAGATTACCTCAATTCAGAGGAGTTTTATTGATAAATCAAAAGGAAAAAAAAGGCAAGGATCAAATCCTTGCCTTTTTTGTTTCCCTTCAATTTTTAAGGTCAGGGACTACGCAAGTGTGAAAAAAGGAGGTTTATGTTTTTTTTATTTGAGGTTATAAACAGGGCTTTCTGAAAGTCCGGTATTTAACCCAAATTCTCAGGCTCAGTTTGCGCATTCCAAAAGGAATTTTTAGTACGCTTTTTTTCCATAAAAAATCATCTTTTAAATTTTTAGGGATGGGATGAGTTAGCCCTGTTCTAACCTTTGGGAAATGAAATACCGGCAGGAGAAGCAGAAATTAAATTCTAGTTCTTAAACAAATTCCTTCCCAAGACCGGCACAATCAAACTTCTGTTGACCGAATCGGGATTGGCGAGCAGCCAATCCAATGGTTCCAAAAGAGGTTCATCCGAAAGGTCAAATGTCCCAAAATGCATCGGTATGAAGTGCTTTGCTTCCATCTCTCTGAAAGCTTTTGCAGCATCCATCGGGCTGGTGTGTGCCGGATTCATAAACCATTCCGGTTTGAAAGCGCCCACGCCCATCAAAGCATAATCAGGAGCACCGAGTGCTTCTGAGATCATTTGAAAGTGTGGGCCATAGCCCGAATCTCCCATGAAATAGAGGCTTTTGTCCCCAGACTGAATGTAGAATCCACCCCAAAGGCGCTCGTTTTGGTCTATTAATCCACGTCTTGACCAATGTCTGGAGGGTACAAAAGTGATCTGAAGTGAATCGGTCAGATTATAATTTTGAAACCAGCCAGCTTCCTGAATCAGTGTTTTGGGAGTCCATGATTCAATTAATGGTTTCATGTTTAGCCCGGTCAGGATTTTGACTTTTGGCAAAAGTGAAACCAAAAGTTTTAGCGTATTTTCATCGCAATGATCTCTATGATCATGAGAAATCAAAATATAATCCACATCACGCAACTCCTCCGGATCGATCGGAAGTTTGCTTTGGCGTTTCAGAGCCCAATTGTCCAGCCAGACAGGATCTGTCAAGATAGTAACCCCATCCAGGTGGATCAGATAGCTGGCATGTCCCAGCCATATAAGTTCATCTTTTTCCGAAGGGCTAAAAGTTTCGATAAACTCGGTTTCTAGCTTTCTAACATCAGTTTTTTTCTCTTCTGCCTGGGGATTTTGGCTTAGCTTCCACTTCAGAACGTCTGTAAATTTTGACTCGAAAGGGTAGTGGAGATTCTGAAAAGTTCCATCGCTCAGTTTGGGAGTACCTTTCCAATCGGAGGGAACCTTTGCGTATTCCAGTTTTGGATTGAAAGTATAGGACATTTCAGGAATATCATTTGTAAAGGTTGAAATGGCAAAGCAGCCAAAAAATACGGCCGAACTCAGTCCGGCCGATATCTTTAATTTTCTGTATTGACTCATTAATGAAAAATGAGCTTAATTGTTTTGAGGTATCTCCATTAGTAATCCGATCAACTGACGCGGTGTGCATGCTCCTTTTAGCTTTTCTTCCTGAATGAATACCTGAAGATTGAATTCCAACTCGAAAATGAGTCCATTTACAAAAATCGGATCCATATTCAGTTGTTTAACAAAATGATCATTTTTTCTCTGCCCTGTCAAAGTAATGCCGTAGGTGTTGAACACCTCAATGGCTTTTTTGATTTTTGAAATTTGTTGGCTCATAGGATTCAAGTTTTTGTATTAACAAATCAAACATCACCTGGGTGACGACTTTTTATAAAAGATTGAGCTGATCTAAGACACGACAATTCAACTGGTAAAACCTGATTTTTAGTTCTTCACGAATTGGAGGCTCTAAAGGTTTTTATTTTTCAAGAAAGGGATTGGCAAAAACATCCTGGATGTAGGGATTATTAAATTCAATCTCTTTAAAGTATTGGCAGATCAATAGAAAGGCGGAGTCAATAGTTCCTTAAAGTCAAAAGGTTTCGGTTACAACTTCTATCCTCAGTGGATTGTTGGACGTGCAATGCTGAAAGCCTCTTAGATTCAGGGTTGCAAAAATAATCCAATCGAAAAAAGGAAGATGGTGATAAGGGTCACTTTTCTTAAGGCAGTAATTTTTGAGTGATGTGGCCATTTCATTTTATTATAATCTGAATTTAAAAAATGGCTCAGGTTTTTCTTCATTCCAAAACTGCTAGTATGGTTTTGTTGAAAGCAGGTTTACCTTTGATAAACTCGGTTTAGTGTCTGAAATCATTCTTGGTATATTTTCAGATTTGGAAGGAAATCATTGAATTTCAGGATTCTTTTTGGCCTCTTTCATCACCTCGCTGTCCCATGCATGATCGTTCATTGAGAATTTACGCATCAACTCCCCAGAAAGCAGTGATTCCTGCATTTCAATCTGCTTTTTGACTTTGGAGATGTATTCGTCCTGATTGCCTTTGTACTGAACAAGCACTTTGAGGGCTTCCTCGTCGTATTCCTTGAATTGCTTGGCAAGTCGGTGGGTTGTATGCGCTCTGAAACCAAGCTTTCGCAAGACATCTTCACCCATTCGGATAGAAGTATCGAGGTGCTCGCGATAGACATTTTTCACGCCCATTTCCATCATTTCATAAGCATCGTACCTGTTTTTGGCACGGATCATCACTTCCAGATGAGGGAAATGCTCTTTGCAAAGTTGGACCAGTTTCAAGCTGTGTTCGGTGTTATCAATGGCAGAAATGAGAATTTCGGCTTGCTCAGCACCTGCGGAATGCAATAACTCAAGCCTTGTTCCGTCACCATAAAAGACTTTGAATCCCATTTTTCGAAGGAAATCCACTTGGTCAGGATCTGCATCCAGGATGGTGGCCTCTACACCATTTGCACGCATAAATCTTCCGAGTGTGGACCCAAAATGGCCAAAACCAATCAGGATCACTTTATTTTTCCCACCAATATTTTTATCCATTTTCCGCTCATTTCTGGAAGATGCTTTCATAAGCTTAGGCTGAATAAATTTATCCAAAACGACCATCAATAGGGGAGTTGTTGTCATGGTAAGAGCGGTGACAGCCATAAGAAAGTCGGAATTTGCCTGAGTCAAAATCCCAAGCTGCAAGGCGAAAGCATAAGTCACGAAGGAGAATTCACCCACCTGCGAAAGCCCGAGAGCAAAATTCAGGTTTTCCGAGAGGTTGAGTTTCTTGAATTTTCCGATTACTAGCAGAATCAGAGTTTTCAAAATGATAATTCCTAGCGTGATCGAAATGACAGCTGATGCTTCATTTGCTACCAGCGAGAAACTGATAGTCGCACCTACAGCCATAAAGAAAAGTCCTAGAAGTAAGCCTTTGAATGGGTCAAGGTCAGATTCAAGTGCATGTTTGTAAGGTGAGTTGGCAAGGATTACTCCTGCAAGAAAGGTGCCTAGTGCAGGGCTGAGGCCTACAAGTTCCATCAGGAATGCTATTCCGACCACAATCAGCAAAGCTGAAGCAGTAAACAATTCCCGGAGTTTGGTCTTCGAAACCCAATTGAGCAATGGCCCGAATCCAAATCTTCCGAGTAAAACCACCACTCCGATTGCCCCGAAAATCATCAAAGTCTGAACCCAACCAGGTTGATTTTCCAAAATTCCTTGAGAGCCGGATTTCCCCTCAATTCTTACTGCTGCCACTGCCAGAAGAGGTAAAAAAGCCAGAATTGGAATCACTGCTATATCCTGCATCAATAATACCCCAAAAGACATTTTGCCTCCGGGACTTCCCATTTCGTTTTTCTCCTTCAGATTTTGAATTACGATTGCCGTTGAAGAAAGCGACATAGATAATCCTGCGGCAAGACAGAGCCTCCAGTCAAATCCTAAGGCAATGCCAATACCTGTTATCAAAGCAGCCGTTACCAAAACCTGAGTCAGACCAACGGTGATGATCAGCTTTTTCATTTTCCACAGATTCTGGGGCTCCAGCTCAAGTCCAATTAAAAACAGCATCATCACGACTCCAAATTCTGCATTGTGCATGATGTCATGACCTTCGCCTTCATTTGAAATAAATCCAAGAACGTAGGGTCCAATCAGAATTCCGGCAATTAAATATCCCAATACTGCGCTCATTCCCAATCGCTTGGCAATAGGAACACATACTATTGCTGCCAGTATGTAGATGATTGCATTTACCAGAAATCCATCCATTGTCTAATGAATTAAATGATCAGGCTCCGCTGCGATCGATTCCGAATCCCGGAGATGCAGAATTAATTCACGGTATTCATTCCCTTTTTTTAATAAATCAGACTCGGAAGCTTTATGCGTGCCTCCCAAGTGGAAATGGGGTAAATAATGCATTCCACATAATTTGGCTGTTTGCTCGAAGGGTCTGAGAAACTCAGAAATGGTGTATCTGTTTCTTCCTTTGTGCGCATAGACTTCAGGAGAACCTCCGGTGGTAATTGCATTGAAGATGTATTTTCCCTTCAGATAAACTCCTCCGGGACCATACGCCCAGCCATATTCAAGTACCAGATCAATCCATTGTTTTAACAGAGGCGGGCATGAATACCAATAAAATGGATGCTGCCAGACGATCACATCGTATTCAAAAAGTCGCTCCTGTTCTTCCTGAATGTTCACATTGAAATCGGGATACAACTCATAAAGGTCCCTGATCTGTACATTCTCTAAATTTTCGATGGACTGTATCAGAGCATGGTTAGCATCGGAGTGCTCATATTTTGGGTGAGCAAATAGCACAAGGATTTTCCGCATGGAATTATATACTTAACCTTTGTATTGATAAAAATCGGCTATTTTCATTGCCTCTTCAGTATACCAAAAAGCCACCATTAAAGTGTCTAAAGGGTAAGAAATTTAGCCGTCAGAGAAAAAAAAATCCTGCGCTATTTTTAAAAGCGCAGGATTTCAAATGAAAATCTGAGAAGTCTATTTGACTTTAGGCTTCCTTAAAACGAGGTAAAAGCAATACAATGTGACGCCCGTGACTAAAGTCTGAGTGATCAATGCCAGAATTAATGCAGAAGTATTCATAGTCGACCTTCGAGTTTACGTTTTTTGGTAGAGAACCAAACGATAATTGAAATAAATACAAAAAGGATAATCATTTGGGTTCGGGCCATTTGAGTAAAGAACATCTTATCTTCAATAAACACCGAATCATCAGGATTCAAAGCCAGTTGAGCCTTCAAATCCCCAAGGGTTACTTTTGCGATCAGAGAGCTATTATCCAGGGTCCATCCATTTCCTTCAAATAACCCTGATAATGCTCCTGCCCAATCATTTCCCTGAGGAGTAAATAGTGCACCAAGGAATACCATAAGAAGTAATACAGGGGTAATGTATTTAATAATGAATTTATAAACCAAAGGAATCCTGATATCAGCACCTCTGGTGATTTCCTCCCAGCCTTTTTCCATTCCAAATACCCATGCAAACAGGACAATCTCTAGCAAAGCAAATACCACCAAACTGACAGTTCCTGCCCAGTAATCGTATTCATCGAAATACCCATATTCGTAAAAAAGTACTGTTGGAAGTCCCATGATTAAAGCTAACACTCCAAAAGAAACAGCTCCTTTTACTTTACCCCATCCAAATTCATCGTGCATGAATCCCATCCAGGGAGTTCCCATGGCAAGTGATGATGTGATACCTGCAAAGAACAGGAGACCAAACCAGCAAACGCCGGCAATCACTCCGAAGACAGCACCCCACTGCTGAAAGAGGAAAGGCATCGTCTGGAAAGCCATGCCGAAACCAGCATTTTCCATTACCCAATCCAATCCAAGGAAACCAGCTGCAATAGGTATTACAATCGCGCTACCCAAGATAACTTCCACAAATTCGTTCGTAAAACCTGCAGTAAGAGAGTTAAGTGCGATATCCTCGTTTTCTTTCATGTAGGAGGCATAGCACTGGATAGAACCCATTCCCACGGAAAGGGTGAAGAAAATCTGGCCTGCTGCTGCCAGCCAAACTTTCGGATCAGCTAGAGAAGAGTATTGTGGAGTCCAAAGGAAATTGATACCATCCCATGCATTAGCATCCGGGAAAGCTTCTGATGCAAAATCAGCACCCATTGTCCAGCCTCTGTAAGCCAGTATTATTCCGAAAAGAACCAAAAGCGGCATACCGATTTTAGCCACTTTTTCAATGCCCCCTAATCCTGTGGAAAGGATGTAAACATTGAGTCCCAAAATAGCCACGTAAACTAAAACAGGCAAGTAATTCATTCCAAAAAGAGTACCGTTCAGGCCTACGTAATCATTAAAATACGTACTGATTTCTGCCTGATTCATTTCTGTAAATGTGCCAAACAGGGTATGGAATACATAGATAAAGGTCCAGGATTCGATGTAGGTATAGTAAGCAACCACGGCAATGTTGGTAAAGATTCCAAATACCCCCACGTATTTCCAAACTGCCTTTTTTGTAATAGAATCTAGGATGTAAGGGGTACTGTGATTCCCCAATTTTCCTCCGTATCGGCCTAAAGACCATTCCACAAATAATAGGGGGATGCCCATTAGAAGGAAACAAATCAAATAGGGAAGGATAAAAGCGCCCCCGCCATTTTGAACAGCTTGTACAGGAAATCTCAGGAAATTCCCAAGTCCAACAGCGTTTCCCGCCATTGCCAAAATAAGACCCACTCTTGAGCCCCAGGATTCGTTTTGTTTACTCATTAGATAATGCGTGTTAGTTAAATTGGGTAGCCCTGAGGCCACCCAAAAGAATTAATTATTTAATTGACTGTTTAATAGTTGAACCCACTTCTTTGCCATCACCATTTCTCCATCTTGACCGGTGAATAATTCCGAATCAAAGATTTCAATTAGTTTATCTGATTTGTAATGATCCTTAAAATTAAATTGAATGCCAATATAATCTAATACATTTCGTTTTTCTACTCCGGATTCTATGACTCTGGATTTTTCGTAAATATTGATTTTATTGACCTCTTCAAGGTTAATAAAGGAAGTTTCCGGATTTGAACCGTCTCGGAAATAAACAACAATTTTTGCATTGGGGTCATATCCCAAGAAATATAGATTTCTCCAATTCTCAAATTGAGTTGGATTTACTCCTATCGTTTTTGAAAAGTTTTGAAATTTCTCCATCAGGATTTTTTGATGGTTTTTGTTTTTAAAGGTGTAATAAACAAAAGGTGAACTAATAGCAATAATGAAGAATATTGACACAAATAGTGTCGAAGCATCGATGTCGAACATGATGTGGTTAGGTTTTGATTTGATGAATTGATTTTAAGGAATCTCTAAAGAGAGCGCGGGTCAATTCAACCTACCATGTGTGAAAAAAATGCATAAAAAGGGCCTTTACATCGAATAGAGGTCGCGATTTTTGAAAAAATGATGGAGCAAAGTAAAAAGTATATGGAGTAATAAAGGAAGGAATCCATTCAGAATTCAAATTCCAGGAAAGCCTCCAGTCGATTTCCAGCAAAGGAATTTCGACTTTTTCATTAAGTGTGATGGAATGAAAATCCGGACTTGAGATTTCCTGTAAAATGGAGGTTCTTTCTGATTTATCGGAAGTCTTAACATCAACCGCCGAAAGGAAAAAAGCAGCAATAAAGCCCGTCAGCCAACTCAAAGAAAGCATTACAAATGGCAACCGGTTTTTCATCTAAGTAGGTAAGGTTGGCAAGTTAGAACCTAATAATTCCAGTAATCAAACTTGGTGCTATTTAATTTTCAGAGGGTAGATTTTTGGGTCAGAAATACCTTCAGAAACTTCCACAGTTTTCCATGAACGGTTGGGGAAAACAATGGAGGTCATGACTAACTCCCCATCATTAACGAAAAGTTCGACCGAATGGGCGTCAAGAAATATTCTGATTTCTTTGCCCTCCCAACTCATAGGCGCGGAATGAACCGTCGCGAAATCTTCCTGAAAATCACTTTTTCCTGCAATAGTCCGATCGATGGAAACTAATCCCTGATCCTTCATGATAAGAAGTTTCTCTCCGTCTTCATTGGAAAACAATACGGAAAAAGAATCGGAACCATCCAAGTTTCCCACGATTTCAACAGCCTGGGAGGGGAGATTCGAAGTTCCCTTATTTATTTTGATCGCCTCTCCTCTGATTTTTTCAAGTTCAGGGGCTGGTGCTGATTTAAGCAATAAGGTACCATTCACTTCGAAAAGACTCAATTCACGTGGAATCGTCAACGCAGATCTCCAGGTTTCGGTTGGCACCACTTGACTGTAAAGCCAGTTGCTCATCCATCCGATAAAAAGGGTGCGATTTTGTTCTTTAGGCAGATTGGACCAGGTCACACCTGCATAATTATCCGGACCGTAGTCAATCCAGCGAATCATGGTGTCGTCCGGGGTGAAAGTTCCATTCTCGAAATCCCCAATAAAATACTGAGTTGCAGAGCCTTTTTGAGGTCCGCCTGGATTGATACTTACCAACAGGACAAATTTATCTTCACCTGAAGGTGTCTTGAAAGTAAGCAAATCGGGACACTCCCAGACGCCGCCGTGAGCTCCGATTCCCTGACCAAACTCGCTCAGCATTGTCCAGCTTTTCAGATCCGGAGAATTGAAAAATTGAATTCTGTCCTGGGCTGCTAAAGTCATTATCCAGGTTTTACTTCCATCTGCCTGAGTAAGCTGAGATACTTTCGGGTCTCTGAAATCCCGGATTCCTTGATTTGGCAAAACTGGGTTTCCTTCATATTTCACCCAGGTTCGCCCTTTGTCAATTGATGAAGCAATTCCTTGCGTTTGAAAATCTGTTTTTCCTGACTTTTCTCCTACAGCGTCATGATACGTGTAAATCGCAACTAAGGGAGGATTTTCAGTCGTGCCCAAACCGCTGGTATTTTCCGCATCGTAAACTGCGCTACCTGAGAAAATATAACCCAAGCTATCGGGTTCAATTGCAATCGGCAGATGCTCCCAGTTTACAAGATCTTTGGATACTGCATGTCCCCAATGCATGGGCCCCCAAACCGTGGAGTCCGGATAATGCTGATAAAAAAGGTGATATTCTCCATCCAGATAGACCAATCCATTCGGGTCATTCATCCATCCTCCAGGAGGAGTGAAGTGATAATCAGGTCTGAATTGCTCAGATTCGGAAGGAATGAATACAACTTCAGGGTTAGACTGGCAAGATAAAATCAGACTTAAAAACCCAATCGAAAAGAAATTCTTCAGCATCATATTTTCAGTTTGCGGGCCTGAATATACCTTATGAGAAAGAAAGAAAAACCTCCTGCATTGGAATTATCTTAAAAGTGAATGGCAAAACAGCATTTGAATCTACTCTACAGTTGGCTGAGATAAGTTGATTCGATGGGATTGAAAACTATAGGGTTAAATTTTGGCGAACTATGCTAATCAGGTAAAAAGTTCGATTGAGTAAAACTCTCCGCTATAATGAAAATAGAATTTTATCAAAGATTTCAAATAATCTGATTTTTGATGCTATTTTTTCGATAATGTTGAACGCATAAGCTAAATTCCGAAAGGG
This sequence comes from Algoriphagus sp., assembly GCA_044373795.1. GTDB lineage: Bacteria > Bacteroidota > Bacteroidia > Cytophagales > Cyclobacteriaceae > Algoriphagus. The sequence goes on along the minus strand of JBILPR010000001.1, from coordinate 39,234 downwards.
AATATTTAAAAAGAAACGAAAACTATATGGGACTATTCAGCGGATTAATCGGCAATGCCGGAGAGGTGAAAAAAGAAGATTTGCAGAGGGATTATGGCAAGCTGCTCATTGATGGAGAGGAAATCGAAGTCGGGTTTAAGTTAATCCGTGACACGTTTATTTTTACCACAAAGCGCTTGATCCTGATCGATAAGCAAGGTATAACTGCGAGCAAAACGGAATACAAATCGATTTCCTACAAAAGCATTTCCCGATTCAGTGTCGAGAGTTCAGGGACTTTTGATTTGGATGCGGAGTTGAAAATTTGGGTTTCGAGTGAGCAGGAGCCAAGCATCAGAAAACAATTCAGCAAGTCGGTGAATGTCTATGAGGTGCAGAAAATCCTTGCAATTCACGTCCTCAAGTAGGTTTCAGACCGTGATTCCAAACTTATGCTTTTTCAGATGGATGAAATTTGCTGAAATCAGCGGATAATCGGTCTCCGAACCATTCGGCTGCCAATCGATTCGCTCGAATCTCCGTCCAATAATCCCGGTGGCTTCCGCATAGTCCCGGGATTTTGTTGAAAAGTGGGATAGTGTTTAAGATACTTGGAAGACCGATTCCCAGGTAAAACCCCAGAATCGGGGATTTCAAAGTTCGCCTGCATCTCAGATCCTTGCTCGTTTTATAATCGAGGTAATGTCCGTATTCATGCTGCAAAACCCGATTTTGAGCTTTTCCTTTTATCCCAAAATGAATGAAAATACCGATTCCGGGCAGACAGATTGCGCTTCCTTTCAGGATCAGATTCGTTTCAAATAGTTTGATTCCAGGGAAATTGACCGGATCAGAGATTTCTTTTAGCAAGGAAGTGGGTTTAAAATCGAACTCTAAGGACGTTGATTTTGGAGAATAGGTTCTCAGGTGTTTCAAGCGTTGTCAGCAATTTATTACCCGCAAACTTTCTTACAGTAAGGTGAAATAGAATTTATTAGGCTCTCAGCAAGATTGGTGATAATCATGCTATTTTTTTTAAAAATCAGGATTTCAACTCAAAAATTTTGAAAAATCTAGTCACCCAATTCATTAACTTTCGTTAGAGTAGAAAAAAGTCAAAACCATTCTTAAAAAACACGACCATGGCAAAGCAACCTGAAGGAAAAATGAAAGATGACAAATCAAAGGCTACCAAGACTTTGAAGGAAAAAAGAGCTGCAAAAGCTGCAAAGAAAGACGGTAAAAAGAATAGTTAAGTAGTTTTTGATTTTTGCTTTAAAAAAAAAGAGGAACGTTGATTCCTCTTTTTTTTGCCCATTTTTTGGCTTTCAAGGAAAGGAGGGTATGTCTGGAATTTTAGCCTCCAAGTCCGATCTTTCCTTATTCCACATCAAGCCCAGACTTACCCGAAGGATCTGTCCCATGTTTTTGCATTTCAGGAATTGATCGTTTTGATAATGCTTTGCAAGCTCTTTTTTAAGGGATTCGGTGTTTTCCGGAGTTGAAATTAGGTCATCCTCCATAGTATTCAGGATATCCTCGATTTCCTTTTGGGAGGATTTTAGCCGATTTGCTATTAAGGCTCGCTCTTCACTTTGGTATTGCTTCATCGATTCCGGCGTGATGTACTTCATCCCGAGTTGAATCAATGCATTGTTTTCCTTGAAATACTGAGGTAAATAAATCGATTTCTTTCCCTCAAAGGATTGCTGGTCAAAATCGATTGCCCGAATCCGATAATGGGTTTCCTCAAAATCAGGGGTCACATCGATCACAAAATTGGACGAGTGCATATCACCAAGCAGACGCACAAAGCAGCGTTCATTGAATTTTACAAACTCTTTTGCAAGTCGGATAGGATTCAGATTAGGATCATTCATGTAGTTTTTCATGAACATTTCCCCGGGAATTCCTGCGATGTGTTCCTCGATCAGGGTAGTCTTATGGACGAAATAGCTAATCCTGTTAGGGGAGAGGAGATGCTCAAGTTCCAGCCCATAAACTCGGGAAGCATCGGCATTTTTGATGTAGAAATAGTCGAAGTTATCGTTGATCCGATTCACGATCCGGATTCGAAATGGCTGAGTATTTCCATAGATGCAGAGATCGATACGATCCACATATAAGTGGTCCATCACGCTCATGTCTCCACCGGCTTTCAGCAGGGCATAGATTTTCTTGACGTTATGATGGATTTCTTCCCGATCAGATTGATCGTAAAATACAGTTTCCCATAGTGTGTCCTGATCTTTGGAATCGAAAAGCGCAACTGAACTGGTGTAGCGAAGGAGTTCGTGGTAGTGAATCGGGATATTTACTTCCCGGGAGTACTTAATCAGAAATCGACGCAATCCCGCGCTGATGGGATAGATGATTTTCTTTTTGCTGATCAAAGCCATGCTTTATAAATGTACGTGCTGGTCTCTCCTCAGATTTCGATCGAATATGAAAGGTCCAAAAGGGAGAATGGAAGCTATTAACGCAAAAAACGTCCTGCTAAAATTCCATTTCAATTTATGTGCAGTCGGGAAAACCATGTAAATGTAAATGATGAATAAAACGCCATGAGCCCAGCCCACATAAGTAACCGCCAGCGGCATATCCAGCATGTATTTCAATGGCATTGCTATACCCAGCAACACTAAAAATGAAATCCCTTCAATCAAACTAATCCACCGAAATCGTTTTGCCCAGAGGGCTTGGTCTGCTGTTAATGTCATGTTATTTGGAAATATTGAAAAGAACCTGAAGCGCTGTCCAAAGTTTCTTTTTAAGGTTTTTGTCTTCTGCGATTAAAGAAAGCGCATCTGCGGATAGGTACTCGGTTTCGTCCTCAGAATAAACCTCGTACATGGAAGTGAGGACGGAATTGACCGGATGTTTGATTCTGCCAAATTTCAAAACTTTATGGGCATTCAGATTTTTGAAATCTTCCATTGTTCTTCCTTCTAGCGAAGCCGAATTGAGTAAGCCAACCTCATTCATCGAATGGCCGACTGCATTGATCATTTTGACCAGCATGTCCATTATTTCCGGCTTCAGAGAATCTTCTTCATGAAGGATCAAAACACCCTTTTCGAAGTTTCCACGAACCTGAATTGGTTCAGCTTTGATTTCTGCAACGATTGCTTTTTCCTCCGGAATTTCAGCCAAAACAGCAGCTTTAGGCGTGTATTTCAGAACGGGGTCTTTCACTTCCTTCGGTGATCCCATGTCTTCTTTCAGAAGATACAGGTCTTCTGTGATGAAATGCTGGAGGTGATGGATACTGATGTTTTCCATATCGGGAAATTGATGAAAAATCCCCTGACCACAAAAAAATAGGGAACATTATCTCGTGTCCCCTTTGTATTTTTCGCCTTACTTGGTGATATCCAGGTTGAAAATTGACCGCAATTCCACCGCATCTTCCGGCTTCATCCTTTTTGCCAGCACAAGTCTCAGCTGTCGTCTTCTCAATGCTCCTTCGAAAAGCTCAATTTCTTCAGGGGTTTCAGGTTCCAAATCAGGAATTCTGACGGGTTTGCTGTTATGATCAACCGCTACAAAAGTGAAAAACGCGCGGTGAGTCATGATTTTTATATTGGCAGGAATATCTTCTGCAGTTACTTCGATGAATACCTCCATGGAGGTGTTGAAAGCTCTCGTCACCTGGGATCGGAGAGTAACCACATTACCGAGATTGATGGGCTGTTTGAAAGAAATACTGTCGGCTGAAGCTGTCACCACTATTCTGTTTGAATGTTTTTGAGCAGCAATTGCGGCCACCACGTCCATCCAATGCATGAGTTTTCCGCCCATGAGGTTGTTGAGCGTGTTTGTGTCGTTTGGAAGTACCATCTCCGTCATGATGGTCACTGAGTCTTTGGCAAATTTCTTCGTACTCATAGGGTTAATTTTGACCAAAAATAGAAATATAATTTGGTACTTATAATTTTGAGATTAGATAACGGAATAAAATTTGGAATTGTTTCAATTTTCGAGTTTAGGCCTGAAAAAAATTCAACTCAAATTCAGCGGTTAAAATCAGCTAGTTCCAGCCATCTTTTCCCAGAAGGGGAACAAAAGCAAAACCTTCGAATTCTTCACGATCCACTTCTTTAGCAGATTTTTTGGTGATTTTGAGCATGGTTTGTTTTCCGCGGGTACCTACGGGAATCACCAAAATCCCTCCGATTTTTAATTGCTGTATCAATGACTCCGGAACTACCGGTGCTCCTGCAGTGACGATGATTTTGTCAAAGGGTGCATATTCCGGCAAGCCTCCTGTTCCATCCCCAAAAAAGAGTTTCAATTCAATTCCCAACCGGACCAAAAACCTCTTGGTTCCCTCATAGAGCTTTTTTTGATATTCAATCGTGTAAACTTCAGCCCCCATCAAATGCAAAATACTTCCCTGATATCCTGAGCCCGTCCCGATCTCCAGTACCTTTTCACCCGGCTTGATATCCAGCAATTCTGTCTGGAAAGCCACGGTGTAGGGTTGTGAAATTGTCTGACCTTCTCCGATCGGAAAAGCTTTGTCCTCGTAGGCATGGGAAACCAGCGCTGAGTCAAAGAAAAAATGCCTTGGAAGTTTGTTGATTGCATCCAAAACACGCTCACTTTTGATTCCTTTTTCCCGAAGTAATGCTACCAATGCTTTGCGTTTTCCTTTGTGCAGGTAGGTGTCTTCGAGTTTGAGAAGGGGCATGAGTAATTATGGATAGGGGATCGAAGATAAAAGAATATTTGGCTTAATTTGAAACCGAATTGAGCAATTAATGCTTATCCATTGATACTTCGAAAGTTAAAACTGACCCATGTTTACAGGAATAATTGAGGCGTTTGGCACCATCCAAAAAATCACCAAAGAAGGCAGTAATGTTCACTTTGACATCGAATCAGAATTAGCCTCTGAATTGAAAATCGACCAGTCTCTAGCCCATGACGGAGTTTGTCTCACAGTCGTAAAAACTGATGATAAAAGCTATCGGGTGACTGCGATTCAGGAGACCATCTCCAAAACAAATCTTGCCGAATGGAATGCGGGAAAGAAAGTAAACCTGGAGCGTTGTATGCCTGCAAATGGTCGATTTGACGGACATATTGTGCAGGGACATGTGGATCAAACAGGAAAAGTGAAAAAGATTTCTGACCAGAACGGTTCCTGGGTTTTTGACTTTGAATTCGATTCAGATTCCGGAAATGTGACTGTGGAGAAAGGATCGATTACTATTAACGGAACCAGCTTAACCTGCTTCAATTCCGGTCCGGAAAGATTCTCTGTAGCAATCATACCCTATACATACGAGCACACCAACTTTCACCAGTTGAAAATCGGCGACTTGGTGAATCTGGAGTTTGACGTCATAGGAAAATACATTCAGCGAATCACCAAAGGCTATCCAACCGCTTAATTCGGGTACTGTTTTTTGAGAAGGAAGAGATAAGGCTGGAGCATGTGATGCTGAAATGTTTTTTCCTTCAGATCCGGGAAGCGAGTGTTATACTCTTCATCAGGCTGAAGAATGATAAAATTGCCAGCTCTTGAATAATGATTGCTGTTGAAGAATTCAGGCGATTGGTAATCAGGAAGCGTTCCGGTCACTTGTTTGCCCATAAAATCTCCGAGGTACTTTTGAAAGTTGTCTTTTGACTTCTGAGAAGGTTTATTGAGTTTGTTGTAAACTCTTTTGAAGACAAGATTTTTCGGAAACTTCTGTTTTTTGATAAATCCGCTTGCATCTGAAAACGGATTTGTAGTACTGAAATCATTCACAGTCTGAATCGAAAAAGGAACCTGAGGTACCCAATCTGCGGCATTTACGACATTGAATGCCCAGCCACCAGCCGTGATGTTTTCATAATGGTAGGCGAAAAAAAGATTGCCAGGTTTTGGAGCTGCGGATGAATAGGTTTTGAATCGTACTCCAGAACCCCATTTCCCGGATTGATTCAGATTTTGCAAATGAGCATTCATCAGATACGTAATCGCACCTCCCTGACTATGGCCGGTGAGCACAAAATCCATGTATCCTGCTTTCACCAAGGAATCCACTTTTGGAACCAACGTTTCCGCTAATGCTCCGGTACCAAGTGTCCAGCCAATATGAACGGCTGCCTTTGGATCTTTTGAAAACTCATAATGAAAGGTATAATCTGACCTGATTTGCATTTCACCTGACGCCGGAATCATGGCTGAGTAGAAATTTGCCAGCCAGGAAGTAGGATTGGGAGCTGTGCCCCTGATATTCAGGTAACTGGTTTTGTTTGCTTCATCCACCCAGAGATACCACTTGTTTTCCAGGCCGACGATGGGGGATTGGTAGATGTTTTTTACCCTTTCCGGCATTGGAATGCCCTTTGAAAAAGCAGTATCACTTTCGCTAAAAGCAAAAATCCCCAGAATCTTTAGATATTCATTGGAATCGAAACCCGGCTCCATTCTTTGCTGAGCGACCGAAAAAACAGAAATGCCCAGAAAAGACAGTGTCAGCAAAGCTTTACGCATTAGAAAGAAGGTTTAGGAATATTTTACTCAGTGTAACTCTGCCAGAGATTTATTGGTTAATGCTCAGGCTTTTGGCAGTAGGATTTTTGACACATCGGAAACCAACATTTGAAGTCCCAGAGTCAAAAGAATGTCCCTGACGGGCAGAAGGCCTGTAATTGACGCAGTAGTTTGCTGCGCAAAGGTAGGAACCGCCTTTGATCACCCGCTCTTGGGCAAAAGGATTGTTGGGATTGTAGCAAGGGTTCATGGATGCATCCAGTTTTGGCGCCTGACCAGCCAATCTTGCGTATTTGAGTGCGTCATACCAATCATCGGTCAGTTCCCAGACATTTCCGATCATATCATACAACCCAAAAGTATTAGGGGCAAAGGTCTTGACGGGGGAGGTTCCGACAAATCCATCGGTTCCAAGATTTTCATTTGGGAAATTTCCCTGAAAGGTATTTGCAAGAAATTGTCCATTCGGATGAAGTTCATCCCCCCAGGCAAACCGCTTTCCATTTACTCCGCCTCGTGCCGCAAATTCCCATTCTATTTCGGAGGGAAGTCGCTTTCCTGCCCATTCCGCATAGGCTTTGGCATCATCATAAGCCATGTGGACTACTGGGTGATTTTCTCTTCCGGTAAGATCACTTTGCGGACCTTCTGGATGTCGCCAGTTTGCGCCGATCACCCAAGACCACCAACGAGAAATATCATCAGTCGGAACAGCTAGTGCGGGAGGCGTGAAAACCATAGATCCTGCTACCAATAAGGAATCATGTGGCTTTGGAGTTCCAGGAGGAACCTGAAGTTTGAGTTCTTCCCAGTCAGGCTTTCTCTCTGCAATTGTGACATATCCTGTTGCTTCGGTGAAAGCGGTGTACTCTGAATTCGTGACTTCGTGGGTATCCATCCAGAATCCTCCAACTTTCAGATCAACAGCTGGTTTTTCAGCGTCGTATGCGTCTTCTTCATTGGTTCCCATGGTAAATTCTCCCCCGGGAATCCAAGCCATTCCCGGTTCTTTTTCTGTGGGCTCCTCCGTATTTGAAAGTGTCAGCGTTTCTTCATCCGAAGATTGATTTTTGGATTTTGTGGAGTTGCAGGCGAGGGTAACAGATAAAATAGCTACCACCACAAATAATTTTGAAACAGGGAAGTTCATAATGATTCGATTGTTCTTCACGAAGTTAAAGGAAATTTAATTTACGGATTCTATTGATCAGAATGGATTATGTTGAATTGAATCTGGATTAGATCAATCTTTACTTGAATTTTTTTACAGAGCTTATAGAAGAATAGTTTTTGGGGTATTCCTGAGATTTCATCCTCTTCAACCTAAAAAAAGTAATCTCTAAGAAGGTCTTATTTTTATGATTTTAGAAAAAAAAAACGGCCTAAGCCGCTTTCTGAATCATACGCCGGATGCGGCTTATGCGTAAAACTTCCCGAGTTCCTGATCAATCGTCCAAAGTCCGATTTCTTCTTTTCCGATGATGTCAAACAGCTCAATAGCTCATCCGGACATTGGTTATCTGCTTAATGGAACCGGAATTACAGCAAGACTTTCCTCGCCTGTTTCTGACACTGCCTGAACGGCAAAGAAGTAGTTGTCCTTTGAGTAAGGAAGTGTCAAAGTAGTCTCAGTTGTAAAGAATTTCTTCTCCCAAACAGCAGAGGAAGTCTCTCTCAACAATACATAATAACCTTTTGCTTTTCCGATTTGCGGGGCAGTCCAAATCAAGATTGATTTGTTGCTAAGTCCTCTCACGTCAATTTTCACTTCCTGCGGCACATCTGGGCTATTTGCCAAAGAAGCCAGAGAAGCAAGGTTTATGGCGGATACTTTTCTCAGGTATTCAAAGTCCATGAATTCTGGCAGGTCTCCGTATTGAATGCCATTTTCAACTCTGACATTTTCATGCTGGTGGTAGAAGTTTTCGTTCATTTCAGACATTCTGGTTGCAGTGAATCCATTTCTCATGAACGGAGTTTGATCTCCGCCTCTCAGAAATCGATCAGATCGGTAAATAAGTTTCACTTCCATTTGATCTACGTAGCGTTCGCCGACTTCTTTGATGTAGCGAGCCAATTGTCTGGATTTACTGTCGTTTTCCGCATTGATGGAGCGTCGGATTTGAGCCGTTTGCTCTGTTTCTGCAAGGGGAATGCTTTCTGAAAAGATTCGGACTTTGGTATTGTCGCTGATATTTGTTTCCGATGAATTGCTGTTTCCAACAATGTCATTGTTCAACACCGCTGCGATATTCCATCCTTCAGCTTTGGCTTTGTCCGCCATGTAAGTTGCACCTTTCAATCCCTCTTCTTCCCCTGCGAAAGCAACGAACATGATGGTTGCGGAAAAATCGCCTTTCGCTAATATTCTTGCTGCCTCAATCACTGCTGCGACGCCACTTCCGTCGTCATTGGCGCCCGGAGCGAAACCTTCAGTGTCCATCACGTCTTTGTTTCTTGAGTCCAAATGTCCGGAGATAATGAAGATTCGGGTATCGGCCGGATTCGTGCCTTTTAAGGTAGCCACGACATTGGCAGCCGGAGAATCTTTCAGAATTCTCCTTGCGTCAGCCGGGATGATGTAATTTTCAATTTCAGAACTCATTCTTCCTTTGGAGTCTTTTTCGAAAGATTTGAATTTGTCCAGCACATATTTCTGAGCGGCAGGCATTCCTGTTTTAGTATTGGTATTCAGCGTGTGACGGGATTGAAAGGCCGCCATCGCCTTGATGTAGCTTTCCAGCGAATCTGAAGAAACCTCTTGTACATATTTTTCAAGAATGGGATTTCTTACAATCGTGGTTTGTGCAGACAGACTCTGAGAAGCAATTCCCAGCATCAGGGTAAATAAAATTTTATACATGTGAAGATTGGTTTTAAGCTTTGCCCTAAATTTATCCTATTAGCTTCGAATCAAATAAATTTTTACATGAACACATTTCTACCCCCCAACAAAGGCGAATACGCTGCATATTTTGATAAGTACCTTTTGCAAGTTGTCAATCAAAATCTCGGTAATCTGATTACCGATCAAATACGGGAACTCAAATCTCTTATAAGTAGTAAGTCGGAAGGCTGGGATTCAATTCCCTATCAGAAAGGGAAATGGACTCCAAAAGAAGTAATCGGACATGTGATCGATACGGAACGAATCATGACTTTCAGGGCATTATGTTTTGCCAGAGGAGAAAAATCGGCATTGCCTGGATTTGATCAGGATCCTTATGTGCTCAATGCCCGATTTGGACACGTGCCAATTGATATCTTGATGGAAGATTTTGAAGCGCAGCGGAAAGCACTTGTGACTTTGATTCGCACTCTTCCCGAAAGTTCATTGGATAATGTGGGAACGGCAAGCGGAAATCCAGTTACACCGCGAGCATTGTTTTGGATCATTCCAGGACATTTTATCCATCATTTGAATATTCTCAAAGAAAGATATTAAGCTTTGAAATCGAGGATGACCAGAACGACACATCGAGGGATGATTACATTCCATGCGAGATTCTCCCGAAAGAAGATCGGGACTGGCAATATGGCCATAACTAAAAAATTTTAATCAAATGAAACTGAACATCGCAACCGTAGATGCATTTACCGACAGGGCATTCGCAGGAAACCCAGCCGCTGTCTGTTTAATGGAAAATAAATTGACCGCTGAGCAAATGCAGTCAATCGCAATGGAAATGAATCTCAGTGAGACCGCTTTTGTGGAAAGAACTTCTGAGCATGGGAATTTTGGATTGCGATGGTTTACTCCGACGCTGGAGATTGATCTTTGCGGTCATGCCACGCTTGCTTCCGCATTTTGGATGCTAAAATCAGGCTGGACAAATCCTGGAGAAACGGTTCGGTTTCAGACCAGAAGCGGGGAACTCCGTGTTAGAAGTGACGGAGATTGGTTGGAAATGGATTTTCCTTTGATTCCGACATATGAGGAGAAACATCCGTTTTTTGGAGATGAGTTTTTAGGATATAAAATCGTTCATTCCTCACAGTTGCGCAGGAACTGGATTTTTGAACTTGAGAATTACCTGGATGTCGAAGGTTTGATTCCGGATTTTGCATTGATCGCAGCGCACAGTGAGGAAGGGATAATTATAACGGCTCCCGGCAAAGAACCATTTGACATTTACAGCCGGTTTTTCGGGCCAAATGTAGGGGTTCCTGAAGATCCTGTTACCGGTTTTGCACATTGCGCTTTGATGGATTATTGGTATCAGAAAACAGGCAAGTTTGAACTCAAAGCCTACCAGGCAAGCAGGAGGGGAGGGATTCTTCATCTCGAAAAACATGACGATCGGGTAATTTTGAGAGGTCAGGCAGTAAGTGTTCTTTCTGGAACTATTGAATTTTGAATCTTCTTCCAATATGGATCAACCTACCAAGTCACCCATACGGCCAGTTAAAAGGTACTTCAATAAATTCACCGAATATTGGCTGACAGATGCCAGTTTCAGCCTTTTATTGGTGGTTCTTGTTTTTATAGTGTTCATTCTTCCAATCTTAATTGATTATGGAAAAGTGGAATCCATTTTTGTCAATTCAGTTTTTCTTTTTTTATTTTTCACCGGAATCTGGTCTTCCCAAGACAAAAGGCTGATCCTTCTTAGCTCCTTACTTTTCTTTGCTCAGCTTGGACTCAGAATATTGAGATTTAGTGATCTTCCTGTTGAGTTTTATTTGGAAGAAAGGATTGTAGGTGTAGCTAATATGACTGTATTTATATTATTGAACATCAGGCTTTTATTCAGAGATAATGAGATAAGTATTTACAGGATTATCGGTGCTATTAATGTCTATTTATTAGTTGCAATATTGGGAGCTTTCGCACTTGAAATCATCCATATCACAACAGGTGATTCAATCAGTGGGGATAAGGAATTGACAGGTGAAGACAAGGATTTCGTTTCTTACATTTATTTCAGCCTTGTCTCATTGACTACCGTTGGATTCGGGGATTTTGTCCCTACTCAGGTGATGGCGAAAATGCTTTCGGTTTTTTTATCAACCCTGGGAATATTGTATCCTGCTGTAGTGATCTCCAAACTGGTAGGAGGTTCAAAGAAATAATTCACAAACCTCCATTGATGTAATAATTTGCCTTGAATGAACTCCTATTTACTAGTTTGTTACCAAAATAAAAGACCATCTGATTTTATGAAAAAACTAAGTTTAGCTTTCCTGATGCTGTTTTGCTTCGGGATAAGTTTTGCCCAAACCGAGCGGCAAATCGAGGTGGAATCCAAAGTGGAATCCACAGGTGAAGTGACTATCAAAGGAAAGCGAGTTCCTTACAAAGCAACTGCCGGAACTCAGCCAGTTTGGAATGAGAAAGGAAAGCCAATTGCTTCGCTTTTCTACACGTATTATGAGCGAACTGATATTAGCGACAAAGCCAATCGTCCTTTGGTGGTTTCTTTCAACGGAGGACCGGGTTCAGCTTCTATCTGGATGCATTTGGCTTACACAGGACCGGTTTTGTTGAATATCGATGACGAAGGCTACCCTATTCAGCCGTATGGAACTCGCGCCAATCCGCATTCAATTTTAGATGTGGCAGACATCGTGTACATCGATCCGGTGAATACTGGATATTCGAGACAGACCGATCCGGAAACTCCAAGAGAGACTTTTTTCGGAGTCAATTCAGATATTAAATACCTGGCAGATTGGGTAAATACATTTGTGACGAGATCAAATCGTTGGGCTTCGCCAAAATATTTGATCGGAGAAAGCTACGGTACGACACGCGTGGCTGGATTAGTTGCCCAGCTTCAAAACTCACATTGGATGTATTTCAACGGAGTCATCTTGGTGTCTCCTACTGATATGGGAATTGAGCGTGGCGGACCAGTGAAAACAGCGAATTACCTGCCATATTTTGCTGCTACGGCTTGGTATCACAAAGCACTTCCGGCAGATTTGCAGAGCAAAGATCTGGATGAACTTTTGGCGGAAGTTGAACCGTACACCTTGAATCAGGTACTTCCCGCAATGGTGAAAGGCGGAAACTTACCGGAAGCCGAACGTGATGCAATTGCTACCCAAATGGCCCGATATTCAGGTTTGAGCAAACAGTCGATATTGGATCACAATCTAGCAGTGCCAACCAACTTCTTTTGGAAGGAATTGCTGAGAGATCAGGGAATGACCATTGGCCGATTGGATAGCCGATACAAAGGTTTTGATCGACAGGATGCCGGAGATAGATATGATTTTGATCCGGCTTTGACGAGCTGGAATCATGCTTTTGCACCAGCATTCAATATTTACGCAAAAAACGTCTTGAAATACAACACGGATTTGACCTACAATCTATTTGGTCCGGTTAATCCATGGGATCGGTCAAATGAAACAACGGGATACGATTTGGGTACAGCAATGCGCCAAAATCCTTATCTGCACCTGATGGTTCAGTCGGGTTATTTTGACGGAGGAACTGATTTCTTCAACGCAAAATACAGCTTATGGCAAATCGATCCTGCCGGAAAAATGAAGAGCAGAATTGACTTTAAAGGCTATCGAAGCGGTCACATGATGTATCTGAGAGCTGATGATTTGGCTACTTCGAATGAGGACATCCGAAAATTCATCGAGAAGTCAAAAGTGGCTCCTAATATGCCTGCGAGATATAAGTGATATAAGGCTGGAAGACCGATGACGGATGACCGAAGTGGCTCTATTGATAAAATTTACTTAATCCTTTGATGCTTAATCTCTTTTGTGGAATAAAAAGGATATACGTTAAGTCTAAAATATTAAGAAAAGTGAAAAGGCCGAAGATTGATTTCTTCGGCCTTTTTTCATTAAAAACTCATGTTACTTTTGAAGCTTTCAAAATCAACAATCGGTTCTTTTGAGCCTGAGAGTTCACCAAGAATCTGATAAACATCGGTAGGTTTTTTTCCTGCTTTCCGAAGGAACTGAATGGAAGTAGAGCCATCTGACTTCGAAAGTTTTTCCTTCTTTGGACCCCTGAGGAGTTTGTGGTGGAGGAAAGTCACTTCTTTAAAAGTTGGATCTTCTAAGGACACTGCTACTAATTGTTGGGCAAGTGTGGACCCGAATAAGTCTGTTCCCCTTATGATCAAGTCTACTCCATAATGCAAATCATCAATCACTGAAGTGAGCTGATAGGCCGGCAATCGGTCCTTTTTTCTCACCACAAAAAAAGCGGTGTCCTCTGGAAGCGTGTAAGATTTGAATTGGTTCGGGTATTCCTTGATTTTGATGAAATCCGCTGTAAATGTATTGTATCTCCATGCCACTTCTTCCCGATCAAGCGGAATCCTGCGATCCTGGCAATGGCCTAAATAATAACCGGATGAATCCATTTGCTGGATTTTTTTGCGCGAGCAGTCACAGGCAAAAAGTATATTGTGGGCTCTGAGCTTTTCCAAACCTTCCTCATACAGGCTTAATCGATGATCCTGCGACCATTCAGAGTCAAACTCATGTAGATTTTTTGGTCCGAGATCATAGCTGATTTCCATGAATTCCAACGTGTCAAAAATATCCTGAACGTATTCAGTTCTGAATCTTTCCCGATCCAGATCATCGATTCTAAGCAGGATTTTAGCTCCATGTTTTTCGGCAAGAGCTTTTGTAATCAAAAATGAATAGAGATTTCCAAGGTGTAAAAATCCACTTGGGGTAGGCGCTATTCTGGTGAGGTTAAATTCCATTCGGTGAAATTAGCTAGATTCATAAAAAAACCGAACATGAGAAATTCTGTATCGCTCATCCTTTTGCTTCTTTTTTCAATCGGGTGTACCAAACAAAACTCAGAAACACTTTTGACAGGACCTGAAATCATCGAGCGATCTATCCGGTATCATGACCCGAAAGGGATTTGGTCTGAGTTGAAAGCCAGTTTTGTGATTCAGGACAGTTTGCCGGCAGGAAAGGATTCGCGCTTTTATGAATTCAGCCTCGATAATTCCCAATCCAAAATGGTTTATAGGATTAAAGGGTTGAATTACATCGTTTGGAACGATTCGGTTCAGGTTTTCGAAGGAGAAGTGGAGAATGAAAGGGCACTTCGGATGAGAAATTATTATACTTATCTATGGGGATTGCCGATGAAACTAACCGATCCGAACACCAGAATTGACCAAAAAGTGAATTTGGATGAATTGAATGGGAAAACCTATCAAGTCGTCCGCGTGCCCTATGAGAAGGATATTTGGTATTTCTACTTGGAGCCAGAAACATATAAGATGGCAGCTTACAAGTTTTACCAGGACGAGCCAGCAGGAAAAGGTGAGATCGTTTATCTTGAAGGTGAAAAGGAATTTGCAGGAATGAAAATTCCTGCAAATCGGACCTGGTACAGAACTGAGACGCCGGAGTTTTTGGGGACTGATAAACTTCTGGAGATCAAGTAATCTTGATGAGTTTCTTTTTATCCAAGTTTACATTTGGCCTTAAGCTTCTTTAACTGAATATTTTTTCTGTCTTGATGAAAGCTGGGTAATTTTGGCTCAAATGAATCTGAAGTCGATTACTCTTCTTTTATCAACGGGAATCCTAATCCTTTTTTCGCAAGCAATTTTTGCTCAGGCATCGTATTCAGGAAATGTTCTTGACGCGACTGACAAGCGGTATATAGAAGGAGTGGAGGTTTCGGTCTTACTAAAAGAGCAAACTTCCACGACCAATTCCAGAGGTTACTTTTCTATAAAAGCGTCTCTTGGGGATACCTTGATTTTCAGATTTCCGGGTTTCATTGATCAAAAAATAAAACTCAGTGCTGACCGATTCCTGTTGGTTCAGATTCAAGATCGGGCAAGGATGTTACCAACTTTCGAAGTGAAAGGAGAACCTTATGCGTTCCGGTTCAAAGATGGGAAACTGACTTTGATTGATCCAAATGAAAAGTCCGAACCTTCCAAAAAAGGGGAAGTCACTGTTGGTACAGGGACATCAATGGGTGGAGGATTGACGATCTATGGGCCGATTTCCTACTTTACCAAAAAGGCACGACAAGAGCGGCAATACCGGGCAAAGCAGGAAATTCTGAGTCGGAGACTAGGCTATTTAGCCGTGGTGGATTCTGACTCTGTCCGCACGATTTTGATGGACGAACATCAGATTGACAGAAATACCTGGGACAAAATCATCGTCAGATTCAATCAGGCTAATATTCACCACCAGTTTTTAGACTGGTCAAAGGAAAAAGTTTACGCCAGATTGAGCGAGTTTATTGTGCAGGAAAAAGACTGGGTCAATTAAACCTTCCGCTTGAAGGACCAGGTCACATAGAATTTAGCCACAATTTCCCCGGATGGGCTTTTACCCGTAGAGACCATCATCAGCTGACCTGTTTCCCCCGATTTCATTCCATCGATCAACATAAAAAGTTCTGCTCCCTGATCACAAGTAAAGGTTATTTTCTGGTTAGCCTTCTTGTGGTATTCAGCTTTGAAATCAACGACAAGCATGCTGAATTGACCTTTTCCTGCTATGGCTAACTGGCAAAGTGCTCCAGTGCTCAGTTCAGCCGCTCCTGCCAGAGCAGCGAAATAGATTGACTTAAATGGATTTTGACTTCGCCAAAAATAGGGGATGGTGACTTCGCACTTTTCAGGGCTGAGGCTTTTCATTTTCAGTCTCCAAAAAACTGCAGAAGGAAGTTTGAAAAGCATTGCCCACCAAAAAATAAAGGGGCTTGTCATTTTCCCAAGGTAATTTTTGGCTGCCGGAGTGAGGCTTGAAGCTTGATTTGATTTTTGCATGTAAGAATAATTTTAATGAAAATACTAAAATTAACTTTCTGACAGAACCTTGGTACTCTTTTTGAATTTTGATTCTAAGATTAATCAAACTACCAATGAAAAAGATACTATTGATTTTCGTCGTAGGGCTTTCTGCATACGCGTGTGCCACAGTTCCGCTGACGGGAAGAAGCCAACTCGCTCTTGTTTCAAGTGGAGAAATACAGCCACTTGTCAATGAGGAATATTCCAAAGTCATAAAGGAAAGCAAAGTTGTAAACGGAACCATTGAAGGTCAGAGAGTTCTCAAAGTGGGGAATAAAATGGCCAAAGCAGTGGAGTCATACCTGATTACCGAAGGCTATTCAGACCTTGTGAAAGAGTTTAATTGGGAGTTTAACTTATTGGAAAGCACTGATGTAAACGCTTGGTGTATGCCGGGTGGCAAAGTTGCTTTTTACACAGGAATCATGCCTGTGGCAAAAGATGAGGCAGGAGTCGCCGTGGTGATGGGTCATGAAATAGCACACGCTGTAGCAGCTCACGCAAGAGAAAGAATGTCGACCGGATTGATTACCAACTTTGGGGTAGGAGTACTTTCAACTGCAATTGGTCAAAACCCTTCTTTGACGCAAAATATCTTATTACAATCTGTCGGTATTGGAAGTGAATTAGGAATGTTGAGTTTCTCTAGAAAGCATGAATTGGAAGCAGACGAAATGGGGCTGATCTTCATGGCGATGGCCGGGTACGATCCCCGTCAGGCACCAATTTTTTGGGAAAGAATGAATTCTCAAGGCGGACAGGCTCCACCTGAGTTTTTGTCTACTCACCCCGGACCAGCAAACCGAATTGCAAAACTGAATTCTCAAATGCCGGAAGCTTTGAAATATTATAAGCCTTAATTGAGAGTCAAGAAGCTAGAGACAAGAAGCAAATAATAAGTATTAAGACATTTGACTTATAAAAGAAAAACCCGGAAGCGATTCCGGGTTTTTCATTTTCATTGATCATATAATCCTCAATTTTGAAAGTGTTTTCTAATAAGGTTTGATGTTTAGATTTTAATTACTTCCGTCTCCGGTCCTTTTTTCAATTATCTATTTGTAAATCCTCTGAGTTTGACTTGAGTCAGTTTCCTTTTGGTATCCAAAGCAAAGTCACCTCTCATCATCCAATCGTAATAGCCGGGTTCTTCTTTGAATACTTGTTCGATAGTTTTTCCTTTATGCTTGCCAAAATTGAAGATTTCCTGACCGTCATTATTGAAAACGAATCTTCCTGCAAGGTCAACCATCTTCTCATTGACGAGTTCGTGGATTTTCTTCATGTCATTTTCGAAGACTCCCACCTTATTTCCCTGAAGATCTTCGACCTCCTCACCCAGGTATCGCTCGATTTGAGCTTTGAACACATCTAAAGTTGCGAGTGTATCTGCTTCGGCGCTGTGCGCATTTTCAAGCTTTCGACCGCAATAAAATTGATAAGCTGCTGTCAGATTTCTCTTTTCCATCAGGAAGAAAATCTTTTGAGCATCCAGCAAATTCCTTTTTTCGAGATCAAAATCAATTCCTGCACGAAGAAATTCTTCCACCAAAAGCGGAATATCATACTTCAGAACATTGAATCCTGCCAGGTCTGCCTGTCCAAAAAACAGTTGGAACTCCTTCGCCAAATCCTTGAAGGTGGGTTCGTTTTTGACATCTTTATCGTAAATCCCATGAATAAGCGAGGACTCCAAGGGAATCGAAATTCCCGGATTCACCCGTCTGGTGAGGATTTCCTGACCTCCGTCGGGATGGAGTTTTACAATGGAAATTTCTACGATCCTGTCAGTAGAAACATTTATTCCGGTAGCTTCCAGATCAAAAAATGCTATTGAATTCCTTAAGTTTAAACGCATGGTTAGTTAAATTTTCCTTTGATTCCTTCCAGTTCCATATTGTCATAGTTACCAGAACTCATCAAAAGTAAGTTAGAATCAGAATAGTCCTGAGCCAAAAGATATTCTTTCAGTTCAGTGCTATCTGTAAATAATTTCAGATCGGACCGCTCAAAACCGATTCGCAAAGTATCCTCATCCATCAATTCGAGTTTTTTCAAAGCCACGGCGTGGGGATTCAGGTAGATGACGGCAATATCCGCAGATTTCATCGATCCTGCATAGTTAGGCAAAAAGGACTTGTTTAGCGAAGAATAGGTGTGAAGTTCTTGGACAGCGACTAATTTTCTTTCCGGAAACTGAGCCTTCACAGCATTTACGGTAGCCTGAAGTTTGGAAGGAGCATGGGCAAAATCCCGGAACAAACTGGAGTTTTTACCTTTTGCCAATAATTCCTGGCGCTTTGCAGCTCCTTTGAAATTCTGAATGGAGGTGTAAAACTCATCATCTGAAAGTCCCAACGATCTGCAAATATTCATCGCTCCCTGAAGATTTTGAAGATTATGCTCTCCGAAAATCTCAATTTGAATCAAGCCTGAATGTGTTTCCAGAAAAGTTTTTCCGTTTTTAATCTGAGCAGGATGAGCTTTGTAAGGAGTCTTTTTCGCTTTTATTTCGACTTTCTCAGCGGCTTCCTTTACGAGAGGATCTGCTTCGCAATATATGAGTTCTCCCGAATCAGGAGTCCTGCTCATCAGTTCACTGAACTGAGCCTTATATTCTTCAAAGTCCGGAAAAACATTGAAGTGATCCCAAGCGATGCCCGAAACCAAAGCGATGTTGTGTTTATAATGGTAAAACTTTGGAGTCCGATCGAGCGGGGAAGTCAGGTATTCGTCTCCTTCGATGATGATCACCGGCGCATCTGATAACCGGACCATCAAATCAAATCCCTCGATCTGAGCGCCAACCAGGTAATCAAAATCAACCTTTTGGTCTTTCAGCACATGAAGAATGATTGAAGTGATTGAAGTCTTTCCATGAGAACCTGCGATGACAACCCGCTTTTTATCAATACTTTGGTTGTAAATGAATTCCGGAAATGAGAATACAGGAATCCCCAATTCCTGGGCTTTGATCAGTTCAGGATTATCGATCCTCGCGTGCATTCCCAGGATGATTCCATCGAGATCGGACGTGATTTTCTCCGGATACCAACCGTAAGCGGCAGGCAAAATCCCTGCTTTCTCCAATCGGGTTCGGGAAGGTTCATAGATTTCATCATCGGAACCGCTGACCTGATAGCCTTTGCTTACCAGTGCCAAAGCCAGATTATGCATCACGGCGCCTCCGATTGCGATGAAATGATATTTTTTCATAAATAGGTTGGATCAGTTTTTACTTTCTCTGTCAAAATTAAAAATAAAACTCGGGAGCTTGCGGGCTTACCTTTCTGAAACCGAAGATTTTTTTCGGGGACAGGTTTTTCTTTAATTTCGTTCAAAAATTACCTTTTAATGTTTCCTGATAGATACGCTTACCTGTCACTTTCCGTTCTCTTTATGCTTGCATGGGCCTTCATATATTTGAAAAGCCCTTGGAAGAGCGGAATGGTGAGAGTTGGTTTAGTGGGTGGAATCATGGGTATTATTGCTGAATATTGGTATTTCCGCGATTACTGGAGACCGCCAACTTTGTTTGGAGAGGGGATTGTCGGAATTGAGGATTACATTATCGGATTTGCGCTTTTCGGAGTGGGCGGATATATCCATTCTTCCTTTACCAGAAAAGAAATTGACTTCGAAAAGCAAACCGGAGCAAGAAACAAGGATTTCTTTATCCTTTTCCTGATCGGTTGCGGAAGTTTGACTTTGTTCAGCGCGATTTTAGGGATTCATTCCGGATACGTTACTTTCCTCACGTTTTTCCTTCTTTCGGCATATATTTGGATTAAGCGACCCGATCTGATCAGGCTTTCAATCATCTCAGCTTTTGCCACCTTGGCGATATCTTTAGTCATCTATTACCTGAATTTCAACCTGCTTTTCCCACACTTTTGGGATAAATACGGAATGCTTGATAAACCTGTTTTGGGTTATAAATTGCTTAATATCCCGCTTTCCGAAATGCTTTGGCACTTCACCTGGGCGATGCTTTGCAGCATGTTCAGAGGCTACCGAAACGGAGTCTACTATAAATAATCGGAAGCCCAACGAGGCTTGATTTTTGATGCTTTTCCTTGTTGATAACTTGGGTAAAAGTTGTTTAAAACTCCTGACTCAAGACCTATACATTTGTTGCCATGAATGAGAAAAGACCCAATCCTTTGATCACCCGAAAAAAGCCTTCTTACGAAAATACGAGTATGCTTGGAAAAGTGCCTCCACAGGCTACAGACCTGGAAGAGGCAGTTTTGGGAGCATTGATGCTGGA
Organism: Algoriphagus sp.; assembly: GCA_044373795.1. Classification (GTDB taxonomy): domain Bacteria; phylum Bacteroidota; class Bacteroidia; order Cytophagales; family Cyclobacteriaceae; genus Algoriphagus. The sequence goes on along the minus strand of JBILPR010000001.1, from coordinate 18,728 downwards.
AAAAGATGCCTTGACCAATGTCATCGACATTCTGAAAGTGGAGAGCTTCTACAAAGATTCTCATCAGGTGATTTTTCAGGCGATTTTGGATCTTTTCACCGATACTCAGCCCATAGACTTGCTAACTGTGACCACACAGTTGCGCAAAAGTGGAACCTTGGAGATAGCTGGAGGAGCATTTTACGTTACAGAACTGACTTCGAAAGTCGCTTCTGCAGCCAACATCGAATACCACGCAAGGATCATAACTGAGCAGGCGATCAAGCGGGAAATGATCCGTATTTCATCGGAAATCCAGCGTGATGCTTACGAAGAAACGACTGATGTTTTTGAGCTTTTGGATAAGATGGAGCAGAGTCTTTTTCAAATCTCTGAGAAAAATATCCGAAAGAATTATTCCGACATGAAGACGATCATGCGGGAAGCTATCGCTGAGATGGAAATCAGAAAACATCAAAAAGATGGTTTGACGGGTGTTCCTTCAGGATTCACAGCGCTGGATCGGGTAACTTCTGGCTGGCAAAAATCTGACCTCGTGATCATCGCGGCTCGTCCAGCGATGGGAAAAACAGCGTTTGTGCTTTCAGTTTTGAGAAATGCCGCTGTGGATCACAATCGTCCTGTTGCTATTTTTTCCTTGGAAATGTCCTCCATTCAGTTGGTTAATCGTCTGATTGCCGGCGAAGCAGAATTGGATTCAGAAAAAATTAAAAAGGGCCAACTTGCTGACCACGAATGGGCTCAATTGGTACATAAAACGGCTAAACTTTCCAAAGCTCCACTATTCGTGGATGATACTCCGGCTCTTTCCATCTTGGAACTTCGGGCAAAATGTCGAAAGCTGAAAGCTCAGCATGATATTCAGTTAATCGTAATTGATTACTTACAGCTCATGTCCGGTGACTCTAAGGGTGGGAATTTTGGCGGAAATCGTGAGCAGGAGATTGCCAGCATTTCACGGGCGCTCAAAAAGATAGCTAAGGAACTCAGCGTTCCGGTCATTGCACTTTCGCAGCTTTCCAGAGCGGTAGAAACAAGGGGAGGAGATAAGCGTCCGCAACTTTCGGATTTGAGGGAATCAGGAGCTATCGAGCAGGATGCCGACATGGTCATGTTCCTTTACCGTCCAGAATACTATGGAATCACCGAAGATGAAGATCATAATTCCACCCAGGGAGTAGGTGAGGTTATTATTGCCAAACATAGAAACGGATCACTTGATACGGTCAAACTTCGATTTATCGGTCGTTTCACCAAATTCACGGATCTCGATAATTTCGGAGGACAGAATATGGGTTCTAAAGAACCAATGTATGGTCAAAATTTCGTTAGCCAATCCAGCGGTATCTCTCAGTTTGATGCCGGAAATACGATCAAGCTCCAAAGCCGAGCAAATGAAGACGACACGGATGACCTGATGAACAAAGGCTCCAAGCCAACCCAATTCTAATTCCAAAAGTATGAAAGCCATTATCCTAAATCTCGATTCGAAGGAGAAGATCAGATTGACCGACGTTCAGGAATCGATTTTGGGACCGGGAGAAGTAAGAGTAAAAATCAAAGCTGCAGCGCTTAATCATCGGGACGAGTGGAGCAGACAAGGCCTGTATCCAAATCTGAAAACCGGAGTAATTCTTGGTTCTGACGGATCGGGAGTGGTTTCTGATCTTGGCAAAGGAGTAGATTCTTTTTGGCTTGGTAAAGAAGTAATTATCAATGCGGCCATTAATTGGGGAGATAATCAAAAGTTTCAAGGAAAGAATTTTGAAATTTTGGGAATGCCACGAAATGGCACTTTTGCAGAAAGTGTGGTTGTACCAGCAGATCGTCTACACCAAAAACCCGATCATCTTTCTTGGGAAGAAGCAGCCGCTTTGCCTTTGGCAGGACTTACTGCATACCGGGCATTGACTTATCAGGGTCAGCTGGAGGAAGATGAAAATGTTCTTGTCACTGGCTTTGGAGGAGGTGTAGCTCAGTTTGCAGCACAGTTTGCCTTGGCTCTTGGTGCCAAAGTTTCAATCAGTAGCAGCAGTTCTGATAAGATTAAGAAAGGTTTGAAAATGGGAGCTTCTTTTGGTTATGAATATACAAATGTAAAATGGGTTGATCAGGCGATTGTAGATTCCAGGGGAGGATTTGATCTCATCATTGATGGTGCGGCGGGGGATTCAATGAACCAGTTAATCCAGGTTTGTAAGCCCGGAGGAAGAGTTGTTTTTTATGGTGCCACCAGAGGAAATCCGAGTAAATTGGAGGCAAGACGAATTTTTTGGAATCAGTTAAAAATCATCGGAAGTACCATGGGTTCAGACAAGGATTTTAGAAAAATGCTACAGTTGGTAGAGCGAAAAGAAATCCATCCTGTTATTGACAAGGTCTTTCCGTTGGATCAGGCGGTAGATGCTTTTGATAGGATGAGAGCAGGGGAGCAAATGGGCAAGATTATCTTGAAGCCCTAAAGCTGCTTGTAAGTTTCTTCAAATTCCTTTTGAGCAATCCGGTAGATCTCATTTTTTTCGGGAGGGGTAACTAGATAATCGCCGGGTTTTACGATCATTGACTCTCCCCAGGGAGCTACAAATTCAAGAATTTCAAGCTCTCCGAAAAATTCAAAATCGACGTTTGACACGCGGTGAGCCAGTATTTCACCAATCGGTTTGTAAGTCGCCCATCCTTTTTCCAGGCTATGTTCGATTTCATATTTTTTGGAAAAAGTATCCTCATTCACAAGATATTGCTCCAAAGAACTGGTTTGGTTTTCTACTAGCATATCTCCCGCTTTAGCTTGATTTTTGGTTTCAAAACCGTCTGAAGTTTTGGTTATTATCCAGGTTCCGGGAGCAGCTTTTTTGGCTCTGACCAAAGTGAATTTTTTGTAGCGGTTGCCACATTTCTCTAATATGGGTAAAAAATAGTCCAGGATTTCTTTTTGGGAGACCATATTAAAAATCGTTTTTAAGTGAAAGGGCTGAAATTCAATTTACTAAAATGGTTATAAAAATCTTTTCTATATGCTCTCAGAAGCTCTCTTTTTGTGAAAAAATTGGCAACAATAAGTAGTTTAAGTAGCTCCGAAGTGAAGCATAGTTTCCGAAAGAACGAAATAGTAGCGGGATTGCAAGCAGAATATTTGATCTTAATTCAGGAAATAAATGGATTTCAATTTCCTCAGGATATCAAAATGCAGGTTAATCAAGATCATTTTCATAGAGGAAGTTTTGGTAGGCATTTTTTAATTCCTTCAAGGCTTTCTCTTCTTTCAATCTCTCTGCCAGCTCAATTCCTTTTTCAAATATTCCTCTAGCTTTTTCCAACTGATTTTGCTCAGCAAAAAACTGTGCAGAAGTGTAATAAGTGGGGAGGTAGTCCGGATGAGATTTCAAAAGTTCACCAAAAATGGCGGCTGTTTCTTCCCGATCGGAGTTAATGTACTCTAAAGCTAAAGCATACCAATTGAACGAGTTTTCAGGTTCTTCCTTGGTGAATTGAATAAGAATTTGTAACCTGTCCAAATTGCCCATGAATAGTTTTTTTAATTAACCAGTGACTGTTATTTTCACGCGAAATAAATCTATAATAATATAAACCTAAACCAATGAAGATTCTTGTTTGTATCACCCACGTACCCGATACTACCTCCAAGATTCAGTTTACTGCTAACAATACCAAATTTGATACGACAGGAGTTCAATTTATAATTGGACCTTACGATGATTATGCTTTGGCACGTGCAGTTGAACTTAGAGACCAGACCGGCGGGATATTGACTGCCCTGAATGTTGGGGAGGCTGAGACTGAACCAACTTTAAGAAAAGCGCTTGCGATTGGTGCTGATGATGCGATTCGTGTTAATTCTTCTCCAAAAGATTCATTTTTTGTGGCAAAGCAAATCGCACATTATGCAAAAGAAGGCAACTATGATTTGATTTTGATGGGTCGTGAGTCTATCGACTTCAACGGCGGAATGGTGCATGGAATGGTGGGAGAACTTCTTGGAATGCCGTCTTTCTCTCCGGTAATGAAGCTGGATTTGGAAGGAACGAAAGTGAAAATGGCCCGAGAGATCGAAGGAGGAAAAGAAATTGTTGAAGCAAGTTTGCCTTTGATTGCAGGCTGTCAGGAACCGATTGCGGAATGGAAAATCCCGAATATGAGAGGGATCATGTCTGCTCGTACCAAGCCGTTGAATGTAGTGGAACCGGTTTCGCAGGAAACTCAGGCAGAAGCGACCAGCTACCAATTACCTCCTGCAAAAGGAGCAGTGAAATTGATTGATAAGGATAATGTGAGGGAGCTGGTGAGACTTCTCAAAAACGAAGCAAAAGTGCTTTAATTGAATTTTTCCAAACTATTAAAAATCAATATTTTATGTCAATATTAGTTTATATAGAACAATCAGAAGGTAAAGTAAAGAAGACCAGTTTAGAAGCGGTTTCTTTTGCAAATGCCCTTACTGCTAAGACAGGTGAAGGAGATGTAGTTGCTGTTGCTTTGGGTACTTTGGATTCAGGTGAGTTAGCAGGAGTGGGGACCGCTGGTGCTGCGAAAGTGCTTCATGTGTCAGACCCAAGACTAAACGAAGGAGTAATTCAAGCTCATGCAAGTGCTTTGGCACAAGCTTTCACCAAGATTGAAGCGAAGACTTTGGTGCTGGCAAAATCATCTTTGGGTGACGCAGTTGCAGCTCGATTATCCATCAAATTGGGAGCAGGTCTGGTCAGCAATGTCGTAGAGTTGCCAGATACAAGTTCAGGATATCTGGTGAAGAGGAGTATTTTCACGGGGAAAGCGTTTGCTGAGGCTTCTGTTTCCACAGAAAATAAAATCCTTGCTGTTAAAAAGAACGCAATTGATTTGAAAACTGATGGAGCTCCTGCGACAGTCGAGACATTCGAAGTGTCATTGGATGCTTCAGATTTTGCTTCCAAAATCATATCTACCGAACGAGCAACAGGAGAGGTCCTTTTGCCTGAGGCTGATATAGTTGTATCTGGTGGAAGAGGAATGAAAGGTCCTGAAAACTGGGGAATGCTTGAGGAACTTGCCAAAACACTGGGAGCCGCAACAGGATGTTCGAAACCGGTTTCAGATATCGGATGGAGACCTCACCATGAGCACGTTGGACAGACAGGCGTAAAAGTGGCTCCAAGTTTATATATTGCTATTGGAATTTCGGGAGCTATTCAACATCTTGCAGGTGTTAATTCATCGAAGAATATCGTTGTAATTAATAAAGATCCAGAAGCACCTTTTTTCAAAGCAGCGGATTATGGAATTGTTGGAGATGCTTTCGAAATAGTTCCTAAATTAACAGAAGCACTAAAAGCTGAACTTTAAATTTTTGTGGAAAAACTCATAGAACTTGAGATTCTGGGCCTTTCGTCCAACCATTCGCAGTCAGGGTCATTTACTCTGGTTTTGGGAGAAGTGGGTGGAAAAAGGAGATTACCGATCGTAATTGGGATGTTTGAAGCTCAGGCGATCGCACTCGAAATCGAAAAAATTATTCCAAACCGTCCCATGACACATGATTTGTTCAAGTCATTTGCGGCTGGATTCAATTTTGAGGTGGACAGAATTGTAATCACCGATATGAAAGAAGGCGTGTTTTATGCGAAAATCCAATGCAAAAGCAGCCAAACTGAAGTTGAAATCGATGCTCGTCCATCTGATGCGATTGCGATAGCTATTCGTTTTGGGTGTCCGGTATTCTGCTCGGAAAAAGCCATGTCAGAAGGTGCTGTCGAGCATTATGAGGTTGAAAACAAAAGTGAAAAATCTGATCCTAAGACTCAGTCTCAAAAAATCACAGCAAAAAAGGAAACCTCTTTGAAGGATTTTAGCTTGGATAAACTTAATCAGATGTTGGAAAAAGCTATCGCAAATGAAGATTATGAGAGAGCAGCCCGAATAAGAGATGAAATAAATAAGAGAAACTGATACAAATAGAAGCCTGGCGAAAACCAGGCTTTTTTTATGACCCTGACTTGTCTATTTTTAGCTTTCAGTTTTGTAAAAAATACTAAATGGATTATTTGAGAGGAGTCTTTGGTTTGGCAGTCCTTGTTTTGGTTGCATTTATTTTTTCAAGTAGCAAGCGGAAAGTCGATTGGAGACTAGTAGGAATTGGAATATCGCTGCAGCTGGTTTTTGGCTTTTTGATTACCAAGGTTTCAATAGTCGCTCAGGGATTTGCTCTTTTGAGTGAAGCTTTTGTCAAGTTTCTGAGCTTTAGTCGTGATGGTGCAGCCTTTATTTTTGGAGATCTTGCAGGTGATGGATTTGGATTTATTTTTGCTTTCCAGGTTTTGCCCACCATCATTTTCTTTTCTACAGTATCAGCGGGTTTATATTACTTGGGGGTCTTGCAAAAAGTTGTTTTTGGAATAGCCTGGGTGATGGCTCGTACGATGAGGCTTTCTGGCCCAGAGAGTTTATCTGCCGCAGGAAATATATTTCTCGGCCAGACTGAAGCTCCGCTTTTAGTTCGTCCTTTTATTCCGCATATGACCCGATCTGAATTGATGTGTCTGATGACTGGAGGCATGGCTACAATTGCAGGCGGAGTTTTAGCCGGATATGTAGCATTCCTTGGTGGCGATAGCATGGAAGAGCAAAGTCGTTTTGCGGCATATTTGCTGGGAGCAAGTATTATGAACGCACCCGCGGCGATTGTGATGTCGAAGATTTTTATTCCTGAACTAGAGAAAGATAAGATTTCGGAAAAGCTGGAAGTGAATAAAGAAAGCATGGGTGTCAACCTGATCGATGCGATGTCTATCGGTGCTTCTGAAGGTTTGAAATTAGCTCTTAACGTAGGAGCAATGCTTCTAGCTTTTATCGCTGTTATTGCCGCTTTAAATTACGTTCTGACCGGAATGATTGGTGAATACACCGGATTAAACGCCATGGTTGTCAATTCAACAGGAGGTCAGTTTCAGGGATTTTCTTTGGAATACCTTTTTGGACAAGTCTTTCGGGTTTTCGCCTGGGTGATAGGAATTGAGTGGGCTGACACACTTCAAGTAGGCAGCCTTTTGGGTCAGAAGACGGTAATCAATGAATTTGTGGCTTATTTGAGCCTTGCAGATATGAAAGAAGCAGGAACTCTTTCTCCCAAGTCAATTGTAATCTCAACTTATGCTCTCTGTGGTTTTTCCAACTTCAGCTCTATTGCAATTCAATTGGGAGGTATCAGCATCATTGCACCGAATCAACAAGGAAACCTAAGCAGATTGGGACTTAGAGCCTTGCTTGCAGCTTCTTTAGCATGTTTGATGACTGCCACGATTGCAGGAATGCTGTTTTAAAAAAAAATTATTTATTCTTGAAATAAGATTCTAATCTAGGTTTGACAGCTTCGTAAGCTTCAGGATCTGTGGCCTGAAGACTACCAAGAGAACTCATAAACTGATTGATCAGGATTTCATTTCCTCCTGCAACAATCAAGGATTCCAGTACATCCATAACTTTACTGATCCAATATTTTCGATCATCACCCGTGTTTTTGATATTCCTGTAGTTGACAAGGTAACCATTGAGAGCCTCCATTTTTTTCAGGAGGGTCATCTGCGAAGATATGTCTTCATTGATTTCTGTAGGTAATGTCTTTTTGGTGTGATGTTGTAGCGTGTGAAATAACGTAACCAAACCTTGGTTCATTTTCCGGAACTCAACTCCCAGGATTCCCTGAATCGCACCAGTTTGTTCTGGAAATGGACTTCCCCTTTCATCAAATTCAAAATAGCAGGGAATTATGGGTATTTGAAAATGTTTTGCCCAGTTCATTTCATTGGCAACATTTTCATTGAAAGCCGAATTACTTGTCCAAATCAAAATCATGTAATCCATTTTTGCCAATTCTTGCTGGAGGCTTTCATCGATGGATTTGCCGGCAATCATATTCTCAAAATCCATCCACACATGCGCACAGTTCAGACCCCTGAGGCCATCGGTGATTTCCATTGCCAATCGTTTGTCTCGCCAAGAGTGACTTACAAATACTTTGGGAAGATGTTCAGCTAAATTATCCATACTTGGAGAGAAAAATGATGGAATTATGAGAAAATTAAGACTCTTAAGTTAAGCCTTTTAAAAAAAAATGAAAAGCCCTTCAGAGGGCTTTTCAGGACTTGAATCAATTTTCGTAAAGCATTATTCCTACGCTTTCGTATTTGTCACCAACTATCCAGAAAGGCTTTTTGAGTGAATCGGCAATCTTTTGCGCTGAGAGAATATAAGACTTCCAATATAAGGCTGCATAATCCATATCGAAGGATTCAACCTCATCTGCTGCTTTATGATAATATTGATTGATAGTGTCATCAAAGGCAGTAAAACCTAATGTAAAACTTGGTGCCGGAATGCCTCTTCTTGCAAAATTTACATTATCAGATCGGTCATAAAGTCCCTGCTCTGGAGACGGATCAGCTGTTGCTTTCAGGCCATACTCGGCCACGGCATCGCTGATCATATAATCGCCAGTTGTCCTTCCTAGTCCAATTACTGTAATAATTGAAGTATCGTTATAACCTGCGTTATCGATATTTAAGTTGAAAATGATCTGATCCAGAGGAATCAAAGGGTTGTTGGCAAAATAGTTACTTCCCAAAAGTCCCTTTTCTTCAGCAGTCCATAGGGCTAAAAGAATGGATCGTTTTGGTGGATTTTCGGCAAAATATCTCGCTGCATTCAGGACCGCTACTGTTCCGACTGCATTATCTCTTGCACCGTTGAAAATCGAATCTCCTTCAGCATCCGCCTTGCCAACACCCACGTGATCATAATGGGCCGAAAGCATAACAAACTCATTTTTCAATTCAGGATCTGTTCCTTCTACCCAAGCCAACACATTTTTTCCGTCGATTGACTTATTGATTTTCCCTTCGATTGCAAAGCTTGCTTTTGTAACCTTTCTGGTGGCCACCGAATTTTTGGTTTCGTTAGTAAGGTCTTTGATCCAAATATAAGGCAATGCGGAAGATGCTCTCTGATCAATGCCCATCTGAGGTCTGTTCAGATTGTTTGAGATCAATTGCCACGGAATTGAAGGGATGTTATACATCTCAATCAAGCCGATAGCACCTTTAGCTTGGGCCAAAGATAATTTATCTCTTCCAAGGGAAAAAAGATCCGCAGGAGTCATACGATCGGGAGCACCGATATTCGTGACTACTACTTTTCCGGTTACATCTTTTCCCTCGTAATCAGATTCAAGTCCGAATCCAACCTCAATCAGTTCAAAATCACCAGAAAGAGAATTTCCATCCAAAACCAATAGGGATTTTCCCTGAGTGAAAATTGAATCACCAAGGGATATCTGACCTTTGGAAGGAGGAGTGGATAGTCGAAAAGGAATGTTTTGATAATATCCGTCTGCGCCAGGAACTGGCTTTGCTCCATACTTTTTCAATTGGTCTGCGATGAAAGTATAAGCAAGCTTTATCTCCGGACGAGCGGGATCTCTTCCCATCAACTCGTCTGAAGCCAGATAAGAAAAATGAGATACCGATTCTTTTTGATCAAATTTCTGATCAATATCGGCCTTTTGTGCCAATGAAATTTGTGTGCTCGCAAGGAGCAATCCAAGACCTAAAATAGATTTTTGCATAGAGAGATTTTTTGCTCGCGTAAAGTAATTCAAAATCGGGATTTCAATTAATAGTAGAGAACATTTGGTCAGGATTCCAGCCCAGTTCCTTCATAATAGTCCGAAAATGTACAGGAATAGGAGCCTGAATGAGGATTTCTTGTTGACTTACAGGATGTTTGAATTTTAATTCAAAAGCGTGAAGCAGCAGGTTTTCCAATCCAAATTGCTTTTGGAAGAAAATGTTCTGTTTGTTGTCTCCATGTTTTTTATCTCCGATTATGTAATGTCGGATATGAGCCAAATGTCTTCTGATTTGGTGGGTTCGGCCCGTCATCAGGTCTAGCTCCAAAAAACTATATCGACTTGTGGGGTACCTTCCAGTGGAATTAAATGGAATTTCTGATTCGGCAATTACTTTGTATCGGGTCTGTGCTTCCTGAAGTTTTCCTGAACGCTCACTGGTCAGAGGATGATCAATGAGGTTTTCTTTATCAGCAGGAATTCCTCGTACGATTGTCAAGTAAGTTTTTTCAACCACACGATCCATAAATTGTGCCTTCAGCAGAGGAAGAATTTCGCTGTTTTTTGCAAAAAGCAAAGTTCCGCTGGTGGCTCGATCCAATCGATGAACCGGCGAAACCCAGGAATCAATCTGATCCCGGAGTTGGATTAAGGCGTTTTCTTCTTCGCCGAAAGCCAATCTCGTACGGTGAACCAGCAATCCGGCAGGTTTGTCGATGATGACCAGGTATTCGTCTTCAAAAAGGATATCTAGAGGCAAAGTGAATTGAAATAAGTGAACTGAAAATTTAGAATTGCTGAATATTAAAAAGAGGTTAATGATCTCGAATTCATCTTACGGTTATCATTAACCTCGTATTTCTTAAATCGTATTTCTGAATTAATTAAAATATCGTCCCCGAGCCAATACATTCTTCGCCTTCGTACCAAGCCACAAATTGCCCGGAAGCGACTCCTTTTTGCGGTTGGTCAAAGATCACATACAGTCCGTTTTCTTTTTGGATTAAAGTGGCTCCGCTGAGTGGCTGACGGTATCGAATCCTTGCTTGGAATCTGGCGGATTCACCCGGCTTCAGGGCTAAATCTTCCCGAATCCAGTGGATTTGGTCGGTTTTAACAAATAAGCCATTTCGTAGCAGACCCGGGTGATCCTCTCCCAAACCCGTGTAAATAACGTTCTCCTTTGTATCGGTTGAGATCACAAACAACGGCTTACCTGTTCCACCGACATGCAATCCTTTTCGCTGTCCCACGGTAAAATAATGTGCTCCTGTATGCTCGCCTAGTACCTTTCCCTGATTTCGAGAATAGTGAATCGGCAAAGAAATCGCGTCTAAAATCTCGTCTTCCCAATCTTCAGGAGCGATTCCTGCAGGGATTTGAAGGGTCTTGTAAATCTCCAAATTCTCAGGGATTTGAATGATATTACCCTTTTTGGGCTTTAGTTGCTGCTGGAGAAAATCCGGTAGGCGAACTTTTCCGATGAAGCATAGACCCTGTGAGTCTTTTTTATCCGCAGTAACCAAATCTAATTCTTTTGCAATTTTTCGCACTTCGGATTTTTGCAAATGCCCGATGGGAAAAAGTGCTTTAGCTAGTTGGTCCTGACTCAATTGGCAGAGAAAATAACTCTGATCCTTGTTTGGATCGGCTCCTGCAAGTAGCTGGTAAACTGGCATTCCCCCAACTTCCAATTCTCCTTTTTGACAATAATGACCCGTAGCGACAAAGTCGGCTTTGAGTTTTTGAGCAGCTTTTAGGAAAATATCAAATTTGATTTCGCGGTTGCAAAGGATATCCGGATTGGGAGTGCGACCAGCTTCATATTCCGAAAACATGTAATCGACGATTCTCTCTCGATAGTCTTCGCTGAGATCAATGGCTTGAAAGGGAATTCCGAGTTTCTGCGCGACCAACATTGCATCCGTGGAATCTTCCATCCAAGGACAATCATTGGAAATGGTGACGGATTCATCGTGCCAGTTTTTCATGAACATCCCGATGACTTCATAGCCTTGCTCTAGGAGGAGGTGAGCTGCTACCGAACTATCGACGCCGCCCGAAAGGCCAACGACTACTCTTTGTTTTGTTTTCATTTAGCGTAATAATTAATGGATTAAAGGTCCATTAGGTTACAAGTATTGCGAGAACATTGATTTAGATGGAATTGGTTCTTAGCAAGGCAAAATTAAGGATTCAAAAATTGAAATATGGGAAAATTAGAGGGTTTTGGATGAATGAAATAAATCTCAAGGATTTCAAAAACCTACCGCTTTATCATCACCTCTTGGATCGGCGCCACCTTCCAGTTTTCCAGTTGGAAGCACCAGGATGGCATCCACTTTTCCGATGATGGGATTGTTGTTTTCCTGAATGAGGTAGCCCTTCAATTTCAACTTGCTGATCAAAGTGGAGTCAAATGAATCGGGTTCAAAACTCACCAAATCCGGTAACCATTGATGATGAAATCGGGGTGCCTCAACAGCTTCCTGCATTCCCATCCCAAATTCATAGACATTCAAAATCGTTTGCAAGACAGAAGTAATGATCGTCGATCCGCCCGGCGTTCCCACCACCATCCAAAGCTTCCCGTCTTTTTCAACAAGGGTTGGTGTCATGGAGCTGAGCATTCTCTTGCCCGGGGCGATGCTATTTGCTTCTGCACCGATCAATCCAAACATATTTGGCACTCCTGCTTTCGAGCTGAAGTCGTCCATTTCATTGTTCATGAAAAAGCCGAGTTCGTCGATAAAGACTTTGGATCCATAGCCTCCATTCAAAGTGGTGGTTACAGAAACCGCATTTCCCTCGGCGTCGACGATGGAATAGTGAGTTGTTTCCATACTTTCTGCGAAAGCAATTTCACCTTCCTTTACATCGGATGATTTAGTAGCCACATCAAAACTAAAGTTTGACATTCTTGATTTCAAGTAATCCGAATTCAACAATTCATTCACAGGGATTTTCACAAAATCCGGATCACCCAGATAGAAATTTCGATCCGCATATGCTCTTCTTTCTGCCTCAACCAGAAGTTGAATATGCTCCGGAGAATGGTGCCCGTAGGATTTCAGATCATAAGGCTCGACCATTTTCATGATTTGAGCAAGTGTGATTCCACCTGAACTTGGAGGTGCCATAGATATGATTTTCAAATCCTTATAGGGAAATACAATTGGATCTCTCCAAGCAGCTTCGTATCCTGCGAGATCTTCCTCTGTGATGATTCCACCTTTGTCTTGCATGTGCTTAGCAAGTATTTTGGCTGTCTCACCCTTGTAAAACTCATCTCTGCCGTTTGCTGCAATTCTGCTGAGCGTTTCTGCCAAAATCGGGATTTTCAATGTGTCTCCCGCTTTCAGTTCTTTTCCAAAAAAGGTTTCCGGACCATTGACCTCGATGAAAGTTTGACGGGCTTTTTGAAGTCGTTCCGCTTGTTTTTCCGTGATGACAAAACCTCTTCTCGCCAATTCAATGACGGGTTGGAGGATTTCAGCAGGAGTCAGTTTTCCGAATTTTTCCTGTGCATCAAAGATTCCGGCAATAGTGCCCGGCACCCCTGAAGCCATAACTCCCTGTGTACTTAGGTTTGGAATTACCTCACCATTCTCATCCAGGTACATGTCTTTTGAAGATGCTGCAGGTGCCTTTTCGCGGTAATCAATCGAGCCAGCAGTGCCATCAGCCATCCTGTAAACCATGAATCCTCCGCCTCCGAGATTTCCTGCGAAAGGATAGGTCACAGCCAAAGCCATTTCGGTCGCCATCATCGCATCAAAAGCGTTTCCTCCTTTTCTGATTATTTCTAACCCGATTGCAGAGGCTTCTTCTCTGGCCGAGACAACCATTGCTTTTTCAGCAATCAGGCCCTGAATTTTTTCTGGTTCGGGTTCTTTCTTTCCGCAGGAAAAACTGGCAATGCTGAAAGCAATCAAAACAAGAAAGCTTCCGTTGGATCGGAAATTTATCATAGTTGAGGAATAAGAAGAGTGGAATTGAAGAGTTTGAGGATTCGTTTGTATTCGTCAGTCCATGAACTTGGCTCTACAAAACCGTGGTCCTCGACCGGATAGATTGCCATTTCCCAATTGTCTTTTTTGAGTTCGATTAATCGCTGAGAAAGTCTCACCACATCCTGGAAATGCACATTTACATCTACCATTCCGTGTGCCATGAGCAGATTTCCTTTCAGGCCTTCGGCAAAATAAATAGGAGAGGAGCGACGGTATGCGATCGGATCTTCTTCGGGGGTGTTAAGAATATTGGCAGTGTAACCGTGATTGTAATGCGCCCAATCTGTCACAGAGCGAAGTGCCGCACCTGATTTGAAAACTTCCGGAGCGATGAAAAGTCCCATCAAGGTGATGAAACCACCATAGCTTCCTCCGTAAATACCGATTCTTCCGGCATCTACTCCATGGGAATTTACCAGGAACTTTGCTCCGTCTACTTGGTCAGAAAGGTCCTTTCCTCCCATGTGGCGATAGATTCCTGTTCTCCAGTCCCGGCCGTATCCGGCTGAAGCGCGGTAATCTATGTCCAATACCGTGTAGCCTAGATCTGTCAAAAGATTGTGGAACATATACTCACGGAAATAGGTGCTCCACCACTTATGTACGTTTTGAAGATAGCCCGCGCCGTGGACGAAAATCACCGCAGCGCCATTCGTTTTTCCCGGGTCAGGCAGATAAAGTCTGGCAGGAACCTGTGCTCCATCTTCAGCCGTGAATCGGACGATCTGGGGATCTTTCCAGGAATAGGCTTTGAATTCTGCACTTTGGCCCGCTGTAAGTTGCGTGGCTTTGGCACCAACTTTAGCATCTTGAATGAAAAGTTCGGTTGGCTGATTGGTGTAGGAATATAGAATTGCAAGTTTCTTCTCATCCGGTGAAAGTATGACCTCATTGTTTCCGGTCATGGAGGTCAGTTTTTCCATCTTTCCACCCATGAGCGGCATGCGATAAAAGTGTCTTTCTCCCGGATCAACTTCGGATGTGGTGAGGTACCAAAGCTTTTGATCCTTAGAAATAAACGGATCAAAAACTTCGTATTTACCGGATGTGAGGGCCTTTTTCCCACCAGTTGTTGCATTCAGCAAGTAAAGATGGGAATATCCGGTAGACTCTGACTGGAAATAAATATGCTGATTGTCCGGAAGCCAACCCAATACTCCTCCTCCAAAAGCTCCGCCGATTCCGGGACCACCAACCCATGCTTCGTCTCGTTGACGATCGAGAGTTTTCAATTCCCCGGTTTGAAGATTTACCTCAGCTATCCAACGGTCTTTATTATCAAAAGCTCGAATCTGGATAATTGCTCTTTTTCCGTCAGGCGAAAAATATGGGCCGGATAAGATTAAATCTCTTTCTTTTTCCTCCCAGGTTTTCTCAGGATAGTCTTTCACATAATCAGGCAAATCTTTGATTCCTGGGAGATCAGCTGAAGAGACGAAATAAACGGTGTCGCGATTTAGATCATAAATTCCCACTTCAGTTTTTGTGGGATCATTTCCAACTTTTGACCGTGAGTTCAGATCTTCAGTGTATCCCGAAGCTGCGGTGTAGTCTGGAACTTTCGTGTTTTTGTTGGTCGTCGGCGAGGTAAAAACAGAGAATGTTGCAAATTGCTTGTCGGGCGAAAGCTGAAGATTGGAAATGTTTTTCCCTTCTTTATAATAGGCAAATGCCTCATCACTTTGGTTTGCAATTGACTCACGGTATGTTCTTGATAGTTTTTTGGCTTCTTCCCGCTCCCTCACTTCCTGAAGTAAGTTTAGATTTTCTGCCTCCAGAAATCCTGATTTTTTTTCGGTAAGAGGGCTTCGAGCCTGTGGTTTCGTGCCCGCCAAAATATTGGTTGTTCTGGTGATACTCTTAGAATTGCGATTGAAAACATAAATATTTCCGGATGAGATGAAGGAAATTTCAACATCATCGGCCAGAAACCTTGGGTTATCGAACTCTTCAAACCACTCGAGCAAAACAACCGGATTTCCCAAAGGGGGATAGTCCATCATCAGGTTATTTCCTTCCCGATAAAGACGCAGGCTTTTGTCACGATTGTAAGATAGATCTGATTTTCTCAGATCTTTTGCCTCCGCCCAATGTACTTTTTGGATTTGAGCAGGATTGGAAAGGTTAATTTTATAGAGAGAATCTGAAGGATCCAGATCTTTGTTGAATTGAAAAAACAGCTGTTTCCCATCGTCTCCCCAGGAAGCCGCAGAAGGAAAAGTCCCCATCCACTTCGGATCACGCATGATGTATTCGACACTGAGAGGAGATTGGGCATTTGCTTCGAAAAGGGCAATAAAAAGCAAAGGCAGAAATAGAAATTTTCGCTGCGTCATCATTATAAATCTTTGAGTTTTTTAATTGGCGGTGCTCATGAATTTGATCAACTCATCCTCAATTATCACAAGATGGCTTTGGAGGGTTTCATTAAGCGTGAGTAAATTTTCGATGTCCGATTCTATGTCTTCCAGAATTTTTCGCGTCTTCAGCGCACCTATGTAACTCATACTTGGCTTGGATTTATGACACCGTTTTTTGATTGTCTGGAAATCAGCAAGAAGGTAAAACTGATTAATTTCCTTCAGTTCTTTGAGGTTGATATCAATGATAATTTGAACCATTTCTTTGAGCATTATTGGGTCATCATCCCCAAAATACTGAAAAATGGTTTTTTCATTTATGAGCTGATACATAGTTAGTGTTGAGAATCTTTTTTCGCGAATAAAAAATCAGCTTGCATACCTTTTTGCTAAAATTAAAAACAATTTTCAAAAAGCCTCATTATCTACAAAAGGAGAATTAATAAACAGCAAATTAAAGTTCTGTCAACAGCTCGGTTTCGTTAATTTTGCATTTCAAATGCAGAAGATTTAAATCAACTATGCAAAAAAATAAAAAAATCTTTCTAATCATTTTCGTGATTTTCATGCTTATCATGTTCTGGATCGGTTACGATATTTCCAGACGAACGACGTTTCCCGGCTCCAAGGGAAATCTTAAAGAACGAATCAACACTGATAAATCTGAAAATTGAAACATGATCGGCAAAAAAATAGATGTAGAAAGGCTCGATTTGGAGCGTATGAAGGAAAAAACCACGGAGAATCCCGGGATATTGCCTTACGCGCATCATGCCGGAAGTGCAATCATCAAGCCTGAAGACAAAGGGAAAATTACCGGTCGGGCGGTGGCAGCGATGCACAGTCAGACAGATATGCAGATGTCGCAGATCTACCAGCAAATGCAGCTTTTGGCGGATCAGGCAAAAAAAATCCAAGCCAGAATTGAGGTTTCTGAGCGAATTTATCAGGCTTCCATTGCATTTGAACCGTTGATCAACCATCATTATTTTTTGTATCAAAAATCCGATGGAACAGACTTCATGAGCATGATTGCTCCCGAGGAATGGGGAAGAAAAAAGGATTTTGCTCAATTTATCGCTGAAATTAAGCTCTTGGCCGATCATACTTGGGATATCCTCCGGGAAAACACGTAATCAAATGGACAATCTAATGACCCGACAGCTTCACCTGATTCTCAAAGAAGGTGAAGCAGATTTTGATCGTGAATTCGATCTGGAGGTCAATCCTGGTTTCCTGGACCAAAAAGGAAAAAACTGGTTAGAAGAAGTTTATTCAGAACTTGGAGGAAACGGAAAACTCATTTTTCTTGAAAAGTTGAAATTTGATTTTAAAATCAATCGTAATCTTTTCCTCTATGATGATGAGTTGCATTTCAACAGATACAGACTTTCAACTTTGAAATCTGACCTTTACAGCGATTTGAATTTTCCTTTTGCAGAAGCTTACAAAAGGCTGTGCCGGACGTTTGAAAAAGAATGCCTGAAAGTTGGGTACCAAGAGCGGGTTTGGAATGGTTCCCCGGTTGCTAAGCAGTGTTTTGGCAAAGCAAGCGAACAGGGGGATTTCTCCGGAAATGGGCCAGCGGGATGGAAATTGCTTGCCTACAATGACATTCAATACGATCTTCAAACCAGGATTCATGGATACAAATTGATTCGATTGACGCCTTATGAGACAATAATGACCGGTGGTTCACTCAAGCGATTGGATCAACTTCTTGTCAATCCAAAGGAAGAGCAGCGAAAAGTGATATTCAATTGGTTGCTGAGGAAAATTGGATAAGGTGTAATTTGAGTGTCCGATGCTTTAAATGAAAAAGACCACCCAGCAATGGATGGTCTTTTCATTATTAGCGATTAGGCAAAGAGCCCGAAAATCTCCCTATCTATTTTCTGAACGATGAAGGAAAAATCCTCAGGGCTCTCGACAAAATCCAGATTATTGACATCCACGATTAGGAGTTTTCCCTCCTGATACTCTCCGATCCAGTCTTCATAATGCTGATTCAGATTTTTAAGGTAATCAATTCGCATTGCGGTTTCATACGTTCTGCCTCGCTTTTCGATTTGACCCACCAGCTTTGGAATGTCTGCTTTGAGATAAATCAGAAGATCCGGGGCTTTCACATGGGTAATCATGGAATCAAAAAGACTCTTGTAATTCTTATAGTCACGCTCGCTGAGCAAGTTGCTTTTGTAAAGATTGGCTGCGAAAATATAAGCATCCTCATAGATAGTCCGATCCTGAACTGTAGGATGAGCGCTTTCCTGAATTTTCTTGATCTGATCGAAACGGGAATTGAGGAAATATACCTGAAGGTGAAAAGCCCACCGCTTCATGTCTTCGTAGAAGTCCGGCAAGTATGGATTATTGTCCACCGCCTCAAACTCTGCCTTCCAACCGTAATGTTTGGAAAGTTTCTCTGTGAGGGTGGTTTTCCCGCTTCCGATATTTCCGGATATTGCTAAATGCATTTGAATTTACTTTTTAGATTATTTCTTAAACCGGGATGCAACTACCAAATCTTTGCTTCCCGGAGTGTACTGGTAGAATCCTTCACTAGTTTTCACACCTTTGAATCCCGCTTCGACCATGTTCACCAAAAGAGGACAGGGAGCATATTTTGGATTTCCGAATCCATCCTGAAGAACACGGAGAATGGATAGGCAAACATCCAAACCAATGAAGTCAGCGAGTTGAAGAGGTCCCATAGGATGCCCCATTCCCAATTTCATC
>JBILPR010000194.1:0-8398 GCA_044373795.1 Algoriphagus sp. | reverse complement strand
CACCGTTGGAATGCTCGAGCAGGAACCCAAGCTTGATCCAGCTAAAACGGTGAAAGAAGTAGTAGAGGAGGCAGTGGCAGCTACGGTCAATCTGCTGAAAGAATTCGAAGAAATCAACGAGAAATTTATGGATCCCGCGCTGATGGATGATCCGGATGCGATGGACAAACTCATTACCCGTCAGGGAGAGGTTCAGGAGAAGCTGGACGCGACCAATGCCTGGGAACTGGACGTCATGCTGGACAAAGCCATGGACGCGCTCAGACTCCCTCCGAGCGACGCTATTGTGGGGACGCTTTCAGGTGGTGAAAAACGCCGGGTAGCTCTTTGCCGATTGTTGCTTCAGGAACCAGATGTTTTGCTTTTGGATGAGCCTACAAACCACCTGGATGCCGAATCGGTCCAGTGGCTTGAGCAATATTTGCAAAATTACAAAGGAACCGTCATCGCAGTAACGCACGACAGATACTTCCTCGACAATGTCGCCGGATGGATTCTGGAATTGGATCGTGGTGAAGGTATTCCGTGGAAAGGAAATTATTCTTCGTGGCTGGACCAAAAACAAAATCGTTTGAAGCAGGAAGAAAAGACTGAATCAAAACGTCAAAAGACGCTGGAGCGTGAATTGGAGTGGATCAGAATGTCTCCCAAAGCCCGTCAGTCAAAAGGTAAAGCCCGACTTTCCGCCTATGATAAGTTGGTCGGTGAAGAGGTCAAAGAAAAGGAATCCAAATTGGAATTGTTTATTCCGCCCGGACCACGATTGGGTGCCAAAGTGATCGAAGTAAATGGAGTTTCCAAAGCCTATGGAGATAAGTTGCTTTTTGAAAATCTTAGCTTTTCGCTACCTCAAGGAGGAATTGTAGGGATTATCGGACCAAACGGAGCAGGTAAAACTACTTTGTTCAAACTGATTACCGGACAGGAAAATCCTGATTCAGGTAATTTCGAAGTAGGAGAGACTGTACAATTATCCTATGTGGATCAGGAACATGGTGGTCTGGATCCAAATAAGTCTGTTTATCAGATTATTTCCGGCGGAAATGAACTGATGAAACTGGGAAATAAAGAAGTCAATTCTCGTGCATACGTGAGTAAGTTCAACTTCGCAGGAGCAGATCAGGAGAAGAAAGTAGGAGTTCTCTCAGGTGGTGAGCGCAACCGAGTTCATCTTGCCATGATGCTGAAAGAAGGGGGTAACCTTCTCCTGCTGGATGAGCCAACCAACGATTTGGATATTAATACCCTTCGTGCATTGGAGGAAGCCTTGGAAAACTTTGGAGGATGTGCGGTGATTATTTCCCACGACAGATGGTTCCTGGACAGAATCTGTACGCATATTTTGGCTTTCGAGGGAGATTCCCAAGTGGTGTGGTTTGAAGGCAACTTCTCCGATTACGAAGAAAACAAGAAGAAAAGAATGGGCGATGTGACGCCAAAGAGAATTCGATATAAGAGTTTGAAGTAAGTCAGAAGGCTGAAATTTGAAGGCTGAATATTAAGTTAAAGATGGGGTGTTTGGTGAGAAGAAAATAGATTTATAATCTTTGGTAGATCCAAGTCGTGAAATCTAATCATCAAGCTCTTTTTGATTTTTGAAACCTTTGAGGTCTAAAAGGCCTTAAAGGTTTTATTTTTTTTGACCATTCATTATTATATTTCTCCTATTTAGGTTGTAAATGAAAAATGCGGTTTCTAGGAAATAGGTTAAAATGAAAGAATTAAATAAAATTATTTATTCTTTTTTAGTTAAAAAACTAGTTAAATTTTTTCCAAAATCCCACCCAATTGACTTTCTCTAGTAAGTTTCCAAAATAAATGATATCCTTTATTTAAGTACTAAAAAAAGTCTTTTAAATATTCAAAAACCGAATTGGTATAAATTATAACCTACCAGATCAAAAGCTCATTTAAAACTTAGGGTCCATGATCTTTTTTGTTTAATTTTTTCTTGAAAAAATTAATTTAAAATTTATTTGGAAATGCGTGTTACTTTTTACTTATTCATATCCTAAGCATTTCTTTTTACCTGAATGGATTTATATGATGTTTTTTAGACTGACCACATTTTATGTGGAAATATGGTTTTTTTTCAGAATTGTAATTCTGACTTATGAGGGAAATTGTTATCAATTTAGAAACCACTTCCTTTTGAAATTCAGATTTAGTGAGAAATCACAATTCATTGCTTTTCAATTTGAATCTAATAACGTGAACACTCTCCTGACTAGTGAACGAATACTTTGGATTAGTCAACCATTAGAATTAGATCATTATCCCTTCAAATTTAAATTTTTTTGATTATGAACAATAAAGTATTTCCCGCTTCTATTTTAGAAAATACTGTTGAGGTTTATGACTCAAGAATCAGCGTTGGATCCCTTGCTATATACATGATTGTACTGGGGCTGATATTGAGTTTCGCAGTGTCATTACCTCTCATATTTGTTGATGTAGCTGTTCAGACGCAAGGGACTTTTCAGTCTTCCCTTCAGAGAAATAGTATAATAAATACTGCGAATGGTAGGCTGGAATTTTGGAGTTTATCTGAAAACCGGAAAGTTAAAAAAGGAGATGTGCTTGCCGTTATTAGAGGAGAGCAAATTAATCTGGAGATAAAGGGTTTTGAAGAAAGACTGGATTTGCTCAATGGATTCATCCGCGATTTACGACTCTTAGTGGATTTTGATTATTCTTCATCATTAGAAACATTGAAACCCAAGACCAATTTTTATCAAGCTTCTTTGTTTGAGTTTAAAACACAGATTTTAAATCAGGAATTGAGGGTTCAGAAACTAGATCGTGATTTTCAGCGGTCAAACTCGTTGTTTGAAAGTAAATCGATTGCCTTTGCTGAGTTTGATGAGGTTCAAGTCCAAAGCCAACAAGCTAAAACTCATTTGGAACTCCTAAAAAACCAAAAAATTAACCATTGGGAACAGGAATTAATTAACAATTCTGATGAAAGAAATCGGATCATGAACCAATTGGAGGTTTCGCAGGAACAATTGGAACAGTATAAAATCATAGCAGGGATATCCGGAACATTGATGAATGTGTTGAATTTGAATGAGGGAGATTTTGTTTATCCCAATCAAAAGTTCGCCGAAATTTCACCCGATTCCGATTTGATTGCTGTCACTTACATTTCTCCAGCAGATATCGCCTTTCTTGAGAAAGGTCAAGAAGTGAAATTTCAAGTTGATGCTTTTAACTACAATCAATGGGGCGTTGCTACCGGAAAAGTGCTTGAAATTGCGGACGATTTGACTATGTTTTCCGAGAAAGAAGCTGGATTCTTGGTTACCTGCCAATTGGATTCAACTGAATTATACCTCTCCAGTGAGCTTAAAGGAGGAATCAGAAAAGGTATGACTTTCAATGCCCGCTTTGTAGTAGCTAGGCGATCTTTATTTCAATTGCTTTATGACAATGTAGATGACTGGCTTAATCCTTCCGTAGCCAACACTCACTAATTTTTTTAATCCATGGGAATTAAAATCCAACAACGAGATATTACCGATTGTGGGGCAGCCTGCCTAGCTTCCGTTGCGGCTTTTTATAAGCTGGAATTACCAGTGTCCAAGATTCGTCAAATGGCTTCAACCGATCAAAAGGGAACCAATATTTTGGGTTTAATAGAGGCAGCTATCAAAATGGGTTTTTCAGCAAAGGGGGTTCGTGGGGAGTTTGATGCCCTGTTGGATGTCCCTATGCCAGTGATCGCCCACGTGATTGTTAAAAAGGTACTTCACCACTACATTGTTTTGTACAAAATCACCGAAAAGATGGTTGAGTACATGGACCCCGGAGATGGACAAATCCATCAAGTTTCCCCGGAAAGATTTAAGGAAATGTGGACGGGGGTATTAGTATTGCTGATGCCTAATGAGGAGTTTCAAACGATTAACCAAAAAGTTGGTACTTGGAATAGATTCTGGTTTTTGGTCAGGCCTCATCGCATGGTGATGATCCAATCTTTGTTTGGAGCCATAGTGTATACAGTTTTGGGTCTTTGCACTTCGATTTATATACAGAAAATTATCGATCATGTATTTATTGGGAGAAACGCCAATTTGTTGAATCTCCTATCGGTTGCGATGATTGCACTTTTAGTTTTTCAGTTATTCATCGGTACTTTTAAAACCCTGTTCATTATTAAGGTTGGACAGAGGATCGATGCCAGGTTGATTTTGGGGTATTATAAACATTTGCTTTCACTTCCTCAGCGTTTTTTTGATACAATGAGAGTGGGTGAGATTATTTCCAGAATCAATGATGCTGTAAAAATCAGGGCATTTATCAATGACGTATCCATTAGTTTTTTGGTCAATGTCTTTATCGTGATTTTTTCTTTTGCCCTGATGTTTACCTTTTATTGGAAACTAGCCTTGATCATGCTACTCCTGATCCCATTGTACTCGATCATCTACTGGGTGACGAATCGGCTCAATAAAAAAGTAGAACGGAAGCTGATGGAGGATTCTGCAGAACTGGAATCTCAACTTGTTGAGTCCATTACCTCGGCAGGAACGATCAAGCGCTTTGGAGCGGAAGATCATGCTAATATCAAGACCGAAATTCGCTTTGTAAATCTCCTTCGATCGGTCTATCAATCAGGAATGAATAACCTATTTTCAGGGACTTCTTCGGAGACAGTATCCAGGTTATTTACAATTATTCTGCTTTGGGTAGGCGCAGGATATGTCCTGCAAAATGAGATTACCCCTGGGGAATTGATGTCGTTCTACGCATTGACGGGTTATCTGACAGGTCCCATTTCCAGCTTGATCGGAATGAATAAAACCATCCAAAACGCACTGATCGCAGCAGACCGATTATTTGAAATCATGGACTTGGAAACCGAACGATCCGATGAGACATTTCCCATCAAAAGATCCGATGTGGGCGACATTACATTCCGTGAGGTTTCCTTTCGATACGGTTCTCGGGCAAATGTATTTGAAGGTCTGACTTTGATTTTCCAAAAAGGAAAAATTTCCGGTGTGGTAGGGGAGAGTGGTTCCGGTAAAAGCACATTGATCTCCCTGCTGCAAAACCTATACACCCTCCAATCAGGAAACATCTATATCGGCGACTACGATATCAAATTTATCGACAATGGCAGTTTGAGGCAAATCGTATCCGTGGTGCCACAGCGGATTGATCTCTTTGCCGGAAATGTTTTGGAGAATATAGCCTTGGGGGACTATCAGCCAGACATGCAGTTGGTATTTAATATTTGCCATCAATTGGGGATGATGGGTTTTGTGGAGAGCTTGCCCAATGGATTTGGAACATATTTGGGAGAAAATGGAGTATCGCTGTCCGGAGGCCAAAAGCAACGGATTGCCATTGCTCGAGCGCTTTACAGGGATCCGGAGATTCTGATTTTGGATGAAGCGACGTCTTCTTTAGACCCTGATTCAGAGCAGTTTGTTCAGCAAGCCATCCGGATGCTGTCAGCTGAAGGAAAGACAATTATTTTCATCACCCATAGACTGGCCGCAGTCCAGGAGTTTGATCGATTATATGTCTTGGATCGCGGCAAATTAATAGAGGAGGGAACTCATGCTGACCTCGTGATCAGAGAAGGGAAATACTTTGAAATGATCAGAAAACAACTGGTTGTATTAACATAGGCTCATTGAGACTGGTTTTATTAAACGCTAAACCGAAAAGAATATGGAATTTGTAAGGCAGATTGAGCGGCTTCAACTTTTAAACAAGCTGGTCAAAGAAAATAGAACAGGAAATCCGGAACAATTAGCAGATCGGCTTGGAATAAGTCGGGCAAAGTTGTATCTAATCTTGGAGGAATTAAGAGATCAAGGTGTTTGGATTCGATACAATAAAAGACAGAATTCCTTTATTTACGAAGATTGCAAAGGAATAAATCTTGAATATTCGTTTCGGGTGTTAAATCCTGATGAAGAAAATTCAGTTAATGGTGGAAAAGATTGCAATTATTTTTCAGCGTCCATTATTTTAGACGGAGGGTTAATAAGTTAGTATCATGATCAGTTGCCTAAACCATATGCTAGCTACAGGTTGTGACATTAGTGAGATTGGGAATCCCGACGCCCGGAAAAGGTTGGGGAAAAATTAAATTCTTAAAAAAATGGATAAATTTAAAGAGTTGATAGAAATAGAATTAGTTGAAATTACAGGTGGTGACTTAGGTCCTATGGATAAGCTGTTTGATCACTGGACATTTGATGCTTTAGCTGTAGTTGGAGACACAGCAGATTTTATCTCCGGGCTGGGGGAAGGTTTTAAAAATGGTTTTAATAATAAAAATAAGCATTGGTAAAAAAATTAAAATTACTATGAAACAATTTGAAAAATTAAACGGAGATGACCTACTATATATAAATGGTGGTTCAGAAGAGTCTTACTCTTGGGGATATAAAATTGGAAGTTTTCTTGGAGCAATGACTTCAAATGCATTAAATGCCATGAATGCTTTTGCAGATGGTGTAAGGGAGGGTGTTAAAGCAGTTGAAATACTAAAAAGTTGATGCGGCTAAATGTGGGAGATAAAACCTCCCACTTTTTTAATAAACTAAAAAAAATGTTTCCCTATTTTTTTTACATCATTCTTTTTGATGGACTTTATATTTTTTTCTTGAAAAGAATAGTTTCGCTTGGTAAATTGGAAAAAATAGATAGAATATTTTTTGAAAGTAAAGATTTATTAAATATTTTAATTTCGTTTATCGCGTTTGGTATCCTTGTGCCTATATTTGAGGAATTTTCTTTTCGAGCTATTTTAACAAAAAATGAAAAATATATTAGAATCGGATTATGCTTCTTCATTGTAATATTTATTTCTAAAATTTTAGAGCATTTTATTTATATTAATTTCTGGATAGATTTATTCTTAAGTTTTTCATTTGGCATCATACTATTTCTCATTACGAAATCAGTATATTTTAATTTTATTAATTTCCATCAAAACAGAGTAGCCTTTCTTATCATTTCTTCCATTGTTTTTGCATTATTCCACTTGGGTTTAAATTATAGTTCAGAAGGCTTTTTAATTCTTTTAATATCCATAATTCCTTTCTTTTTTTCAGGATTAATACTTGGATTGGTAACTTTAAAACACGGTTTGATCTCTTCGATTAGTTTACATTCTCTTTTAAATTTTACTGGACTACTATTGAATCTTTGATGATTTAATTATCCAAAATTAAAAAAGCAATTTAGAAAATCCTATGAATCCTTTTATATTCCCCTTCCAGCGTTCACTGCTTATTTGATCAATTTCTGAAAGTTACGTTATGAGGGAAAGTGCTTTACCTCATTTTGGGGTACATCAGTTTTGGAGTTTGTGTTTCATAATACTACATTCTTTTTATTTTAGAAATGATTAAAACCTATTAATCAGACTTGGATCAAAAAATTTGCTTCGATCTCTAGGGACTTCATTTTGGCAATATGCATCGCTTTTTGTGTAAAATATCTGATTGAGTGGATATCGGCTTGTGATAATGTAACGTTTGGTCATCTTTCAGTGATGACGATGACGAGCTTCATGGTAATAAGAAAATATCCTATCCCCAACTAGGCATAGTAGAATCATAGTTAAGACTAGTTGCAGTTCGAAACTACGCCTCTATATAAATTCAAATTTGCAATTTGCATAGAATATATAGACCAGATAGAAATTGACCAATTACATCTTGACTTTTTTCGTGGAGGCTAAGTATATATGGGAAATATAAGGTGCTAAGAAATCTTTCCGTGAAAGATTTTGGCTTGGGGCCAGGTAGTAGGGAGGGGAAATTCCAACCAGCAACCATTTGAACTTTAGAGTTGCAGAAGTTAGCATCATGATCAGCCACCGTCATCAATACTAGCTACAGGTTGTGACAGTGCTGAGATTGGGAATCCCGACGCCCGGAAAAGGTCGGGGAAAATTAAATTGTTTAGAAAATGGAAAATTTTAAAGAATTGAGTTTGGAGGAGATGAAGGACTTACACGGGGGAAGCTGGATATCACAGACAATTAAAATTGCACAAAAAATAATTGAAGTTTTAGCAGTTGGAGAAGCTCTTGATGAATTTACTGATGGATTTGTTGAGGGATATAATTCAGTGGAGCCATGGAAACCTTAAATAATTCTTAAACGATGAAAGATCTAACTAATAAGGAATTATCGCAAATCTATGGAGGCGGATGGTTTCACGAAATTTGAAAAGCAGTCGGAATTTGGGTTATTGAAACAAGTAATAGTGTGAATGAGAGTTTATGGAATGAGGCTTTAATTTATAAACCTTTACCATTGCATTGATTGAGTGTTTTTAAAACTCATTAGTTTATTTTAAAAATTAACAGCCATTAAACTGTGGTTGTTAATTTTTATTAACTTTATATATTAATTACATGATT
>JBILPR010000193.1:0-8437 GCA_044373795.1 Algoriphagus sp. | reverse complement strand
GTTTCCGGTGCATGTTTCAGTAAAACAGGATCGATCAACGCATCATACAACACCACATCGGCTTTGTTAAGAGCGAAAACCGCCTTCAGCGTGATCAGTTCCGGATCTCCCGGACCCGCACCAACGAGCGTCACTTTTGGATTCACAGGATTTCTCATGCCTCTACCTCCTCTTCCCGATACGTTTTCAGCAAACTGTAAACTTCCATCGCTTGCTTCGCATAGGCATTTGCAAACTCTTCAGTTGGTTCATGCTTGTTGATTTGGTAGACTTTATCTGCGAAAGTTGCGCCAAGATTGATCTTCCCGCTTGCGACAAATGTCTCGTCAAACAGTGAAATAATGTTAGCATAGGAATTGGTACTGATGTCTTCGCTAAGCAAAATTGCTTTCGCAGCATTGATCAAACCTGCATAATGATGGTAAATACTATCTGACCAGCGACCTTGCTCCAGCGCTTCCTGTCCTGAATCCAGTTTTTCCAGTGATTCCAGAAGTAAAGTTGCAACCAGGTCAATCATCGCACCAGCGCATTCTCCTACTCCCACTGCCACTGCATAGGCTTCGTCATGACCCCAATCGACTGAATCAGATTCTGTCACTGTCGAAGCATCGCCCAGTTCCTTCAACAATTCATAGAAATAAATCTGCCCTTGCTGATCGTAATAGCTGAGGAAATCAAGTCCGTTGGCATTTTGATCAAAATCATTGAGCAACACCCGCAAAGCCTGAGGCCCGCGACGGCTTGGCACTTTGGTGACTTTGTCGGCAAATCTTCCGCTTCCGTCTCCGAGATTTCCGCCGCCAAGCAACACCTGAAGAGCAGGAATTACCATTTTCCCGGCTTTCATGGACATTCCCTGAAAACCAATATGTGCCATATTATGCTGGCCACAAGCATTCATGCAGCCTGATATTTTGATCACCAATTCCTGGTTTTTCAGGTATTGAGGATATTCTTCGAGAATCACTTTTTCCAATTCCTGGGCAATTCCAGTTGAGCTGGCAATCCCGAGATTACAGGTATCTGTGCCCGGACAAGCGGTGATATCTCCAAGAGAATTGTATCCACGCTCACCCAAACCAATTTTTTGAAGTTCCTGATAAAAGAACGGCGCCAAATCTTCTCGCACGTCCCTGATCAGGAAATTTTGACGAAGCGTAAATCGAACTTCATCATTTGCATACTTTTCCACCAAATCTGCCAATGCTCTGGCTTGGTCGATGTAGAAATCTCCCAAAGCAACTTTCACCCCAATAGAAACATAACCTTCTTGCTTTTGTGGCAGGACATTGGTCAGTTTCCAAAGCTCGTAATCAAGCCCCGGATCATTTTCCAGTTGGAAAGCAGGAGGATTGGGCAAAGTTTTTTCGGCATCGTAGGTCTCGAAATCCAGCGGATAGCTTGTAAACGGAAGCGCTTTTCTCTCCAATTCTACTAATTCAAGAAAAGCCTCCAAACCCAGATCTTTCACCAGAAACTTCATTCTTGCCTTATTTCTCCTGGCTCTTTCACCGTGACGGTCAAAGATTCGAAGGACAGATTCGATCAATGGAATCACCTGATCTGTAGCCAGAAATTCTGAAATCAAATCAGCATGACGAGGCTGGGAACCTAAACCTCCACCCAGCAAAACTTTGAATCCGCGAACTTCTTTTCCGTCCACGATTTTCAGCTTTGGGATAAACCCAAAATCATGCAAATAGCTTAATGCCGTGTCTTCATCTGAGGAAGAAAAAGACATTTTGATCTTCCGACCCATTTCCTGGCAAACAGGATTTCTCAAAAAATAACGAAACGTCGCATCTGCATAAGGAGTCACGTCAAAAGGCTCATTTGGATCAATACCTGCAGTTTCGGAAGCGGTCACATTTCTGACCGTATTACCACACGCTTCGCGCAAAGTCACATCATCTCGCTCAAGCTCGGCCCAAAGTTGAGGCGTCCGATCCAAACTCACGTAGTGAATCTGAATGTCCTGACGGGTGGTAATATGCAATCTGCCTGTGGAATATTCTTCAGAAACTTTGCAAATCCTGCGAAGCTGAGCCGAACTCACGCGCCCGAAAGGAAGCTTGATTCGGATCATCTGAACTCCTTGCTGCCGCTGTCCATAGACACCACGGGCAAGACGAAGGCTTCGAAATTTTTCCTCGTCAATCTTTCCCTCGCGGAAAAGTGCGATTTTCCGCTCAAGATCGATGATATCGCGCTCAACAATCGGATTTTCTAGTTCGGTTCTGAAGCTTTGCATTTGCGTAATAGTTTTTCCCTATAGGGAAAGTTAGGTTTTAGGTAAATTTTTTTTTTCTCCAATCCCGAAGTTTTATGATTGGAGCAGAATCAGCTGTGGACTGTGGTCAGTGGACCGTGGACTTATTCAATAAATCCCACACTCACCGTATCAAAACTCCCCTCATCAATCAAAATGAAGGTTCCGTTTGATTTGTTGGCATCGTATGTATCGAAATGGATTGGCTTGCTCAGGCGGAAATGAACCCGCCCTATATCGTTTAGCTTGAGTTGATCCACTTCTTCCGTTCCGGTAAAGTCAGTATGAATCCTGGATTCTATCTGATCCACTTTTGCCATCACCCGGTTGACTCCATGCTGAAGGATGTATTTCCCCCCAACTTTCAATGCTTTGTTGTTCACCTGGCAAATGGTTGCCGTGATTTGTTTTTCGCTTTTCGGCACTTCCGAACTCTTCACCATCATATCGCCTCTGCTCAGATCCACTTCCGTTTCCAGCGTGATTACGATGGAACTTCCAGGAGCCGCAGCTTCGATTTCCTTGTCAAAGAAGTGAATGCTTTTGATTTTCGAAGTATTCAAAGAAGGAAGCACTGTCACTTCGTCCCCAACTCTCAAAATTCCGCCGTACAGTTTGCCTGAAAAACCTCTGAAATCGTGGAAGGCCTCGGTCTTGGGGCGAATCACATATTGCACAGGGAATCGGGCAACTGAGCTTTCCTGCAAGTCGGATGGCTCCAGTACCTCGAGATGATCCAAAAGCGTATTTCCAACGTACCAAGGCATCTCTTCCGAATGCCTCGCGATGTTTTCACCTTTCAAAGCAGACACCGGAATGAAGGTGATCTGCTCCTGACGGAAATCACTTTTCTCAACCAAAGCGTCGAAGTCAGCCTTTATTTTCAGATAAATATCTTCGCTGTACCCCACCAAATCCATCTTGTTGATCGCTACCACCACATGGGAAATGCGAAGAAGATTGGCTATGAAAAAGTGTCGATAGGTCTGCTCAATCACACCTTTTCGTGCATCGATCAGGATAATTGCCACCTGAGAAGTGGAAGCACCCGTCACCATATTTCGCGTGTACTCCACATGCCCGGGAGTATCTGCGATGATGAAATTGGTCTTGGCGGTAGAAAAATAAATATGCGCCACATCGATCGTGATGCCTTGCTCACGCTCAGCCACCAAACCATCCGTCGCCAGAGAAAAATCCAGGTAATCGTATCCTCGCTGCTTGCTGCTTTTCTCGATCGCTTCGATTTTGTCCGTAGTGAGTGACTTGGTATCGTAAAGCAATCGACCGATCAGCGTGCTTTTCCCGTCATCGACAGAGCCGGCAGTTGCGATTTGGATGAGTTTTCTGTTTTGTATGTCCATTTTTTTTGAGTCAATAGTTTATAGACGATAGTCCATAGAAGATTTGAGTTGAGAGTTACTTGGTACTTTGTACTTCGTACATTGTACATCAAAAATACCCCACTTTCTTCCTCGTCTCCATAGCAGCCTCAGATCGCTTATCATCGATTCTGGCGCCACGCTCAGAGATGGTTGAATCGCGGATTTCTCCGACTACATCATCCAGGGAAACTGCCTCAGAAAGCACTGCTGCAGTACAAGTCATATCTCCAACCGTTCTGAAACGAACCATTCGCTCCTCCACGATCTCGTGAGACTCCCGGAAAACATGCTCATTGGCAGTCCAGATCATCCCGTCACGGAAGAAAACCTCCCGTTTGTGGGCAAAGTAGATCGATGGAATCTCAATGTCTTCGGTTCTGATATATTCCCAAACATCCAGTTCGGTCCAGTTGGAAATAGGGAAAACACGAACGTTCTGACCTACGTGGATTTTACCATTCAGCATGTCAAAAAGCTCCGGTCGCTGATTCTTCTCATCCCATTGACCGAAGTCATCACGGACAGAAAAAACACGTTCTTTAGCTCGGGCTTTTTCCTCGTCTCTTCTCGCTCCGCCGATACATGCGTCGAACTTGAATTCTTCAATTGCATCGAGCAAAGTCGTGGTTTGAAGTGTGTTTCTGCTGGCATAGCGACCACGCTCTTCCCTTACTTTTCCCTGATCAATGGAATCCTGAACATTTCTCACGATCAAGTCCAATCCCAATTCTGCAACCAATTTGTCACGGAATTCGATGGTCTCGGGGAAGTTGTGTCCGGTGTCTACGTGGAGTAAAGGGAAAGGGATCTTCGATGGATAAAAAGCCTTTTGAGCTAATCTAACCAGGGTTATTGAATCTTTTCCTCCAGAAAAAAGCAAAACCGGACGCTCAAACTGCGCCGCCACCTCCCGAAGGATATGGATCGATTCTGCTTCTTTTGGATTGGGTATAAATAGGTTTGACATGTGTATTTACGATTTACGATTTCTGATTTACGAGCTGCCCTTCGTCATTCGACGTTCAGCGTTCATCATTCGTTATTTTTTCTTTATTTCATTACCAGATCCTAGCGATGGAGCTTAATTTTCAAATTTTTCAATATTGAACATCGAATCTCGAATGATGAAGTAGAGCGTCTTGCTTCTTGTCTCTTGCTTCTTGCATCTCATTTCGCATGCAACCCACACTCTTTCTTCGAATCTTCCCACCACCATCGACCGGCGCGGGCATCTTCTCCCGGTTCGATTGCTCGGGTACATGGCGCACAACCAATGCTGATGAAGCCTTTGTTGTGAAGTGGATTATAGGGAATATTATTTTCGTTGATATAGGCGATCATCTGTTCAAAAGTCCAGTCCAACAACGGATTATATTTGATGATTTGATTGGCTTCGTCCCATTCGATTCGCTTCATTTCGCTTCTATTGGCACTTTGATCGGCTCGAAGACCGGTGACCCAAACTTCATTTCCTGCCAAAGCCCGCTTTAGTGGCTCCACTTTTCGGACGAAGCAGCAGGATTTACGATTTTCGACAGAGTCGTAAAAGCCATTGATTCCGATCTCATTTACCAGCTTTTCGACTGAAGAAGTGGTTGGATAGTAAACCTGAATTTTGGTTTTGTATTTGGCTTCTGTACGGGACAATAGATCCAGCGTCTCTCCGAATAAGCGACCTGTATCCAGGGAGAAAATAGAAATAGGAAGCGTTTGTGTAGCTATCAGTTGCGTGATTACCTGATCCTCCTGTCCCAACGAAGTGGAAAAAACTGCTTTACCCGGGAAAAGCTCAGCTACCAAAGCCAAGCCTTCTCCTGCACTCAGGCTATCCAGCCGGGATTCAAGATCTGACAAGTTCAGTTTCTGGCTCATTGGTTTTTACTTTAGTTGCATTTTCCCAAACACGCTCGTGCAGGTAATAAAGAATGATTTTGGAAACTACCTCCACCGAACCGATGGAGACAGCCATCATTAATTCGCCGGTGATCAAATAGGAAATGACAATTGTATCGATCGTACCCACGATTCTCCAAGAAATTGCCTTAAGCAAACTCTTGGCGCTGCTGTCTTTTCCAGGCTTACTGGCAAATACTTTTTTGAGTGGCTGGTCTAAAATCATACTTCTGTCAAACGGGGAAGGCTGACAAAAGTATATAAACCCTATTTATTTTATAGACTTTATTCCAAAAAAATTTTATTCGTTTGTCAAAATGTCTTCCAGGGTCTTGTTTTCCAATATTTTAAGTGTCTCATCGCGCACTTCAGCCATCACTTTTTTGATGCCGCAAGCAGCTTCGCTTTTGCATTCCGCACAGGGTTCGTAGTAGTTGATACTGACACAGGGAAGTAAGGCAATCGGTCCATCGAGGAGTCGGATCACTTTTGAAAGAGGAATTTCTTTGGGTTCTTTGATCAGGTAGTAGCCGCCACCTTTGCCTTTTTTGCTGCCCAGCAAACCGGCTTTTTTGAGTTCGAGGAGGATATTTTCGAGAAACTTATGGGAAATTCCATGCTCCTCAGCGATATCATGAATCAAAACAGTCTTAGATTCTCTATGCTTGCCCAGGTAAGTGAGCGCATGAAGGGCGTATTTGGTCTTTTTGGAAAGCATACTCAAAAATAGAAGAAAATTCCGATTAGCCTAGTTCGGGAATAGGCTTATGGAACATCGAAAAAAAATTGGCACTAATTTCAAGTATCCAACCAATTTCAAAAATCTCCTATTAAAGAATTTAACAAGTGGATATACCACTTGCAATTTCTGCATTTTTTCTAAAATCACGGATTAATTGAACACATTGACTTCTATCTTTAGAAAAATCAAGGGTAATAACATGCTTTCCCACATCAGTCAAAAACACAATCTGCACAATAGTAATTTTTTCCGAATCATCATACTTTATATAAGGAAAGGAAATTTTACAACCAAACTCGTCTGCCTTTTTTTGTAAATAGACTAAATCTTTTTTAACAGTTTCTCCATCTATTTTCACTAAAAATAAATTATCTTGAAAATTAGTTCTAAAGAAGGATAGATAAAGAATTAGTATTAAGCGGATCATAATTTCAAAGAGTAAGAAACAATTACAGGATTACTAGTCTCGTTAATGTGATTATTTATTTTTCCTAATATCGACATTTCATAATTTTTATTGTCACCTATCTCAAACCAACTTGCTGATTCTTCACTATACCAGCCGTAATATTTACCGTCATGATAAACATTTGGCCAAGGTAAAACATTTGGATTACTTTTTAAATCACTTGTCGAAAGTACGTGAGTAATCTTATTCAACTTATCGTATAATACTCCTTTCATATTGTTTTTTTCGAAAAAAGTAAAGTATAAAATTTCCTTATTATCAATTATATTTCCTATCCCCCAAGAAAAATCGCTTTGTAGGATAGGTAATATTGAAGATAAAGAAACATCCGGAAATAACTTCGGATCAAATATTTTTGTAGGAAACCTAATTATTACATAAGGATTTTTTCCATTTTCCGTTATACGAAAAATTGTATCACTCAATATTGGAGCAAAAGTTACTCCGCTATCAAATGGGACAAAATTACTATCAACATCTAATGAGACATTTTGCGAATAGGCCTCAATTTTAAAAAGCTCAAATTTTGAAATCTGATTAAAATTATAATCTGTAACTATAAAATTATATAACAATGAATCGCTTTGGTTATTCAAAGCTCTTTTATTAGTGTGAAAATAAAAACTTTTATTTGCAATAATCAATTTTTCTGCTTTAAATGGTAATTGATACTCTGATAAAACAACAAGATCTTTATTTAAATAAAATAATACACTACTTTTATCAACCACAATAATAGAATCTTCACCGAATTGTATTACAAATTCTATTGAATGATTTACGTAATCGTGATTAATTTCATTTAAACTCTTAAGAAAATTTCCCTGTTTATCAAATAATTTGAGTGACTTATTATTTGAGATGTCAGAGTCCACAACCAGAAATCTATCCTTTAAAATAATTAAGTCTCTCATCTGTTGAATCAAAGATTCATTTCCAGAATATTTGAGAGGAATTAATTCAAAGATTTCATTTTTTTCGTAAAAAATATTTGAAGAAGAATTCGAATTAGATAAATCTATTTCCAAAGTGCTTAAATCATTCGGTTCCCTTTTACTTGAATTACAAGAGAATATAAACAGAAATAGCAAACAAATTATGTACGTAATTTTCATGTCTTTTTAGAAAACACTAAGCGACCAGAATTGATCGCTTAGTTAATTTAACAATTTAAGGGGCTATGGAAGGAGATTGGATGCAAGTTGCAGAACCAGCGCCTGACAAAATATTTAAATTACAACATGAATAGTATCCAGGACCGCAAGAAGTTTCATATGTAATAGTGGTACTACCCGAAGCTGGACCTGCTCCAAGCTCAAACGTTTTGGAAACAGAACAAGAAGTTGAACCGGGTCCTCCTGCTTGGCAACTTGCTTTCAAGTTTGGAGACCAAATAAAAAAGGAGAATACAGCTCCGATAACTAATCTTTTTTTCATTTTGTTTTGATTTAAGTTAGAAAGTTGATTTAAAAAGTCCTTAGCGCCAAAAACTTAAACTAAACATACCCTCTCGACATTCATAAAGTCAAGTTTTAGTTGAAATATTTTTTGTGATTTAGTTTAAGCGTTTGATTATCAGGCTATTTATTTTTAATTTCTTAGTAGAATGCAATTATTCAACTTGCTGGAATTCAATTTGTTAAAAAAACGAATAAATTTAGTTATCAACCCCTCTT
>JBILPR010000192.1:0-8481 GCA_044373795.1 Algoriphagus sp. | reverse complement strand
ACCACTTCATAGGTTGGATTGCTGAGTGTGTTTTTTATATCCTTAAATCGGATAATGCGATTGACTTCAGCCACAAAGAGATCACCATCTTTGTAAGCCACTCCATTTGGCATGTTCAGGCCTTGGGCCAAAATAAACTTAGAGTCGGCTTTTCCATCACCATTTTCATCCACTAAAGCAAAAACTTCCTTTCCCTGACGGTTTCCGACGAAGACAATTCCATCTTCGCTGATCGCCATTGACCGGGCATTTGGTACATCAGCAGCCCAAACCTCGATTTTAAAATTTTCCGGTAGACTTATTTTTTCAAGTTTTACATCTGCTTTTGCTGATCGGATGTCAGTTTTGTTGGATCCATCGGCTGTTTTGATTGGCTCCAATTTGCCTGAATTTTGTTGACAACTCGCTGATAGCGATGTGATTATTGTCAAAAGAAGGATAGG
Organism: Algoriphagus sp.; assembly: GCA_044373795.1. GTDB lineage: Bacteria > Bacteroidota > Bacteroidia > Cytophagales > Cyclobacteriaceae > Algoriphagus. The sequence goes on along the minus strand of JBILPR010000192.1, from coordinate 8,038 downwards.
ATATTTAATCTTCATTTTCATGGGCTTTTTTCTAAAAAATATAATTTAATCAAAAACAGAATGTTTTCAATTGGAACCTTTATAAACGGGTTAATAGTTATTTTTGCGCCATGTTATCAATTAGTAATCTCTCTTATTTCATTGGAGGTCGCCCTCTCTATGAAAACGCCAACCTACATATCAAGCCTAAAGACAAAATTGGTCTTGTGGGGCAAAACGGAACCGGCAAATCAACCCTATTGAAAATCATCAACGGTGATTTTCAACCAAGTTCGGGTGAAGTTCAAAAAGCGAAAGATTGTACAATCGGCTTTTTGAATCAGGATTTACTCTCCTACCAGTCAGATGAAAGTATTTTGAACGTGGCTTTGGCGGCTTTTAAAGAGACTCTGAAATTGCAGGATGAGATTGAGGAAGTCTTGGTAAAGATGGAAACGGATCATTCTGAAGAGATAATAAACAGATTGGCATATCTTCAGGACCGATTCGAATCCCATGAAGGATATACAATCAAAGCGAAGGCGGAAGAAGTCTTGGAAGGAATAGGTTTCAAGACAGCTGACTTAGACAAACCACTTCGTACTTTCTCCGGAGGATGGAGAATGCGGGTGATGCTGGCTAAGCTTCTTCTGGAAAAACCATCGCTTCTGATGCTCGATGAGCCTACCAACCACTTGGATTTACCATCCATTCAGTGGGTTGAAAATTACCTAAGAACGTATGAAGGTGCAGTTGTGGTCGTTTCACACGACCAGACTTTTTTGGATAACTGCATCAGCAGCACCGTAGAAGTTGCCAGTCAAACGTTGACGCTATATCCGGGAAACTACTCGTTTTACAAAGAAGAGAAAGTAGAACGGATGGAGATTCAGCAAAATGCTTATGAGAATCAGCAGCAGATGATCAAGAATACCGAAAAATTCATCGAGCGATTCCGTGCAAAAGCTACCAAATCAAATCAGGTTCAGTCCAGGATCAAGGCCTTGGACAGATTGGATAAAGTTCATGAAGTCGTCAGCGATGAGGTTTCGGTTAATTTTAAATTCAAGTTTTCCCAAAAATCAGGTCGTGATGTAGTGATATTGGATCACGTGAGTAAGGCTTACGGGGATTTGGTAATCTTAAAAAACACTACCGCCAGGATCGAGCGGGGTGATAAAATTGCACTGATCGGTGCGAATGGTAAAGGAAAATCCACCTTGCTTAGAGTGATCGATGGTTCTGAAAAGATAGGCGGAACAAGGCAAGAAGGTCATAATGTGATCAAAGCGTTTTTTGCGCAGCATCAATTGGAAGCGTTGGATCTGTCCAATGAAATCATCCAGGAATTGGCTCAGGCGGGAAGTAAGAAATCCGAAATGGAGCTTCGGGGAGTTTTGGGATGTTTCCTTTTCTCGAATGAAGAGGTCTTCAAGAAAATCAAAGTTCTTAGCGGGGGAGAAAAATCCAGGGTGGCATTGGCCAAAACATTGATTTCGGAAGCAAATTTCCTTCTTCTCGACGAACCAACAAACCACCTTGACTTTCAATCAGTCAATATTCTGATTCAGGCACTCCAACAATATGAAGGCACATTTCTTACTGTTTCCCACGACAGGCATTTTATCAGAGGCGTGGCAAATAAGATTTGGTACATTGAAAACCATGAAATCAAAGAATATCTGGGAACCTACGATGAATATGAGTTTTGGAAGTCTCAACAGGTAGAAGTGAAAGCAAGTACACCTGCACCCAAAGTCGAAAAGAAAGTGCAACAGCCAACTCCCAGAAGCCAGCCGGAAATCCTACAAGCCAAGCGGGATTTGAAAAAACTGGAAGATGAGTTGAAGACAGTTGAAGATGAAATCGGAAAACTGGAAGGTCAAAAGTTAGTTTTGGAGAAAAAAATGGCAGACCCGGACCTGTATTCCAATGAATCTGAGGCTCAAAGGACTCAGGAAAACTATCAAAAGATTCAAGGGTATTTGGAGAAAATCAATTCCAAGTGGGAAGTGCTGGTTGACCAGATTTCTGCGTTGCAGGAGATGATAAGTTGATCAGGTTTTTCTTTCCGGTCCAATTTCTCTATTTTCCCAAATGAAGGTTAGGATTTATTTGTTGTTTGCATTCATGTTTTTCTTCTTTCTGGCGGGATCATTCGCCCAAACGGAGGACAAGGTGTACATGGATCATATCCAATCAGTGAGATTATTTCAATTTGGGGCTGCCTATGATAGTCAGCTGGATGCCCCCGTTGTATCGCTGATCGGAGGGAGGGAGTTGATGTTGTATTTTGATGATTTGGCTTATGATCCCGAGTTATACACTGCCAAACTGGTTCATTGCAACGCAGACTGGACTCCATCTCAGCTCAAAGACAATGATTTTTTGCCAAACTTCAATGAGTTTACTATTCAGAATTACGACTATTCGATCAATACCAGGATTCCTTACATTCATTACCGATTTCAAATTCCACAGGTAACCAAATCAGGGAATTATGTGGTGAAAGTCTATCGAGGGCGAGATGAGTCTCAGGTGATTCTCACTAAAAGGTTCATGGTCTATGAGGATCTTTTTACAGTTGGTGCGGCAATAGTGCCGCCATCTCAAACAGATGGCAGGAGAGAATCTCAGCAATTGAATGTCTTTGTTAATTATTCGAATGCGGAAGTATTGGATGTACTCAATCAGGTCAAGGTTTTGATTAGGCAAAACCAGAGATGGGACAACTCCAAGTATTTGAGCAAGCCAACTTTTCTCAATGACATTTCCAAAACGCTGAGGTACGAAAGTTTTGACGGGTCAAACACGTTTCGGGCAGGAAATGAATTCAGATTTGTAGATCTGAGATTTATTAGGGCAACTGGTCTGAATATTGCAAATGTTCGCGTAGAGACGGATGCGGTCTTCGCAGATGCAGTGATCGATCGTCCAAGACCGGAGTCAGTTTATTCGCAGTATTTGGATTTGAATGGTCAGTATTTAGTCTATACAAATGACCGTCCCGGCGGGAATCCGGAACTTGAAAGCGAATATGTTTTGACTACATTTCGACTTTCGGTAGAGGAGGATGTATCTCCGGTTTTTTTGGTAGGGTCATTTACTCAATGGGGAAAATCTCCCGAGGCTAAAATGTCATGGGACCCAAACCTTAAATTATATCAGACTACCTTACTTTTGAAGCAAGGTTGGTATGATTACCAATATGGAATAATTCAAGGAAATCAATTTGATACCAATTCATTGGAAGGAAGTTATTTTCAAACCGAGAATGAATATGAAGTCTTGGTCTATTTCAGAAATCTGGGTTCCCGATACGATCAATTAGTTGGGTATTTATACCTTCATCCAAACCGAAGAAGGTTATAAAAAAAAAATAATCCCTCCCGATAACTCGGGAGGGATTATTTTATGATTCTTCAGATTCCGTTTCAGATGTTTCTCCTTCTTCTGTGGTAGGAGCCACATTTTGTCTGACCCTTTCACTTGGTTTGTAAGGAACGAATCCTTCTCTCTTGAATTTGTAGGTAGTAGTTCTTACTCCTGATGGATGATTTGCAAGATCCAACATTCCAAATCCTTTGTGAGTAAATGCTCCCAAACCGCACTTGAATACGAAGTCTTGTACTTCTGGAGCTGCATACAAAGTGAATGGAAGCGTGTAGCCTCTTACTTCATATTTCACATCCATGTCATAGACAGCATATATTCTTGCGAATTTCTTTTGCTGCTCTTTCAATTTGTTTACATAAACCATGTCTGGAACTACCTGAAATTTGTAGAAAGATTCCATTTGCTCAGGTGTGTACCATCCTGATTTTTCCATCCTGGTGAGAGTTGATTCATAAAGCAAATCAGAAAACTCATCACTGTCAGGATTGATAAATCTCTTACCCGCTTCTTCATTGAAGGCAGGGGTAATCAATACCAACGGAGAAATACAAACGAACTTGTTAGAAGTTTCCAAAACAGGTTCAACTTCAATTTCAGTGTATTCAGGAACCATGATTAGGTTTCCCAATTCAATCTTAGGAGTGGCGAAAACCTGCTCAAGCAAATAGTCCATAAATTCTTCGCTTTGGGAAGAAATTACTAAGGTGACAAGGCTTGAGTAGTAATGTAAGCCACTTCTGCTGACTTTGGTTTGACCTTTCAAACCAGAGAAATTGAAGTAATTATAATTGTAAAACTCCTCTCTCCCACCTTTAACAATTAACCCTTTCAGGAATTGAGCCAGAATATACTGGTGGTGGAACGGCAAATAAGATCCCTTGTTTTTAAGGGAGAAAATTAGTCTAACTCTCACGGTGTTTTAAAAATAAAATGAGACAATAAATAAACTAAAACGCACAGTGCAATCGGGGTGGATAAGCAGATCAAAAGTAATTGATTTTTTCAAGAAAACGTTAAACATTAAATCGAAAATGCATGATATCTCCATCTTGGACCACGTATTCTTTTCCTTCTATGGATATTTTACCGTTTTCTCTACATCCAGCTTCAGTTCTGAATTGTTGATAATCAGGTAGTTTTATCACTTCTGCCTTAATAAAACCCCTTTCAAAATCAGTATGAATTACCCCTGCAGCTTGGGGAGCTTTCCATCCTTTTTTTATTGTCCAAGCCCTTACTTCCTGCACTCCTGCTGTGAAATAGGTGATCAGGTTCAATAATGAGTAAGCTCCGGAGATTAATTTGTTCAATCCGCTTTCGTCAAGCCCATATTCAGACAGAAACATTTCTTTTTCTTCCAAGTCTTCAAATTCTGCAATCTGGGATTCGATTGCTGCGCAAAGTATAATCACATCTGCATTTTCTTCTTTTACTTTCTCTCGAAGACTATCCACAAATTTATTTCCTGTTAACAGGCTTGCTTCATCGACGTTAGCTACATAAAGTACCGGTTTGATAGTAAGCAAGTGAAGATCTCTCAGCACTTCCAGATCATCTTTGTCGACTTCCAATGCTCGCGCATTTTTGCCTTCATTCAATGCTTCTTTGAAAAGCAGAAGAGTTTCCAAATCCTTTTTTGCTCTGGCATCTCCCGCTCTTGCAACCTTTTCAATACGTTGAATTTTTTTCTCAACAGATTCAAGATCTTTTAATTGTAGCTCGGTATCAATGACTTCTTTGTCAAAAACGGGATCAACTCCACCTGCTACGTGAATGATATTTTCATCTTCGAAGCAGCGTATTACATGGATAACCGCATCAACTTCCCGAATATTAGCCAGGAATTTATTACCAAGGCCTTCTCCTTTGCTTGCACCTTTTACCAATCCGGCGATGTCTACAAATTCGATCACGGTAGGAAGAACGCGTTGGGGATTGACTAGTTTTTCAAGTATTTGAAGTCGGTTGTCAGGAACGGTAACTACGCCGACATTGGGTTCTATGGTACAGAAAGGAAAGTTTGCAGCTTCAGCTTTTGCGCTGGAAAGTGCGTTGAACAAGGTGGATTTCCCAACATTGGGAAGTCCTACTATGCCGCATTGTAAGGCCATTAATTCGTTGTTTTTATTTTAAAGATTCGATAGGATTTATACCCAAGAAAGAATTCCATAATGGATACTCTGAATATGGTATAAACGGGTATGGCAAAAATCATCCCCACTACACCGGCGATTTTTGCCCCGGCAAAGATAACAACAAAAATTTCAAGGGGATGTGCTTTCACCGATTTCGAGAAAATCATCGGTTGAATAACAATGTTATCCGTAAGCTGGACAGCCGCAAATACCGATATAATTCTGATAAGCAGATAGGTAAACTCGCTGTTTGTCTCAAAGCTACCGGTGGATATTCCAATGATAATCCCAAATAATGATCCTAAAATCGGACCTGCATAAGGAATAAGATTGGCTACTGCAGCAAAGAGAGCAATGGTAAGCGCATATTCAACTCCGACAAGTGTTAGTCCGAAACTTGCAAGCGAAAAGATGGCGAGCATCTGAATAAGGAGAGCGGAGAGGTAATTGGAAAGCAGTTTTTCAACTTTGGTGAAAGTGGCAACTGACAATTCAAAATAAGGGTTTGGGATCAGATTGAGCAGATTTCGACGAAGTAGCCCATTTTCTAAAAGCAGAAAAAACGTAATAAATGTGACTGCCATGATTCCGACTAGTAAGTTGGTTGTAGTATCAATCATGCCTCCAATAAAGCTGGCTAAATCGAAATTCTTAATGAAATTGGCAATAGAACTTCGAATCTCATCAAAAAGGTAACCGGGTTCACTTTCCAATAGTTGATAGCGAAAGAGAAAATTTTCAACCCGACTCACCGGAGGTTGGATCTGGGTATAAATTCCATCTAAATCAAGTCCGCTAATGATGAGGATTTGTTGATTGATTAAAGGAAAAAAAAGCAAACTCAGCAAAATTAATAATCCGACAATTGCAGAATAAGAAGCTAAGATGGCAAACCATCGTGGCAGGTGCTGCCCAAGAAGATGAAAACTATTCAGCCGATTAGTCAACGGTCGGAGAATCGCCGCCAGGATAAGTGACATAACAAGATAGAGGGTGATATTTGAAAAATACCAACCAAACACCAAGAAGAAAACTATAAATAAGACTAGATAAATAAAAAAACGCTGCATATCGGATAAACTAAAAGGAGGCATCTCTGCCCCCTCTAAATATACTATTTCTCCGGACTCAATTAATAAGAAAGGTTGGAAGCCTTGTTTATTCCCACTTGAGTTCGTCTTTTATTCCAGTTTCGGTCTCTTCTTGCTCAAACTGCTCGAAATCGAAATCTGGCATTAGTTCATTTTTTACATGATCGACAGTTTCATTCAGAGCTTCTACAAACTTGAAGAAGTCTTCTTTGTAAAGAAAAATTTTATGTTTTTCGTAAGTAAAACTTTCTCCATTGACTCTTCTTTTACTTTCTGTAATCGTCAGATAAAAGTCATTGGCTCTTGTAGATTTAATGTCAAAAAAATAAGTTCGCTTTCCTGCTTTCACTTTTTTCGAGAAAATCTCTTCTCTGTCGTAATTCCTTTGATCTTCCACAGTGCTTTCGGTTTGGTTATAAGGGCGTTAATCCGAACTAAGATAAAACAATTAGGATTGAGAATTCAAATTGAAACTTTACTTTTTTTCAGTAACCTGTAAATAATAGAGTGTAAAAAGCTTAAAATCAGTAACGAATAGGTAAAAAAAAAGGTGGCTCATGCCACCTCTTATTCCCCATGCATGAAGGCTTTTTTAGACAGTAGTTCTTCTTCAGTTTCGCGATGATCCGGATCATCTACACAACAATCGACTGGACAAACCGCAGCACATTGAGGCTCTTCGTGAAATCCATTGCACTCCGTACATTTGTCTGTGACGATATAATAAAACTCATCTGAGAGTGGTTTTTGCTTTTCAGTAGCACTTGCCACTGTTCCGTCTTCTAAGGTGATTTCCTTCAAAGTAGTTCCTCCACCCCAAGTCCACTCTACACCACCTTCATAAATTGCTGTATTTGGACATTCTGGTTCGCATGCACCGCAGTTGATGCATTCGTCAGTAATCATTATAGCCATAGCTTGAGATATTTGAATTCAAAAGTAACAACCAAAAAACACACTGACAATAAAAAAGTTGTTATGCTAACTAATTTAATTTATTTCTAACCTCTCTTCTTTTCAAAATCGATAAATTTGCGCTCGTTTAAATCAATTATGAATCTGCCCGATCGAGTTTCTGCTTTTGTCCAACTAGGTGTTTTAATAAAGAATCTTTCAGAGAATGAGAAGGAAGAGCTTTTCTGGAGGGCTGAAAACAAGAATAGCTGGTTTACCCCAAGCTCATGTCAATCGGCTTTAAATGGGATTGCTTTCATGATCGGCGAGGATAAGCTCAAAGAATGGCTTAGCGGATATGGAGATATTGAGCCTGAACTTTCAAAATCAGTCGGAATTATGATGGCTGGAAATATTCCAGCGGTAGGGTTCCACGACCTGATGACTGTTTTGATCAGCGGGAATAAGGCTTGTGTCAAGCTAAGCTCAGCAGATGAAGTTTTGATGAAGTGGTTCATTCAATCTTTGATAGCTATAGAGCCT
>JBILPR010000191.1:0-8501 GCA_044373795.1 Algoriphagus sp. | reverse complement strand
ACGCCCAAAATCTTGGCATGGAGCCTATCGTGCTCAATATGGACCAGGAAGGCTGGGCGCTGGAAATGAAAGAAGGAGCAATCATGAATAAAGGAACTGTCGAGCATATCAAAGATGCTGCTGCGGTCTTAGGTTCCTATTTCGACATTTTGGCAATCAGAGCATTTCCATCTTTGACCAATCGCGACGAGGATATTACAGATTTTGTCTTCGGGCAGTTTGTGAAATACTGCGGAAAACCTGTAATCAGCCTGGAATCCGCCATTCGCCACCCACTTCAAAGTTTGGCAGATCAGGTTACAATTCAGGAAAACTGGAAAGGTAAATCCAAACCCAAAGTGGTTTTATCCTGGGGTCCGCACATCAAAGCTATTCCTCATGCTGTGGCTAATAGCTTTTCAGAATGGACGCTGGGAATGGGGCATGATTTGACGATCACGCATCCGGAAGGATATGATTTGGATCAGGAATTCACCAAAGGCGCAACCATCGAGTACAATCAAAGTAAGGCATTGGAAGATGCTGATTTTGTGTATGTTAAAAATTGGTCATCTTTTAATGAATACGGTAAAATCCTGACCACGGACCATTCCTGGATGCTTACCGAAAAGCATCTGAAACATGCGAGGAAAGCTCATGTAATGCATTGTCTGCCCGTTCGCAGAAACCTAGAGCTTTCAGATGAAATCCTGGACGGCAAACGATCTTTGGTGCAAGAGCAAGCTAATAACAGAATTTTCGCTGCTCAGTCTGTAATCAGCCATATTCTTGATGTCTGAGAAAAATCCACCCAAACCTATGAAAATCAGTATCATCAAAATCGGAGGAAATGTTATTGACTTCCCTGAGAAGTTGGATGAGTTTCTAACTCTTTTTTCAAAATTTCCGGGATTCAAAATTTTGGTTCATGGTGGTGGGATCATGGCTTCTCGGTTTGGTGAGTCAATGGGAGTAATGCCCGAAATGGTCGACGGAAGAAGAATCACAGACAAAGATACGCTTGACATAGTCACAATGGTCTATGCAGGTTTGATCAACAAAAACATGGTCGCCAAACTTCAGGCTCTCAAAGTGAATGCGATCGGAATGTGCGGAGCTGACGGAAACCTGATCCGATCAACTAAAAGACCTGTGAAAGGAATTGATTATGGGTATGTGGGCGATGTACAGGAAGTCAATACCACGCTGGCTTCGCAATTTTTAGAAGGGGGTTTAATTCCTGTTGTAAACGCCATTACGCATGATCGTAAAGGTCAGCTTCTCAACACCAACGCCGACAGCATTGCTTCAGCTTTGGCCACAAGCCTTGCAAAAGAGCATCAGGTCAATTTGTATTTCTGCTTCAATAAAAAAGGAGTTTTGATTGATGAGAAAAATGAAAATTCCATCATCCCACTCATCAACGAAGATATTTACAAGGAACTCAAAAAAGAGAATGTGATCCATTCGGGCATGATTCCCAAGCTGGACAATGCGTTTGAAGCGCTTCATAAAGGTGTAAATCATGTCTGGATTGGGAAAGCTGAAAACCTGCTTTTGGCAGCAAAAGGAAAACTTTCAGGAACCACAATTGAGAGACAACGCTACGATTTATACTGATGAAATCAAGCATGACGCATGAGTCACACGTCACACGCGGGGTTGGTTTTCAAATATGCGAGATTCCATCTGACATTAAAAAAATAATTCTAAACAGATGAAAGAGCATATCGAATTGGCTCAGGAAGCAGTTCAATTACTTAAAAAACTGATTGAAACTCCTTCATTTTCAAAAGAAGAAACCGGAACTGCGCTTTTGATTGAAGACTTTTTGAAATCAAAAGAAATCGAAACTCAGCGATCCGGAAATAATATTTGGGCTTTCGCAAATACATTCAATGCCGAGCTTCCAACGATTTGGCTGAATTCCCACCACGATACTGTTAAACCAAATTCGGGCTATACTAAAAATCCTTTTTCTCCAATTGAGGAAGATAGAAAGCTTTTTGGACTTGGAAGTAATGATGCAGGCGGACCGCTCGTGAGCCTTATTTCGACATTTTTATATTTTGCAGGGAAGTCACTTCCTCTCAATTTATTACTGATCGCTTCAGCAGAAGAAGAAATCTCAGGGCAGGGAGGAATTTCCTCCATCATTTCTCAACTCCCGGAATGTGAACTAGCAATAGTTGGTGAACCGACGTTAATGCAAGTTGCCGTTGCTGAAAAAGGTCTATTGGTGGTTGATGCCAAAGTCAAAGGGAAATCTGGACATGCAGCTCGTGATGAAGGAATCAACGCCATTTATCTGGCTTTGGACGATTTGGATGAGATCCGGAATTTTGAATTCCGAAAGACTTCACCTTTTCTGGGCAGAACAAAAGTAACCGCTACGATTATTCATGCCGGCACACAGCATAATGTGGTTCCTGATCTTTGCGAATACACCCTTGATGTTCGTGTGACAGATGCTTACACGTTGGAAGAGGCTTTTGAGGAATTGAAGTCCTCGCTCCATGCAGAACTTACTCCACGATCCATGCGACTGCAATCTTCACAGTTGCCGGGCGATCATCTGATGAACCGTGTAATTGAAGATTTAGATCTTAAGACATTCGGGAGTCCTACCCTTTCCGATCAGGCATTGATCCCCTATCCATCGGTAAAAATCGGACCCGGCGATTCGGCCCGTTCTCATACAGCGGATGAATTCGTTTATTTGAACGAGATTCAGAAAGGGATTTCAGGATATATTAAAATCCTGGAAACCTATTCAAACCTACTTATCCAAAACAATACCCTATGAAACTTTGGCAAAAAGCTACCGGCAATAAGAAAGAAGTTGAGCAGTTCACAATCGGAAGAGATCCTGAATTTGACCTGATTTTAGCGCCTTTTGATGTGCTGGCTTCGATGGCTCATGCTGCCATGCTTGCCACAATCGGATTGCTGACTGAGGAAGAAAATCAAACTCTTCAAAAAGGCCTGAAAGAAATCTATTATGAAATTGAGCAGGGAAAATTCAGCATTGACGCCGGAGTTGAAGACGTGCATTCACAAGTTGAGTTTTTGTTGACAGAGCGATTTGGTGAAGTTGGTAAAAAATTACACAGCGGAAGAAGCCGGAATGATCAGGTTTTGGTGGATTTGAAACTCTATTATCGAGCAGCCATTCGAGAGGTTGTGGAAGAAGCCTCTACTCTTTTTGATTTGCTTCTTGAACTTTCAGAAAAGCATAAAGGTGATTTGATGCCGGGCTACACGCACACCCAACTCGCGATGCCATCTTCGTTTGGATTATGGTTCAGCTCCTTTGCCGAAGGCTTGAGTGAAGACTTGGGAATGTTAAAAGCTGCTTTTGATTTAAGCAACAAAAATCCTTTGGGCTCTGCCGCAGGATATGGTTCAAGTTTTCCACTCAATCGGACGATGACAACCCAACTTTTGGGTTTTGCAGATCTTCATCACAATGTGATCAATGCCCAGAATAGCAGAGGGAAAACTGAGAAAACACTGGCTTTTGCCATGGCCGGAATCGCTGGTACGCTCAATAGATTAGCGGCTGACGTGTGTTTATTTATGAATCAGCATTTTGGATTCATCAGTTTTCCGGATGATTTGACGACCGGAAGCAGCATTATGCCTCATAAAAAGAATCCTGATGTTTTTGAATTGATTCGTGCCAAAACAAATCAGATTTCAGCAGTTCCTAATACTGTCAGTTTGCTTTTAGCAAATACTACGACTGGCTATCACCGGGATTTACAATTACTGAAAGAAGAGCTTTTCCCTGCTTTGGCTACTTTGAAAGATTGCCTTGCGATGAGCACTTTTATGCTAAAATCCATAAAGGTTAAAAAGGAAATATTGCTTGATCCGTTCTTCAAGCATGTTTTTTCTGTTGAAGTTGTGAATGAATTGGTATTGAAAGGAGTGCCATTTCGGGATGCATATAAGCAAGTTGGGTTGGATATCGAATCAGACAAATTTTCTACTGATCAAACCAAGATTCATCACACGCATGAGGGCAGCATAGGAAATCTGAATCTTGATTTAATCAAGAATAAAATGGAAAAAGCAATCTTTTCTTTTGACTTTAGGGCAATTGATAGGGCTTTCTTATCCCTTTTAAAATAAAGCCAAACGTTCCTTTTTATTTTTCTGAACAATTCCTATCAAAAATTCTATTTTTGATAGGAAGAATTTTTAAGAGCTAAATAAGTTCGAAAAATAAACAGGAGAATGAACACGATTTTTAAAGATGACATCAAGTATGATTTAAAGGCTAGTTTAGTGGTCTTTTTGGTTGCGCTTCCACTTTGTTTGGGAATTGCAATAGCAAGTGGTGCACCTCCCATGGCTGGTTTAATCGCAGGAATCGTTGGCGGTATTGTCATTGGCGCATTGTCCGGTTCCCATGTTAGTGTAAGTGGACCGGCAGCAGGTCTGACAGTCATCGTACTGGATTCCATCACCAGTCTGGGTTCATTTCAACTGTTTCTTGGTGCGGTAGTTTTTGCTGGTATTATTCAACTTGGCTTTGGGTTGCTAAAAGCCGGAGTATTGGGTTACTACTTTCCACATGCTGTAATCAAAGGAATGCTGACAGCAATCGGTTTGATTTTGATCCTAAAACAGATTCCTCATGCACTCGGCTATGATAAGGATACCATGGGCGATGAGACTTTCCTTCAGGCAGATCAGCACAATACTTTTTCCGAAATCTGGTATGCGCTTCAATATTTTAGCCCGGGTGCGATTCCCATAGTCCTGGTTTCACTCGCTATTTTGATCACTTTTGAGAGACCTGTAATTAAAAATCATAAAATCTTTGGGGTAGTCCCGGGAGCACTTTGGGCTGTTATTTCAGGAATTGTCTTGAATCAGGCATTTGGAAAGTGGATTCCTTCCTGGCAATTAAATAATGAACATTTAGTAAATATTCCTGTCCTCAATAATCTGGGTGAGATTGGAAGTTTACTGACGTTCCCGGATTTTGGAATGATCGGGGAAAGTACATTTTGGGTGGTTGCAGCTACAGTTGCTATCATTGGAAGCATTGAGACTCTTCTGAGTATTGATGCAGCCGACAAAATGGATCCTAACAAAAGATTAACTCCGACAAGCAAGGAACTTGTAGCCCAGGGTGTTGGAAATACCATCTCAGGCTTAATTGGTGGTTTACCGGTTACCGCTGTAATTGTAAGAAGTTCAGCCAATATCACTGCAGGAAACAGAACTAAACTCTCGGCAATTTTTCATGGATTTTTGCTGATGGTTTTGACTTTTTCAATACCCGGTCTTCTGAATATGATTCCCTTGAGTGGACTTGCAGCTGTGTTATTTTTAGTAGGATATAAGCTCGCAAAACCTTCTATTTTCATTCAGAGCTATGAAAAAGGATTGGACCAGTTTATACCATTTATTGTCACGGTAGTTGCAATTTTATTTACGGATTTGTTGATAGGGATCGGAATCGGGATGATTTTCGGGTTGTTTTTTGTAATGAAAACTAACTATCAAAGATCAATCGTGGTGACAGAACTTAATGGAAATTATCTGGTGAAACTTCAGAAGGATGTGTCATTTCTGAATAAGGCACCCTTGATGAAACAACTTTCAGAAATTCCGAATGGCAGCCAGGTGATTATAAATGCTCAAAGAGCTCAATTCATAGATCACGATATACAGGAAGTTTTAAATGATTTCATTGAATCTTCCCACGACAAAAAAATAGACGTAACCATCGAAGGCTTTAAATACAATCTGAAGGAAACTGTATGAACCCATACGAAAAATTATTACTCCAAAACAAAGCCTGGTCTGAAGAAAAGATTGAGTTGGATAAGGATTACTTCAATCGGTTAGCCCATCAGCAAAGGCCTAAATTCCTTTGGATTGGATGCTCTGATAGCCGGGTTCCTGCCAATGAAATTACAGGGACAGATCCGGGTGAGGTTTTCGTGCACAGAAATATAGCTAATATGGTAGTCCATACCGACTTGAATCTTTTAAGTGTGCTTCAATATGCAGTAGATGTACTCAACGTTGAACATATCATTGTATGTGGGCACTATGGATGCGGAGGAATAGAGGCTGCAATCTCTCAAAAAGATTTTGGTTTGATCAATAAATGGCTTCGTAATATTAAAGAAGTCTACAAAATGTATCAAAAAGAAGTTGATGCAATTGAAAATCATACTGACAAAGTCAACAAACTGGTTGAATTCAATGTAATTGAGCAATGTCAGGATTTGATCAAGACTTCCATAATTCAGAAAGCCTGGAAAAGCCGAAAATCTCCTGAAATTCATGGATGGGTTTATGGCTTGAATAATGGCTTGGTGAAAGAATTGGTAAACATTGAGGCAAATCTTGAACATGTAAACCCCATTTTTCGATACTCTGACGAACATTTGTAATTGAAATATATTTATTTTTCCCGTTAAACGACATTGAATTTTGATTTGTCGTTTAACGGTTTTTTATTTGCATCGTCCTTTCACTTTTTCCAGTGGCAGGATTTATAAAGAAGAGGCGAGAGACAGGCTCTAAGACCCTCTGGCAACCTGGAAAATCCAAGGTGCCAATTCCTGCCAAATGAGATGTTCTCACTTGGAAATATAAATTCTTTGCAAGATGAATTCAGGACTTCTTTTCCACTCTTCCAGATTATTAAATCCAATTGGTTTTCAGCAAGTTATTTCTTGTTGTCGTATTTCATTGTTCAAGCCAATTCAATGGCTTTTTAACTTCTATTCATTTATCATCAGTCAGAATTAATATTTAAACCACAAAACTATGAGCGCAAACTATCATTTCGAAACACTCCAACTTCACGCTGGTCAAGTTCCGGACCCAACTACCAATTCGCGTGCAGTTCCCATTTACCAGACCACTTCTTATGTTTTCAATTCAGCTGAGCATGGAGCCAATTTGTTTGGATTGAAGGAATTTGGGAACATCTACACCCGAATAATGAACCCAACCACTGACGTGCTGGAAAAAAGGCTGGCGGCTCTTGAGGGTGGTGTTGCTGCTGTCGCCACATCTTCCGGTCAAGCTGCTCAGTTCTTGGCTTTAAACAACATCCTTCAAGCCGGAGAAAACTTTGTCTCCACCACTTTCCTTTACGGAGGAACTTACAACCAATTCAAAGTTGCTTTCAAGCGATTGGGCATTGAGGCTCGTTTTGCAAAAGGCCATAATCCTGAAGCTTTTGAAGCATTGATTGATTCAAAAACAAAAGCAATATATCTGGAGACAATCGGAAATCCGGAATTCAATATCCCTGATTTCGATGCAATTGCCGCTTTGGCAAAGAAATACGACCTCCCTTTGGTGGTTGATAACACGTTTGGAGCCGGAGGTTATTTGTTCCGACCTATCGAGCACGGAGCTGCAATCGTAACTGCCTCTGCTACAAAGTGGATTGGTGGTCATGGAACTTCGATCGGGGGTATCATCATTGACTCAGGTAATTTTAATTGGGGCAATGGCAAATTCCCTCAGTTTTCTGAGCCTTCGGAAGGATATCACGGTTTGAATTTCTGGCAGGTTTTCGGAGAAAACAACCCGTTGGGACTTCCAAATATTGCTTTTGCAATCAGGGCCAGAGTGGAAGGTCTTCGTGATTTTGGACCTGCAATCAGCCCATTTAATTCATTCCAATTACTTCAGGGCATAGAAACTTTGTCTCTGAGAGTTCAAAGAACTGTGGACAATGCACTTGAAATAGCCAATTGGCTGGAATCTCATCCAAAGGTTCAAAAGGTGAATTATCCCGGACTCGCTTCTTCGCCTTACCATGCTTTAGCCAAAAAATACCTGCGAAATGGTTTTGGTGGTGTTTTGAGCTTCGAAATCAAAGGAGATAAAACGCAGACTTCTTCGGTGATCAATAACCTGAAACTTATTTCTCACTTGGCAAACGTGGGAGATGCCAAAACACTGATCATCCAGCCTTCTGCCACCACTCACCAGCAACTCTCGGATGCAGAACAAATAGCTGCCGGAGTGACTCCTAACTTACTTCGCTTATCTCTCGGAATCGAGCATATTGATGATATCAAGGCCGATATCCAGCAAGCTTTCGATCAAATCTAATTCTGTTAATGAATCTCAAAAGTCAATACGCTTCGATTATCATGGCTCAGGAATCATTTCATTCAAGCAATCCATTGGTTTTAGAATCAGGAGAAATTCTGCCCGAATTTGATCTTGCTTACACCACTTATGGCAGGTTAAACGCTGAAAGAAATAATGTAGTCTGGGTAATTCATGCACTCACAGGAGACTCAAATGCCTCAGAATGGTGGAATGGTCTGATCGGGGAAGATAAATTCTTCGATCCGGCAGATCATTTCATTATCTGTGCAAACCTGCTGGGATCCTGCTATGGATCAACCAATCCTTTCAGCGATAATCCTAAAACGGGTCAACCTTATTTCTATGATTTCCCGCAGGTGACGACCAGAGACCTTGCAGAAAGCCTTGAGCGACTCCGTCAACATTTGGAAATC
>JBILPR010000190.1:0-8503 GCA_044373795.1 Algoriphagus sp. | reverse complement strand
GGCAATCGCGGAGTCGTTCAAACCGACTCAAATTCATTTGACGGAGAATACATATTCAACTCGACAAATCTATTTTATCCTGAGATCACACCCAAAAACTCCCTACTCCAACATTTTTTAGGTTGGAAAATCAAGGTGGAGCGCCCAACTTTTAATCCACAAGAAGCTACATTAATGGACTTCACCTTGGATCAGAAGCACGGAACAACTTTTATGTATATGCTGCCCACTAATCCGAAGGAAGCGCTGGTAGAATACACGCTTTTCAGTGAAAAAGTATTAGATCGAGCGGAATACGAATTGGAACTCAGAAAGTATATTAAGGAAAAACTTCAGATCGAAAGTTTCGAAATCACCCATGAAGAATTTGGGATCATCCCGATGTCTCTGGCCCGATTTGACCGAAGTATCGGAACGGAAAAAAGAATTATCAACTTGGGCACCGCCGGAGGATTTACCAAGGCGAGTACTGGATACACGTTTTCTTTTGTTCAAAAACACTTGAATGATCTTGTTTCCAGCCTGAAGCACGGCCAATCTCCTGCACTCAACAAGACTTTTAAGGATCGGAAGTACGATTGGTATGATCGCACTTTACTTGATGTATTGTTAAGTAAAAAAATCGGAGGTCGGGAGATCTTTGCCCAACTATTCAAAAATGTCCCCCCTGAGTCCGTCCTTGCTTTTCTGGCAAATGAAAGTACTGCTTGGGAGGAATTTAGAATCAGACACAGTGTGCCCTTAACTACCTTTATCGGGTCAGGGCTCAAGCAGATGTTTTAATTGTTTTGATTAATATGAAAATTCTTCCATCTAACTCATGACCCACTTTCTCCGCATAATACCGGTATTCAGCAATAGAAGTGTTATGGTGGTTAATAATTCAAACACTTAATGTTATACCTGATTTTAGCCTTGTTTTATATTCAAGAGCCCGACTATCAAAAGAAAATTGAGGAGCTCAACATGACTTATCAAAATTGCCTGGATGAGGGTAAATCGATGGTGAATTGTTCCCGGGATTTTCTTTCGCAAATGGGTGATTTGATGGATCGAATTCTAATAGATATTCAAAAAAAAGCCCCTAAAGAAAAGTCAGATTTGATCCTCCAAAATCAAAGGGAATGGGAAGTCAAGATAGAGGACAAGTTTGATCTCATCAATCAAAGATTAGATTCCCTGGCTTTAACAAATGGCGTAGTTCCTCAAGATGATGTGTTGTTTGCTAACAACGACAGAGCTCGGATCTTCGAAGACCGGATAGCTGAATTGATCGATCAATTGAAATAAAAGGCTTTAAAATTGCAACACTTGCCCATATCAAAAAAATAAAAGGGGTGAATCTTAATCAGATTTCACCCCTTTTCATTTTTGCGACTGCCCACTGTTAACTGAAAACTGCCCCACTGCCCACTGTTCACTGAGCCCTACTTCACCCTCTTCCCATGCTTGATCACCATATCCACATCCTGCAGGAGATTGATGTAGCGAAGCACGTCACCTCTCACGGCTATTATATCAGCATATTTTCCTTCGGAAATCGTCCCGTAATCCTTATCAACTTTCATCGCAACAGCCGGCCAATAAGTAGCAGCCTTGATCGTCAAGAGCGGATCCATTCCAAAATGGCTTACCCAGGCATCGAGCTCATTCCAAGTACTTTGGCTGTGAAATTTCATCGGAATACCGCTGTCCGTTCCGATCAGCATCACAACTCCGCTTTCTTTTAGCTGCGCAAATTTCCGGTCAAGCGTTGGTTTCCTCACCGGGGTCAACTGGAAATAAGACATTCTGCCCGGAAATCTTAGAGATGCCCGAATATCCCGAACGATCGAATCCGGCAAACCCAAATGCCAGGAAGGATCATCGAGCTTTTCAGGATTGTTTCTCACGGACTCATAATTGTAAAGTCCCTCCACAGTGGGCGTCCAGAAAAGCGGACCGAGGTTCATCTTGGCCGCCCGCTCTTTCAGCAACAACATGATGTCTTCGGGATATTCCGGTGCCGAACTCAAACCTGTATGCTCAAAATTGTCAACTCCGATTTTTATCCCAACCCGAATTTCGTCTGGTCGGTGTGAGTGTCCGACAACCATTTTTCCATATTTATGGGCCTCATCTACCACGGCCTGCGCTTCTTCCAATGTCATCTGATCCTGATCGATCAGCTTGATCACGTCCACTCCGGCATCGACGAGTTTCTTCACTTTTGCCCGGGCATCGGCGGCACCGTTTACACCCCAGCGGAATTCTTCGGTATTGGGATAAGGAGCTTTCTGGATAAATGGCCCCGACACATAAATCGTAGGACCGGGAATTTCTCCTCGGTTTATCCGGTCTCGGACATTGATACTGGCTTCCAAAGGCGCACCCAAATCTCTGGCGCTCGTCACTCCCGCCAACAACAATTGATGCGCGGAAGATGGCATGATCACCGACTCAAACACATCAATATAGGTGCTGTCCCAATGTGTGTAATCGCTGTGCCCGTTAAGCATCAGGTGGACGTGCATATCCCAAAGTCCCGGCAACACACTCATTCCTTCGGTGGAAATAATCTCGGCTCCGGCAGGAACTGCCAAACTCCCAACTTGTCCAACGGCGGTGATTCGGTCATTCTGAATCAGAATAACAGAGTTTTGAATGGGTGTTCCTCCAAAACCATCGATCAGCGTGCCGCCGACGAGGGCTTTGAGATTTTGAGCTGAAGAATTGAAAGAAATGATAAGGAATAAGACTGTCAGAAAATTAGTTGCTTTCATAAGTTTTGGTGGAAATAAGATCCAAAAAGGTATAAAAAAAAGCCGTCAGTTTTCTGACAGCTTTTTTATTGTAAAATATCGAAAGCTTTTACTTCAAAGAAACTTGGTAGCCTACCTGAATGACCCAATAATCTCCTCTTAAATTATGCTGGGAATTGGTTTGCGTTCCGTTCAGAGGAAAGTCATTGAATTCCCTTGAAATCAAAGGGTCTCCCAAACTTATTCCATATTGTAGCCGGGCTGTAAACTTTGAATACGCTGAAGCTCTATAAGTTAAGCCTGCTTCCGGTTGAATTACCACAAACAAGGAATTCGTCTTTTCCTGAGCGGTGTAGGATGCTTGCTCCAAAGTAATAATGCTCCAATCACCGCTAGGGTTTAGTTCTCTTTTTCCAATTTTTTTTGCTTTTTCCTCTCTTGCTTGTAACAAACTCATTTAAAAGAACGTCTTAAAACTAAATTTAGAAGAATATGAAAACCCTGATTAAGAGTATTCTAGTGTTTTTAACAGGCTTTGTTTTTTTAGCCTGTGAAGACGACTCCTTACCAGACTGTGTGGAGGGACGAGTTATAGGTTATATAAGCTGTTTAAATTTAAATGTTGTCCAAGTCCTTTCCCATAGTGGGATAGGTAAAACAACAGATTGGATGGGAGAAACATATGATAATATTGTTCAAATACCGGGAGGAAGGATCCCTGATGGCGAAATTTTTTTCAGGTTTAGGACATATTCTGAAGAAAGAGATGGTGGTTTTTCCAATCTTATCTGCCCTGCTAATGTCGCCCCTCTCCCAGTACCCAAAATTATTCTGATTGAATATTCAATTGAAAACTGCCCCTAAAATGAAAACCTTTCTATTCTTTTTAGGAATTATTTTATTCCTTTCAGTCATGTCTTCAGTAACTCGGGAAGAATACTATTATTGGTCAGGTGGGGTCGAAATATCAAGATGACCAACCTCACGTAGCACCCGTTTCGGGGTCCGCCCATTCCGTTTATTAACACTGCCAGCTGCGCGCTCTTCGGTAAGAAAACTCTCGATTTCTCCCTTAAGCATCGTATTAACCATTTGCTGTAAAATCTCACTAAATGGGCTCTCTTTCCCAAGCAATCTTTGCTTGCAGTACAGTCGCTCTTTCATTTTAGGATCATTTAATAAATCCTCAATTGTCTGTTCCTTTTTCATTTTGTATGAAATTAGCAGACACACTTAATTGAACAGTCTCGGAAATAAGGTCCAAAAAGGTATAAAAAAAAGCCGTCAGTTTTCTGACAGCTTTTAATGCTAAAAACCATAACAGCCTTTTACTTTAATTTTCTTGAGTATCCGAATTCTATGGCTGTGTAAGTAAGATTTGATGAATGATTTACATTATAATTCTCTCCCTCTAAAATCACATTCGGAAAATCTCTAACTATAATATCATCTATAAAAGTTATCCCAAGGGTACCTTTTATAAACACGCTTGAATTTTCTCCTACTGAATAATGTAATTCTATATTTGGCTTAAGCAGAGGAAATAGGCGATTTTTAACTTCCTGAGAACCAGAAAATGTAAGATCGTAAAGTGGTTCCGAGTAAAAATTTCCAATTGCATCCTTTCGCTCTATTCGTCTGGTTTGGAATGACTGGTCATTTTGGTAGATTTTATTTTCTATCGATAATATCCCTAATCCAAAACCAAGGTTTGTCCGAACCGAAAACTTTGTCCCTTGAATTTTATGTACGTAACCAATAAAAGGAAGTAGTGAGAAGTGGTGAATTTCTTTAATGTCAAATCGCATGTTTCCAAACTGAAACCCATTTCCATACCTGTTTACCCCTAGATCGAATCCATATGTTAAACCATTGTCTCGAATCTTTAGTCCTGAAGCTGTTATAGACCAACCATTTCGGTAAACAGTTCTTAGTCCATCCAAATTTCCACTGTAATCCCAATTGATCTTTGGGAATCCAAATGATAAGTTGAAAGTGTTTTGAGCAAATGAGGAATTACTGAAGAAAAATAAAAGGATTAAGCCCACATATCTTTGCATATGTTTTTTCATAAAAGTTTGTTTTAAAAATTTAATTCAATGTTAAAAGAAAATTATTGAACTATATAACAGGTTGTTAGTTTTATTTGATTTTTATTTTTTCAAACCAGTCTTGCCCATTTTCATTCTTGCTGTTCGATTGATTTTGAAGGAAAATTCAGGGCATTGAAGATTTTCTTCCCAATTTTACTCCATGCCCAAAGGAAAGCTTTTCTTAATACCCAATGTCCTGGCCGATAACACGGCTCATTACGTTATTTCTCCCCAAGTTCAAGATGTCATTGCTCACACCAAAATCTTCCTTGTAGAAAATCTCCGATCCGCGAGGCGGTACATTTCCAGCCTTAAGTTGGGGGTCAATCTGGAGGAAGTTCACATGGAAATCTTGGACAAAGGAACTCCACCTGAATCCATCAACCGTCTGATGCAACCGCTGATGAATGGTGCTGACATCGGCGTAATTTCTGAGGCAGGTTGCCCGGGAATCGCCGATCCGGGAGCCTTGGCTGTAGCTTATGCACATCTGAAAGAGATTCAGGTCGTCCCGCTTTCCGGTCCAAGTTCTATGTTTTTGGCTTTGATGGGTTCTGGTTTTTCGGGTCAGTCTTTTGCCTTTCATGGATACTTGCCAATCGACAAAAAGGACCGAACCACTGCTATCAAAAAACTGGAAGCCGAGTCTATTCGGGAAAAGCGAGCTCAGATTTTCATGGAAACGCCTTTCCGAAATAACCAGCTTTTGGAAGATTTGCTGGCTACGCTGAATCCCAACACCAAACTTTGCATCGCAAAAAATATCACAGGTTCGGATGAGATGATCCTCACCAAAACTGCCAACGAGTGGAAAAAACTTCCGCTCGACCTTCATAAAATCCCCACAGTTTTTATCCTCCAAAGCTTCTAACCCATGATTACCGTCGACGCACACCTTGATTTGAGCATGAATGCACTGGAGTGGAATCGGGATCTGACCCGTCCGGTTGCAGAAATCAACGCCCGGGAAAAAGGACTGACCGACAAACCCGACAGAGGAAATGCGACAGTTTCCCTTCCCGAGCTTCGCAAAGGAAACATCGGATTGGTTGTGGCAACTCAAATCGCCCGCTACGTCGCTCCGGGAAATCCGCTTCCGGGTTGGCATTCTCCTGAGCAGGCCTGGGCTCAGACTCAGGGTCAGTTGGGTTGGTATCGGGCGATGGTCGAAAAAGGCGAAATGGCTCAAATCCGGAATCTGGAGCAACTGGAAACTCATTTGGCACTATGGGAAAATGGAGCCGATAATTCTACCAAACCTGTCGGATTCATCCTTTCTCTGGAAGGTGCAGATTCGATTGTGAATCTGGATTATCTTGAAAAAGCTTATGAAAGCGGACTTCGTGCTTTGGGACCGGCACATTATGGACCGGGACGATATGCCTTTGGTACCGATTCTTCAGCCCCACTGGGTCATCAGGGAAAAGATTTGGTCCGAAAAATGGATGAGCTTGGGATCATCTTGGACGCTACGCACCTCTGTGATTTGGCCTTTTGGGATGCGCTGGAAATTTATCAGGGACCTGTCTGGGCAAGTCATAATAATGTGCGAGCTCTTGTCGATCATAACCGTCAGTTCTCAGATCAAATGATCAAAGCGTTGACAGACCGCGGAGCGGTGATCGGAGGAGCTTTTGATGCCTGGATGCTGAGTCCGGGTTGGGTAAGAGGGAAATCCACTCCAAAAGAACGGAATGTAACCATAGACACGGTCCTTAATCACATGGACCATATTTGCCAGGTAGCCGGAAATGCCAATCATATCGGGATCGGTTCGGATCTCGACGGGGCTTTTGGCACCGAGCAGTCTCCGGCGGATTTGGAGACGATCGCAGATTTGAAAAAAATTCCTGATCTCCTTCGGAAAAGAGGGTACTCAGAAATGGATATCAAAAAAGTGATGGGAGAAAATTGGTTGAACTTTTTGAAGAGAGCATGGTCTTAGAGTTAGATTATTAGAACTATTCCGGCAAAAGACACTTGCATAAATACTTGTAATTGGATTATTTGCAAAGCATTCAATACACAACCTCTGTTATATGAGAATAAAATATTTACATCTTTTCGGATTCTTCCTTTTCGTCTCTTTTTCCTCTTTTTCTCAAAAAATAATAGTATCCGCAAATCACTCGGATGCAAAATTTTTCCTTCTGAGTGATTATGATGATTCCGAACAACAGGAGTTGGGAACAGGAACAATCGAGCTTAAACTGGACAAAGATTCAAGAAATCGAATCAAAGTGACCAAACCCGGTTACGAGTCAGTCATCAAGGAATACAACAAAAATCTGAAATGGGACAAGGACCAGAAAGTTACGATCGAAGACCGCAGGGTTGAAATCACCGCGGAACCCTACGATGCCGAGATTTTTGTCGATGGAAAAAATATCGGCACAAAAGCAATTTACATGGTAATCGGTAAGGACAGGTTCCTGACCGTCGATGTCAAAAAACCCGGTTTTGTGACAGTTTCAAAAGTTTATTACAATTCTCCGGATAAGGAAACTCCTCCCATGAAGGATAATTTTATGCTGAAAGACAGACAAGTTCGTCTTGAGGTAATGCCGGCTGACGCCACCGTTTCCTCAAATGGGATTACTATGGGCAGAGGAAATCAGGATATAAAAATCATTAATGGCGATTGCGTAACTGTTACAGTCAATAAGGATGGCTATGTGGAATACACCAAAGTTTTTTGCAATAAAGAAGGTGATGCTGAGCCACCGGTGAGGGACAAAGCAGTTCTTGAAGACCGCTTAGTTAAAATCACGACCAACCCAATCGATGCTTCCATCGAAATCGGGGGGAAAAGGGTCGGAAATGGTAATTACGATCTGAAAGTTCCGAAGAATGCATGCGTAGAAGTGAGAATCACCAAAGACGGATTCATCCGATATGTGAAAGACTACTGCAATCAGCCAAATATGCAGGAAGTGGTGACCACAGATTTGATTGAGATGACAGTGGATGAAGCTTACACCTCTTCCGTATCTTCAGATTTGGCGAACATAAGAATTACCGTTCCGGTGAAAGCAGGAATAGCACCTGAAGATGCTTGGAAAGTCCTAAGCTCAATTATAACCCGCTATTTCGATATTCTTGAAACTGTCGACTACAATACTGGATATCTGACAACATCCTGGCAGGTAGAGAATTTCCAATCCAGTATAATCCGAACCCGGGTAATCGTAAGCAGCGGAGGAAATTCAGACGAGTTGGCTTATGCGGTGAAGCTTGTGAGTCAGGAAGCATTCCTGGATGGACAAATTAAAGATAATTCCATGCTGAAAGACAGGCAAGTTCGTCCTCAAGTGACGGTAAAAGACGATGAGAAATTCGAAGATTGGGCCAGAATCCTTAAGAAATACGAAGGCTTGATTCAGGAGATTCAGGCAAGACTTCAATAAAATTCATCCGGAAACAGAACGACCTCGGCCTCATCAACCGAGGTCTTTTTGTTTCCACAGATTTTCCCATCCTAATCCTTTGAAAGCCGGACCTGTAGAAGCTTCCGAATACTTTATCCCGGGATGATCGGTGTTCCACTCCATTACTTTCACATTTCCATTTTGATCAACGGATACATCCCATCCGATCACCGCAAAATAACCCACCCGCTGATGGAGCTCCTCGCAGGTTTCCATGACTTTTTTGAATTCAGGAACTTGC
>JBILPR010000189.1:0-8540 GCA_044373795.1 Algoriphagus sp. | reverse complement strand
GATTATGGTGTTGATTGCATTCGGGATAGCAATTCCGCTGGCGTATTTCATGATGAAAGAGTGGCTGGACACGTTCGCTTACAAAACCGAAATTTCGATTGGCTTATTTGCACTGGTAATGACTGCCTCTCTTGTATTAACGATTTTGACTGTGGGTTCTAAAGCTGTGAGAGCAGCAATTGCAAATCCGGTGGATAGTTTGAAGGATGAGTAAGGGGATTTCGGATGTCTGATTTCGGATCTTGAGAAGCAAGAGAGGAGTGATTTAAGACATAAGATTTCGGACATAAGATTTAAGATGTTAGTCTGAAAAACTAGGTAAATGTATCAAGTCGAAAAGTTGAATCATTTGAAAAATGATTGTGGAATGGAAACTTTACAACTTTGCCACTTTACAACCTTATCACTTTCCAACATTCAAGGCTCAATAGGCCAATAAACGTCCGCAGGAAATCACTGAAATTAGTTTAGTTTCTTCCTAAAGATAAAAAAATATTAGGTAAAAGCTTAGTAATCAGTTCTTCTGGATCAAAATATTTAATCTTCAGAATGTCAGTCAGGAAGTAACAAAGAAGAAACAGAGTCAAACAGTAATCTTTTCTGATTTTGCAACCAAGACGATTCTGTTGAAAAAAGAATTTAGAGGAGTAAAACTTTGGTGAATAGTTTTAAAAGGAATGTATAAACATAGTTTTTCAGTGTAACCCTGCGCTATTCAAAAGTGTTAGTAGGATATGCATACACTTGAACCGTATTATAACTGGAGAAACTTATATATAGCGTCAGAAGACCCTCAGTCACCATTTTTTGGTTATCAAAACAGTGAGGTCCATTTTACTGATAAGATTTATAATTTTTTAATTCACCCTCAATGGGACAACATAGATAGCGAAACACTTTTTTTGAAAATTCTATATGCAGATTACAGCGAAGGTTATGTGATTATCGAATTGATGGGAGAATGGAATGACCTTCTGAATAATGATATCATGACCCTAAAACGCGGCGTTATTGAACTGATGATTGAAGAAGGGATTACCAAGTACATTCTGATTTGTGAAAATTTGTTCAACTTTCACGCAGACGTAGAAGCTGATGATTATTACGATGAATGGCAGGATGAATTAGAAGATGGCTGGATTGCTGTTTTAAACTTACGAGACCATGTGTTGGCTGAAATGAGTAAGTATGGAATTGACAAATATTTGGTAATGGGAGGGAAGCTAAACGATGTGAGTTGGAGAACCCGTCACCCAAAACAGCTTTTTGAAGCAATTGATAATTTGGTGAGAAGAAGGTTGAATAGTTGACTTCAAAATTTGGGAGGACAACCACAGGCCAAAACGAAAACTTGTAAGCGTACGTCCCATTTTCTTTTTAAGCAATTTTGCCCGAGAGTGGACGATTTTGTTCGGAATGAAGTTTTTTAATTTGGGAAAAAGTACATTTTTAGCTTCTAAAGGGATATTTTGGATGGCACAGATGTGGAAAAAGGAATCAGGAAACTGGAGCCTGAACCAAGGATAAAAACCCTCAACTTCTAATTTCCAACCTTTCAACTTTCCAACTTTTCAACCCCTATGCTCAAAAACTACCTTAAAATAAGCTTGAGAAGTTTGCTGAGAAACAAAGCCTACTCTTTTATTAATATCACAGGTTTGGCAATTGGTTTGGCCTGTTGCTTGGCTATTGGACTTTTTATTTGGGATGAATACAGTTTTGACCGTTTCCATACACGGTATGATCAAATTTATAGGGTGGTGGAAAAGCAGATTCAGAGCGGTGACATTTACAATGTAGCTGTCACCCCTGGTCCACTTGCGCCTGAATTGGAATCAGCATTCAGCGAAGTGCAGAATACTGCTCGGATTGGAAGAACTTACCAATCGGTGGTTTTGAGTTCAGGGGATTTCCAAATTGAAACTTCTGAAATCTTAATTGTGGACAATGCTTTCTTTGACATTTTTGATTTCAGTTTGGCAAAAGGAAATGAGAATAACGCATTGCTGAATCCAGAAGATATTGTCATTTCCCAAACTATGGCTGAAAAGCTTTTTGGGAAGGAATGGAATTCAACCAATATTATTGGACAACAAATAGCTTATAACAAAGACCGGATCTTGACTTTGGCCGGAGTTGTGGAAAACCCGCCCGCAAATTCTCATATCCAATTTGAGGTGTTGTTATCTTATAAATTCGAGGAGACAAATTCAAACTTTCACAATTGGGGAAGCAATAACCTTCATACCTATGTGTTGCTGGATCCGAATACCGAAACGGAAGAATTTAACAGTAAAATTGAAAAGTTTCTATTCAATTATTCCTCTGATACCACGACCACACTTTCCCTACAACCTTTATCTGATATTTATCTCCGTTCTGATTTTGACTTTCAGACCGACTGGAGCAAAACCGGGAATATGGTTTATATCAAAATTTTTACCGCTGTCGGAATTGTAGTGTTGCTGATTGCAATTTTCAATTTTATCAATCTCTCTACAGCCCGTGCGATGTTCCGGGAGAAAGAAATAGGAGTCAGGAAGGTGGTTGGTGCGCAGCAGAACCAATTGGTAACGCAATTTCTTAGTGAAGCTTTGACAGTTTCCTTTTTTGCTATGGGACTTGCATTGGCTTTGCTAGTTCTTTTTCTCCCAATATTAAATTCAGTGGTAGGGAAATCCCTTGAAATCCCATTTTCTTCTCTTTTGTTTTTGTTGGTTTTGGGAATAGCCACCTTATTGATAGGGGTTTTTGCGGGTGTTTATCCTGCATTTTATCTTTCAAGTTTCAGACCATCGAAAGTTTTGAAAGGAGTGTTTGCACCAAAGTCAGGTCAGCAATTCAGACAGACACTTATCGTTGTGCAGTTCACTTTTTCGGTCATTCTAATTATCGGAGCGATCACGATATACAGGCAGCTCAATTATCTGCAGCAAAAGGAATTAGGTTTTGATAAAGAACTGATAATCAACGTTTTCATGAAAAGTGATTTGCAGCCAAAATCTCCTTTACTCAAGAATGAATTGCTAGCCCAATCTGGCATTGTCAGCGTAGCAACAGCTTCAGGGAATCTGGTCAATGTTGGTTCTTCGACAGGCAACATCGAATGGGAAGGAAAGGAGGAATCAGATGAAATGTTATTGTCACATTTAAATATTGATACGGATTTTGTGAGCACTGCCGGGATGGATTTGGTTGCCGGGAGAAATTTTGACGGAGCAATCGCAAGTGACTCTACCGCATATATCTTGAATGAAACAGCAGCTCGACAAATGGGATGGACATCGGAGGAAGCGATAGGGAAGTCATTGAAATTTTGGGATACAGAAGGATATGTGATAGGCGTGGTGAAAGATTTTCATTTCAAGCCATTGACAGAAGCCATTGAACCAATGCTGTTTAGGTATTGGCCATGGGAAAATTATTCAAGTCTGTTTGTCAGGATAGATGGAAATCAAATGGCTGATGCACTGAAAACTATAGAATTGAGCTTTAAAAAGTTTGATCCGGACAATGAGTTCCAATTTCAGTTTGTAGATCAGGCATTAGAAAATCAATACAATACGTACGGAAGCACAGCCAAGATTGTATTGTGTTTTTCAATTCTTGCCATTGTTGTTTCTTGTTTGGGATTGATTGGACTGGCTTCATTTACTGCAGAAAAGCGGTCCAAGGAAATCGGAATCAGGAAAGTATTGGGAGCCAGTGTCTTCAATATTGTCAGTATGCTTTCAACCGAATTCGTCAAATTGGTGGTTTTTGCCATTTTCATTGGTTCGCCAGTCGCATTTTGGCTCGTTACTCAATGGCTTAATGAATTTGCATACAAAATGGAGTTTGAATGGTGGATTTTGGTATCTGCGGGAGTAGGAGCATTACTTCTTGCTTTGCTCACGGTTAGTTATCAATCTATCAAAGTTGCGGTTACCAATCCTGTAAAAAGCCTCAAAAGTGAATGAGACGTGGGAGAAAAGTAGCAAAGAGGCAAGAGGCAAGAGAAAAGAATCAAGAGACAAGAAAATAGAGATTAGAGACAAAGATTGAGGCGGGGAACTTTACAACTTTTCAACTATCCAACCTTTCAACTCTCAACCTTCTCTTAAAAACAAATAAGAATTTAGATTTAATGATTTAAGAGGAACAACTTTCCAACCTTTCAACCTTAACACTTTTCAACCCTTATGCTCAAAAACTACTTCAAAATCGCCTGGAGGAATCTTCTTAGAAATAAGCTCTATTCCTTTGTCAACATTTCAGGTTTGTCCATAGGTATGGCAGTCTGCATATTGATTATGCTTTTTGTGAATTTTGAGCAGGATTTTGATCGATTTCATACCAAAAATATTTACCGGCTAAATGAAGTTCAGAACTGGGAGGGAATGGTCGCCCCGCAAAAGGTAGCGCTGTCCATGTATCCTATGGGGCCAACGCTTTTGGAGGAATTCCCGGAGATCAAGAATTTTACTCGACTAAGTTTGGCGGGTGAACTCAAGGTTAAAGATGAAAATAAGGAGACCATTCTTTCAAAAACCGTTTGGGCGGACTCTTCCTTTTTTCAGCTTTTTGATTTTAAACTTCTCGAAGGGAATCAGGAAACTGCATTGAATGAGCCTTTCAGTATAGTTTTGACTCAGGAAAGAGCGGAGAAAATCTTCGGAAATAAACCGGCTCTTGGTGAGGTTTTAACGCTTGCCGAGCAAGACACCATTTCCTACACCGTGACTGCTGTTATGGAAAACTTTCCGGAAAACTCCCATTTGCAGTTTGATGCACTCAGCTCATTTACCAGTTATGTCGGTCCTCAGGCGATAGAAAATTGGGGAGGCAACTGGTTGACAACTTACCTGGAACTGGGTGCCGATGTAAATATTGAGGAGTTGGAGAAGAAGTTTCCGGATTATCTCCTTGCTCACATGGAAGAAAATGAAGCAGATGACTACGAGTTATTTCTTCAGCCCTTAGCGGATGTTCATGCCGGATCCTCAGATATTACGCATGACTACCTCAATTTTCAGAAATTCGACAAAAGCTACACCCGTATCTTTTTTTACATCGCGATCGTGGTCATGGTGATTGCAGCGCTCAATTTTGTCAATCTCTCCACCGCCAAATCCATCAATCGTGCCTTGGAAATCGGGGTGAGAAAAGTGTCTGGCGCCTCAAAATCCAACCTGTATTTTCAATTCATCGGGGAATCGGTATTTATCAGTTTAATAGCGATGGTTTTTGCCTTGGTGATAGTTGGGTTTTTACTTCCGTCACTCAATCAATTCAGTCAGCGGTCCCTCGTATTTCCGATTCTCTCCGAACCGTTAACTTTGGTTTACATCCTTTCCGGGGCGATTTTGATTGGGGTACTATCAGGCCTTTATCCAGCCTTGTATTTATCCGGTTTCAGACCTGCGGGTATATTAAAAGGTGCGGAATTGAAGATTGGCAATAAGTCAGGGTTCAGGACTACGCTTGTGGTGGTCCAGTTTTCAGCAGCGATATTCTTAATCATCTCCACCATTTTTGCAAGCAGGCAATTGAACTACATGCAGGAGAAAGACTTGGGTTTTGCCTACGATCAGATTGTGACGATTCCTTTCGGCAATCAGCCAATAGAGAAATATGAACCTTTCAAGCAAGAGCTTTTAACAAATTCTTCGATCCAAAGTGTATCAGCTTCAGGCCAGAGACTGGGGAATAACCTGCATCAGACATCCATGATTTTTGAAGGAAAAGAGGATACCCGTGAGCTATCGACTTCCCATCTGGTGGTAGATCCCGACTTTGTCAGTCTGTACCAAATGGAATTGCTAGCTGGGAGAAACTTTAATCCCGAAAACAAGGCCGAGAGCGGTAAGGGCTTTATCATCAATGAATCCTTGGCTAAAGAATTACTTTCTGCGGAAAGCCAAAATGCAAGCTTGGAATCTTTAATCGGAAAGCCCTTTGGCTTTGGTTGGACAGATTCATTAGGCCAGATCGTCGGAGTAGTCAGAGACTTCAACTTCAATTCACTCCATCACAAAATCGAGACGCTTTTTCTGGTCCGTGAGGAAAACTGGGGCTATGCCGAGATTTCTGTCAAAATCAACGGTTCAAAAACCCAGGAAGTAATTGCCTCAATCGAAACTGTTTGGAACCAGCATTTTCCGGAAAGAGAGTTCGAATACAGTTTTCTCAATTCCCATTTTGAGGAATTGTATCGGGCTGACCGTACGGTGAATTACATGGTTGGCTTGCTGACCATACTTTCCATTTTGATTTCCTGTTTGGGCTTGTTCGGTTTGGCGTCATTTGCTACCGAGCAGCGAGTCAAAGAAATTGGTATACGCAAAGTGATGGGGGCATCTGTGGCAAGGATTGTCACGCTCCTTTCCAAGGACTTTGTCAAGCCGGTCTTTTGGGCAATTCTCCTTGCTGTTCCGATTTCATGGTTTGCAGTCAACCAATGGTTGGAAGACTATGCTTACCGGATAAACTTCGAATGGTGGGTCGTAGGAATTGCAGGAGGTCTTGCTTTGCTTTTGGCCTTACTTACAGTAAGCCTTCAATCGGTTAAAGCCGCTATTGCTAATCCGGTGAAAAGCCTGAAAAGTGAATAGTGGATGAAGACATTAGTATCAAGTATGAGACAAAAGATGCAAGAATCAAGAACCAAGAATCAAGAACCAAGAGGCAAAGAAACAAGAGACAAGAGCAAAGAATCAAGAGACAAGAAAATAGAGATTAGAGACAAACGATTGAGGCGGGGGGACTTTACAACCTTACCACTTTTCCACCTTACCACTGAATAGCATTATCACTTTCCAACCCAAATCTTTCAATTTTAAAATTTTCCAATTCTAAATGTCATGCTCAAAAACTACATAAAAATCGCCTGGAGGAACTTGATCAAGCAAAAAGGAACCACATTCATTTCTGTGTTTGGTTTGGCCTGTGCAGTGGGTTGCTGTTTGGTTGCCTATCTTTTTATTGAACAAGTATGGTTTAAGGGAATGCTCCAACCGAACAAAAATGAAATTTATCAATTAACCTACACAGCAGAAAAAGAGGAAGGAAAAGTAACTTTTGGAACTGTAGCAGATCCTATCTTAGAATTGCTTCCCGGAAAATTTTCCCAGATCAATGCCCAATGCAGGGTCAAATCAGGGCCTTCCATAGTCATTCATAATCTGGAGAGCTTTAATCAGCGAGCCATGTTTGTTGACCCGGGATTTATGGAAATGTTCAGCTATCAGATGGAATATGGCTATCCTTTCGCTGTGGCCAAACCCGATCAGGTAATTTTAACCTACGAACTTTCAGAAAAATTATTTGGGAACACTAATCCACTGGGCCAGGAAATTTCTCTAGTTCTAAATGGTGAAGAAACACTGTTTAAAGTTGGAGGAGTGATGCAAAAGTTGAACGATATGGAGATGTTCAACTTTGACCTTTTGGTCAATATTGAAACAATCAGTTCTTCGCAGCACGCACTTCCCCTGAAAGAAACATGGAATTCGGAGTCTTGGACCTTTATCCAGTTACAAAAAGGAGCCAATCCGGATCAACTCCATTCCGGTTTGGAAGAGATTAAACGAAGGCAAAATGAAATCAATCCAGAGAGTCCTTACCTCAAGCTGGATTTAGTTGCTTTCACTGATTTAGTAAAAGAGGCTGAAGGGATAGAAAATGGAGTGGTTAGCTTTTTGGCCATCGGACCTCAAATCCTTCTCGGGGCAATTGGCTTGTTTATTTTGGTTCTTGCTGTATTCAATTACATCAATATCTCTATTCTGATGGCTTCAAGCAGGCTAAAGGAAATCGGAATAAGAAAAGTCATCGGAAGTCGAAAAGGACAATTAATAGCACAATTTCTCAGCGAGAATTTGATGGTTTGCTTTTTATCAATTGTCTTTGGGTGCCTTTTGGCAGTTCTTATTCTTTTGCCGGGTTTTAACCAGATTGCTTCCAAAAGCTTAAAACTCGACCTGCTTCATGATCCTTACATTTGGCTATTTCTCATCGGATTGATTGGATTTATTACGCTGGCTTCTGGCTTGTATCCGGCAGTTTTTGTTTCCTCGTTCAAACCTGTCAGTATTTTAAAGGGCCACCAACAATTGGGAAGCAAAAGCCTTTTAACAAGTGTTCTGTTGACTTTTCAGTTTACCTTGGCAATCATCAGCATAGTCGCTGGAGTTGCGTTTTTACAAACCAACTATATCAACGAAAATCGGGATTGGGGCTATGATGCGAGTGACAAGATCATTGTTAATATTCCGGATGCCACCGAATATTCTAATTTTAAAGACAGGATTTCAGCAATCGCAGCAGTCGAAGAAATGAGCGGAAGCCAGAATTATGTCGGAAACTGGCAAGATTCGAAGGAGTTGTCTCATCAGAATAAGAATTACCAGATCGAATACCTGATTGCAGAAGGTAACTATTCCAAGATTCTAGATCTAAAGTTGAAGCAGGGGAGATTTCTCGAACCAAACCGGATTTCTGACGCAGAGAATTCAATTCTGGTTAATGAAAAATTCATTCAAAAATTGGGATTGACTTTT
>JBILPR010000026.1:0-27063 GCA_044373795.1 Algoriphagus sp. | reverse complement strand
ATACTCTTCATTCAACATCTCATCAGTAGCTTCCACTCCTGAATAAATGACAATCCGATGATTGAATGTCAAAGATTCACCTGATTCGAGTTTGTAATTCAACTCCTCCTTCCCTCCACTCATTGCTTTCTGGCCCAATGGATTAGCTGCGAACAGACCATATCCACGTGCATGCCAATAAGTCGGGTATCCAATATTTTTGGGATGATCTAAGATTGCGATGGAGACTTTCTCTTCTTTAATCACTCCAGAGAGATTCAACCAACTTCCTCGAGTTCCCCAAACATCATCTCTTTCTATCCCCTCACTGCTTCGATAATGACCCGTCACTCCTTCATTGTTAAGAGAAGGAACTGCTGTTGATTTCCCACTGGCGTCGGTGAATATTTCAGGTTTATCAGATGGATGTTCGAGTTCTCGCGCCACACGAATACCTAGCATTCCCTCCTTATTATCCTTGAAGGAAACTTCCTTTCCCTGAGCAGTCAATTTGGTAATGCGGTCAATGATTCTTTTGTTGCCATCTGCCCTGAAGATAAAGGTGGTATGCTCCTCCACTAGAACCGTTCCGTCGGGACCAATCCAATCCATGGTCACTTCCAGCTCTGCTTTTCCATTTCCATCACTCATCCTATTGATTTCCCTGTGAACGATCGATCCATAGCCGGACTTCTTATCCTTTGGAATTGCATCCGAATTATTCCAAAAGTCCAACCCATTTACATCCCCATAATTAAGCCAGAGCCCTACATGGTGAGGGTGGTCTACGCGCTCTCCCGGACGTGGATCAAGTGGAAATCCCCTTGTCAATTCCGATCCGTTTACAGATTTGATTGGGAATAAAACAGGTTTTGCGATTTTCTCAGAATAGAGGTATGCGGTAAAAAGCTCCCCGTCCACAAGCACTTCCACTTTTTTTTCTGCGTCCTTCCTTACCAGCGTGACGGCAGAGGCTAATTCTGAAGATTCTTTTGAAAGCCTAACATTTCCGCTGGAAAATCCCATGATCGAAATTGGAATTAAAAGGAAGCCGGCATATAAACCGGCTTTAATCTGATTTTTCATAAGTGGAAAAGATTAGTATTGAAAAACTTCCCCTCCTGCCAAAACCTCTTGTCTTTTCTCATCAAAGGTCACAAACTTGCCTGTCCTCAATGCAGCAGTAGTCATAATGTTAGCAATCGAATGGTTATAGCCTGCCATCACATCTGCATTTGGCTTCTTTCTGCTTCGGACACATTCCATCCAGTTTCTCATATGCGCTGAAGTCAGTTCATCGACACCGGTATTAGCACCTGTCTCGGTGGCCACTGCCTCAGCCAAAGTCATTTCTTTCAACAAATTCTCCTGCATCCCCATGGCGGCTGCATGATTTTTCTGCAAACCTCCATTTGGTGTAATTCTATTCGTATCCATGTTCAATTCTCCACCATTGGAGTAATAGATTTCTTTGGTACCACCGGCGCCATTGGTAAATCTTGAAGAGTAAATTACCTGAAAACCCTTTGACATGTCATCTAATGGCCCATAATCAAACACGGCCGTCATAGTGTCAAAATTTTGTCTTCCGTCTTTCCAAAGATAAATCCCTCCGTTTGCAGCAACACTTCTTGGATGAGGCAAGTCCGTAAACCAGTGAACAGTATCTATCTGATGTGCCATCCATTGCCCCGGAATTCCAGATGAAAATGGCCAGAAAAGTCTGAATTCAAGATATTTCCTTGGATCCCACTCCTGATACGGCCGATTCATTAAAAATCTGTTCCAGTCAGTATCTTCTTTTCTGATTTCCTGAGCCAGTTTGGGCAGTCTCCATCTGCCGGGTTGATTTACATTCCATGTCATCTCCACGGCGACAATATCCCCGAATTTTCCGGTTTTGATAAAATCATTTGCTGCATGATAATTGGTTCCGCTTCTTCTCTGAGAGCCTACCTGTACTATTTTACCGGTTCTTTCCACAGCCTCTCTTGCAGCCCGATTGTCTTCCATTGTTTCAGCAAAAGGCTTCTCAACATAGGCATCCCTACCTGCCTCCACCGCTTCTTTACAATGCAAAGCATGTTGAAAATCAGCAGTGCTTACAATGACTGCATCCACATCTTTTCGGTCGTAGAGCTCATCATTATTTCTTGCGGTAGCGATGGTAAGTCCGCTTTTATCTTTTACATAAGCCACGCACTCCTCTCTTCTTCGGCTCCAGATATCAGAAACTGCGGTAAATTCGAAATTCAATTCCTTTGAATGCCTTAGCATCGCAGGAATTAATGCCCCTTTGGCTCGATCAGAAAAACCAACTATGCCAATGTTTACCCGATCATTGGCACCAATGATCCGGCTGTAACTGCTCGCGGGGAATGCCAAAGCACCTAAACCCACTCCGGCGGTGGTCAGCGCTGACTTTTTAAGGAAATCTCTTCTGGAATTATCTGATTTCATGGTATTTAGGGGTTTATTGTTTTTATTTTCAAAGGAAAAAAAATTATCCTCCAGTCTGTTTGACCAATTCATTAAACAAGGCAAGTTGTTCCTTAAGCGCTGCAACCCGGTCAGCGGGTTGAGTGCGAGCTTCCAAAAGAATCCAGCCACTGTAATTCATCCCAGCAAAAAGCTTGAACAACCCGGGATATGGATAGTTGCCTTCATTGAATTCACGAACGT
The DNA here is from genome assembly GCA_044373795.1 of Algoriphagus sp. Taxonomy (GTDB): domain Bacteria; phylum Bacteroidota; class Bacteroidia; order Cytophagales; family Cyclobacteriaceae; genus Algoriphagus. The sequence continues at coordinate 24,402 of JBILPR010000026.1, read as the reverse complement.
GGACGGTATCTCCAAACCAATTTTTGACACTGTCAAAGTTCTCCTCCAAACCGGGAGGGAGCAAATCTTCAGGATTACAGTTCCAACAGATTTTCACATTCGGAGAAGTTACCTGTTCAAAAATTGCCTTCATATGGGGAAGTTCCTGGGTAAGATGTCCATGAACTTCTACTCTGACCAACTGCCCAAAGTCCCGGGCAAACTCTCCCACTTCATTAAAAGAAGCAGCAATTTGTGCTATGGTTTTTTCTTTGGAAACTTCCGCTGGCAGGTTATTAGGTTTCACTTTGATGCCAGTGGCACCGATGTCATGGCAAAGTTTGATGTACGATTTGGTTCCTTCAATATTCTCCCGAACCTTGATTGGATCAATACTATGATATTCGAAATTGCTCCCATAACCCAAGCAGGTGACAGGACTGTCAGCGAAACGCTTTTTAACTTCAGCTCGTTGGGTCAGATTGAGAGTGGATTCCACACCATGAGCATGCTGAGTTCGTAATTCTACCCCCAAAACCCCCGTCTTTCCACAATTTGCAATCAAAGTGGGTAAGTCCCAGTCTTTCGCCCATTCATAAGTCACCAATCCAAACTTCATCCCTGATTCAGGTGATGAGCTAAACGCTGAAAGTGGGCTCAATGCGGCTAAGCCAATTCCGGCGGAAATACTCCTTTGAATAAAATCGCGTCTTGATAAATCCTTTTCCATTGTATCTTAATAATAAGAATAAAAAAAGTTTAAAGACTTAAGAAAGAAGATTTATCCTACGCAATCGATTTAGGAAAAAGAAAATACTATTAAAATTCAACCATTGAATTTACGCCAGTTCTTTGACGAGGCTTTATGAAAATCATCCTGACTTTCAACCAAAATTTTCCGGAGAATCTGAATTGAAAAACAGGTAAAGCCTTGATTTTTAAATTCTTGCCTGATAAGTGTACAGCTGGTAATATCTGCCTTGCTTGGCAATTAACTCGTCATGCATGCCATGCTCCACGATTTTTCCTTGCTCAATAACCAATATCTGATCGGCTTGGCGGATTGTGCTCAATCTATGGGCAATCACGAAGGTGGTTCGACCTTTCATCAACTCTTTCAAACTTGCCTGAATCAAAGTTTCAGATTCCGTGTCAAGATTTGAAGTAGCTTCATCCAAAATCAATATTCTGGGATCTGCCAAAATCGCTCTGGCAATCGCAATCCGCTGTCTTTGTCCTCCGGAAAGCTTCACTCCTCTTTCCCCGATCAACGTGTCTAGCCCATCTTCAAATCGATCGGAGAACTCCTGCACATGCGCAGCTCGCACAGCAAGTTGCAATTGTTCAGAACTCGCATCCGGTCTAGGGAAAAGGATATTTTCGCGGATGGTCCCTTCAAAAAGGAAATCATCCTGCAAAACAACCCCTAGTCGGGATCTGAAAGACTCCAACGTGATGGTTTGCAAATCATGCCCATCCAAAAAGATTGTACCTGAATCAGGATTTAGAAAAGTAGCTGCTAATCCTGCAATCGTTGTTTTACCGGAACCAGATGTTCCGACTAATGCCGTAACAGATCCTGAAGGAGCTTCAAAGGTGATTCCTTTCACTACCTCTTTTCCGGATTCATAGGCAAATGAAACATTTTCAAAAACCATATCTCCCCGGAATTCTTTCAAGTCCAGTGTTCTCATGCGATCATCCGCCTCCAAAGGAGTATTCATAATTTCCTCAGTACGATCCAGACCGGCAAAAGCTTCGGTCAACTGACTGCCGATATTTGACATCTGAACAATCGGAGCAATCATAAAACCCAGATAAAGGGTAAAAGCCAGAAAATCGCCAAAGGTCATTTCTCCTTGCATGATCATGTATCCGCCCATTCCCATAATACCTGCGGATGCCAAACCAAGAAGTAAAGTACCTGCTGAAGTCACAAAACTGGTTGCTGTTAAGCTTGCTTTCACATTTTGAAAAAGCAAGTCCACACCTTTTTCAAAAGTTTTGATTTCCTGAGCTTCGGCATTGAAGCCTTTGATCACGCGGATTCCGCCCAGAGTTTCTGTCAGACGACCGGTTACTTGGGCGTTGATTTTTCCGCGTTCCCGGAAGATTGGACGGATTTTACTGAAGGCTTTCAATGAAACCACTCCGAAAATCGCCACTGGCGCAAGCACGTAAAGTGTCATCAATGGGCTGATTGAGATCAATAAAATCAAAGAAATGATTGCCGTTAAGACACCACCAATCATTTGAGCAAATCCGGTTCCGACAAGATTTCTGACTCCTTCCACATCGGTCATGATTCTTGACACCAATTCACCTGTTTTGGTATTATCAAAAAATCGAATCGGAAGCTTGATGATATGACTTTGAACCTGAGATCTGAGTTTTGCGATCAGGTTTTGAGCCTCGACGCTGAGTATCTGAGTTAAAGAATAGGATGTGATTGATTGCACTACAATTGCTCCGACAACGATTAAAATCAGCCATTTAAGCAAATCAAGGTCATTTGATGGAATCACATCATCGATCAGATATTTACTTGCTCCCGGCAAAATCAATCCCGAAAGTCTACTGATGATGATGAGGAATAATCCTAAAAATAATTGCTTTCTGCGTGGCCAAATAATGGTCTTAAAGACCTGGCCCATTGTTACTTTTCGTTCTGCTTTCTTAGCCATATTAAATAAAATCAATGCAAAAACCCCGGTTTAAATGCCGGGGTTCCATTTCTATTTTTCTATATTTTCCTCTTCATCAAACTCATCTTTTATGCGAGGTATAAGTTCCACTGGATTTCTGGACTTTTTCTTCATTCGTAAATTAATGACCTCGACTGACAATGAGAAAAACACGGCAAAATAGATATATCCCTTTGGTACCTCAAAGTGAAAGCCTTCCAGGATCAGCATGAATCCGATCAGGATCAGAAATGAAAGAGCCAAAATCTGTAAAGTTGGGTGACCGTTGATGAAATCACTGATTTTACCTGCGAAAACTATCATAATCCCGATAGAGATAATGACCGCTATAATCATAATACTGACGTGATCCACCAATCCCACCGCAGTGAGGATACTGTCAAAAGAAAAAATAATATCCAGGAAGATGATCTGTAAAATTACGTTGGCGAAACTTTTCGCAGCAGAAGTTTTAATTTCCTCAGCTTCACCTTCCATCTTGTGGTGAATCTCCACAGTTGATTTCCAAAGTAGAAAAAGACCTCCAGCACCCAAGATCAAATCTCTCCCGCTAAATCCATGATCCAAAATTGTGATAAGAGGTTCTTTAAACTGGATGATATAGGAGATCCCCAATAACAGTCCTATTCTGAAGACAAGGGCGAGCATTAATCCAAGCGTTCTTGCTCTTTTTCTTTGCTCAACAGGAAGCTTGTTGGAGACAATAGAAATAAATATGATGTTATCGACACCAAGGACGATTTCGAGAAATGTCAAAGTAAGTAATGCGATCCATGTTTCGGAGTGCATGAAAATTTCCATAGCGAGAGGGGTTTTTGTATAAAAAAAGCCTGTCAAAGGTATGACAGGCTCATATCAATTTAAAATTTCAAAATCAATTTGTTTTTGGAATGACGTTAGAAATCAGCGACACTTTTTCAATCGGCTCAGATGCATTAGAGTAAATTCTAACTACGGAGTTTTGCTTACCCATTTTTCCTGTTGAATTAAAAGAAACCTGAATCTCTGCAGTTTTACCTGGAGCGATTGGCTCTTTTGGCCAGCTGGGCACTGTACATCCACAAGTGGCAGCTACGTTTGAAATAATCAATGGAGCCGTTCCTGTGTTTGTCAATTGGAACGTGTGAGAAACTTTATCTCCTTGGGTAAGGTCCCCAAAGTCGATTGATTTTTCTTTGAAAGTGATCGCGGGTCCTGTAGCCTGTGCATTTGCTTGAAATACAAGTGCCAAAGCAAATAAAGTCAGAAGGAATCCTAATTTTTTCATAGCTTTTTATTCTAATTTGACTCAAATATTAGATTTTTTCGATCAACATCAAAGAAACCAATTTCGCTTTTGTTTAATTCATTCAGTGAAAATTCAATGCCAGAAAGACGTTTTTCACAAGTTTAAAGTTGCAAACTCAGGCGCTCTCAGTTTTCTTCTTTCTGCTTCATAAAAAAGGAAGGTGAGAAATTGACCAAATACAATTCCTCTGTCGCTCTGGTCATAGCTGTATAGAGCCAACGCGTGAAATCTTTATCTACCTTATCCTCTTTCAAATACCCCTGATCCACAAAAACAGCTTTCCACTGGCCACCCTGTGCTTTATGACAGGTGAGAGCATAGGCAAATTTTACCTGGAGCGCATTCAGAAACGGGTCTTTTCGAATCAATTCCTTTCTCTCCACTTTACTTGCCACATCTGCATAATCTTCCGAAACCTGGGCATAGAGACTTCGATATTCGTCCCTTGTGAGTGAAGGGCTGGGAGAATAAAGGGTGTCCAGAATCACTTTTGCCTCAAATTGGGGTTCTTCAGGATAATCCAACAAGCGCAACTCAAGCGTAGCAAACCGAAATCCATATAACTCTTCAAACGATCGGATCTTCATTACCTCTGCCATATCGCCATTTGCCAGGAAATTGACTTTTTCGGATTCCGCCATGTAGGTGTAATTGTTTTTGACAATCATCAGCAAGTCACCTGTACTTATTTCGTCTTCATAAAAATGAATAAGCTTCCTGATGTACAGATTATATTGTACCGCAGCTTTATTTGACCTGGTGACGATGGTGGTGTTTTCAGTCCCAAATTTACCATAGGCATATCGAAGTCCGTCTTCCAGCTTTTCACCGGTCATTTTGAAGATATCTCGAAACATACTTGTATTGATCTTGACCTGCGGAACTTCGGCTTTCAATTGCTCCCTGAGATTGGTCGCATTGTATAAAATCCCGGACTCAAGTCGCTGTCTCATCACTTCCGTAAGCTCGATCTGATCTGCATCCAGTCTGAAATGCCGCAACAGATACCCAGATTCCAATGCAGGACTAAACTCGCTGCCAACCGGTGGAAGCTGGGCTGTATCTCCCACAAGAAGAAGTCTGTTTCCACTTCCGTAAAACACAAAGCTGATCAGGTCTCCGAGCAAATTGCCGGACATTCCTCCGTCATCGGCAAGCATGGAGGACTCATCAATGATAAAAACAGTGTCTTTGTAATAATTTTTCTGAAGAATAAATCCGCCACCCAATGAGCCGTCATCACTCTTGGGCTTGTAGATAATCTTATGAATGGTATATGCAGCTCTGTCGCTGTAGTTACTCATTACTTTTGCCGCTCTACCAGTAGGTGCCAAAAGCAACGAACGCATATTTATTCTGGGCAAAGACTTGACCAACGCCGATATCACGGTGGTCTTTCCTGTACCTGCGTAGCCCCTGAGGACAAAAGTTGGCTTTTGCTCAGAATCCAGGAGAAGAAACTTGTCCATTTTTGAAAAAAAACCTGCCTGTCCGGAGGTGGGTTCGAAAGGGAAATTTTTGCGAAGTAATTCGGAAGGTCTAGCCAATGGCTGATTATCTTTACCCATAGAAACGAATGTAGATGCCAAAAGACAACATCACCAAGGAAATTGAATCAAAATTCGGAAATCATCTTCGGATGCGGGTAAATGGCATTTTGATACAAGATGGAAAAATTTTAATGATCAAGCACTTGATGGGAAACGACCGAATCTTATGGTCAGTTCCCGGAGGAGGAATGCAGTTTGGTCAAAGTGCAAAATCAAACCTAAAGCGTGAATTTGAAGAGGAAACAGGTTTGACCATAGAAATCATGGATTATTTATTCGTACATGAGTATCTCAATCCACCTTTGCATGCTTTAGAACATTTTTTTTCAGTAAAATGGACAAGCGGTGATTTAAAACTCGGAACAGATCCCGAACTTACCGCAGAAAATCAAATTATCGATGAAATACGATGGATGGACATAAATGAAGTCCATTCCTTGCCTCAAAACTCACTCCATCAAATCTTTTGGGGAATTAAATCACTTGAGTCGGTAGGATTGTATAAAGGATATTTTAATTTTGAAAATATTTCCATAAAATAGCATCTCCAAAAACCCTTCAACCTTACCCAGATTTTAAATATTATCAAAAATGAATCTACCTAAAATATTATCCTTAGTATTCTTCGCAGTCGCTGTAGGACTTGGCTACCTTCTTTACAAAGGTGTAGACGATGTAGTTGAGCAAGAGAAAAGAATTGCTTTGATCGAAGCAGCAACGATTGAAAAACTCCAAATGCTTCGCGATGCCGAATTAGCCTACCAAGCATCTAATGGAAAATATGCTGATAACTGGAACGACTTAAAAAACTTTATCCAAACTGGAAAAATTTGGATTGTTCAGCGTACAGAAACTACCAAACTATTAGAATATGGTAAGGAAGAAATCACCGTTACGTTTGATACATTGGGTTCAGTTGCGGTAATGGATTCTCTATTCAACGAAAGAAAATATCCTGAATTCAATTTGGAAACAATGGCGACAGTGCCTGGTTCCGGAGGAAAGCAGTTCGAGTTCTTTGCTGACAAAATCGAAAGAAATTCTTACCAGATCAACGTGTTCGAGATCAGAGATCCTGCACCCGCTAATCCTGAAAGACAGTTAAACAACAACGAAAAAGCGCTTAAAGTAGGTTCTAGAACTGACGCATCCACTGAAGGTAACTGGAAATAATCCAACCTGATTTTGGAAAAAAACCTGAAAGTTTTTAAAAGTGATAAGTTTGATGTGGAAGACACAGCGAGCTTATCACTTTTTTTATACCCTGATTCCCTGTACATTTTTGCGAAAGACAAAAATCAGTCGAATATTGGAATCCATTTTTATTCCGATTTTTCCTGGAATGATCTGGAAAATTTGATGAGTTCTGATCAACTTCTCAAGTATGACCTCCCCGCTAAAATTTATCTTCATCACGAGGAATTCAGCTTGGTTCCCGGAGTTCTTTTCTCACCAGGTAATGAGAAAACTTACCTTTCTTTCATTACAAATCTAAAAAACGATAATACTTTTTTCAGCACGGCATTGGACAGCAACAATCTTCAGGTTGTTTCATTTATTCCAAATAGACTACGAAGAATTTTTCAGTTACGATTTTCGGAAGTGTCATTTTACCATGGTTCAACTTCTTTTTTGTCTTATCTATTTAAAGAACGATTTAATTTATTAGGACAAGAAATACTTCTTTCAATTATTGGAGACCACATGTATGCGGCAGCATTTGTGGACCAGGAACTAAGTGCCTTCAATATGTTTGAAATCACTGATAAAGAAGATATTCTAAAATATTCAATGGTACTGATCAATCAATTGAAATTGGACAGAAATCATGTTCGGTTAAGTATTTTCGGAGCTTCAGAATCGAACGGAATTACTGAAGAGTGGTGTAAAAAATATTTTCACCATGCAAGATTGATTAATCCACATGCGAATCAGAATTATTCTCATGGATTCAAGCACCTGAAATCGGTGAATCTTTTTGAGACCAACTGGCAATTTGATTAGTCAGATTCTCTAAAAGTTTAGCCCTGAAACTCAAAACCAAGATCATGAAAAAAGTAGCCATCTTCCCAGGTACATTTGATCCCTACACGATGGGACACCATGATATTGTGATGAGAAGTCTGAAGATTTTTGACGAGGTTATTATCGGAATTGGTTATAACTCGACGAAAAAAAACAGGTATTTCGAGATTGATTTGATGGTAGAAAAAATCAAAAGTGTCTATGCAGACCTCAATTCTGTCAAAGTAATTGTGTACAATGAGCTCACTTCCACTCTGGCAAAGAAGCACAACGCCCAATTCCTCATCAGAGGGTTGAGAAATACCACCGATTTTGAGTACGAAAATACCATCAGTCAGATGAACAGATATCTGAATGAAGAACTGGAGACTGTTTTTTTAATCACTTCTCCTGAATACGCGTCTATCAGTTCCACTATTATCCGGGAAGTTCACCGATATGGAACCAATGTGAATGAATTTCTCCCTTATAAAATCTGAGGTTTACTGTGGTTTTTGAGGTATTGCTTAAAAAGAAACCTCATGGATGGATAAGAATTAATCAGGGCAGTCTTTGCCTCATTCTCATAAAACCATCTGATATCCTCAATCCCCTCTTCTTCCTGCGGCTTCATAGTTGAGTCATTCACACAATCCATCGCATACCAAAAAGTCTTTTTGAGTATACTCTTGCGATTTTGAGTGTATGTATGCCAGGTATTGCATACATGTGTATTCATTTTGACTTTGATAGCGCACTCCTCCTCCACTTCACGAAGGGCACATTGCTCCGGAGTTTCGCCCTTGTCAAATTTTCCCTTCGGAAAATCCCACTTACCTAACCGATAAATCAATAGAATTTTATCCTTTTTCGCTATCACCCCACCTGCTGCCTTGATGATGAGAAAACGACTTTTTACAAATTGCTTCAGTGCAGGTTTATCCTTTGTGACCAGGGTAATCGAATCCAGATCTTTCAATTTACGTGTTCGTAGAAGATACAAAAGACGAATGACGAGGTCGTTTGAAGGTTCATGAAAAAGCACATCGTCCTGCCAGGAAAAATGGGCATTTAACTCATCTTCCGGTTGAAAGATAGACTCGTAAGTTTTGGTAGGATCTAATTCCTCATAACTGATTAAGTCAAGAGGTTTGTCATTCACAAAGATTCTCATGCGGGAATCGGGAGTTGGGATAAACTGTATTTGGTCAAAAATGCAGAAAAAATTCAGTCGCCACAACCTTCATAGAAGTTAATCTCTTATTTTTAAGCTATGGAAATTTTAGATCAATCTGTAGCTGCTGAAGTGGCGGACAAACTACTTGAAATCCAGGCAATCAGGCTTCAACCTGATAAACCATTCACTTGGGCTTCCGGCTGGAAATCACCAATCTATTGTGACAACAGGCTTTCTCTTTCTTTTCCTGAAGTAAGAAATCTTATCAAAGAGCAATTAGTCCGGTCTGTTTGTCACTTTTTCCCGGATACGGAGGCCATCGCAGGAGTAGCTACAGCTGGTATTCCTCAGGGAGCATTGATCGCAAATGATCTTGGACTTCCATTTATATATGTCAGATCCAAAGCAAAAGGACATGGCATGGAAAATATGATTGAGGGTAAAGTCGTCCCCGGTCAAAAAGTGGTCGTTGTAGAAGACCTTATTTCCACTGGAGGAAGTTCGCTCAAGGCAGTTCAGGACCTTAGGGATGTAGGTTTTGAAGTTTTGGGAATGGTAGCGATCTTCACTTATGGTTTTGATATTGCTGCGCAGAACTTTAGGGATGCCAAAGTGAAATTGATTTGCCTCAGTAATTATGAAGCACTTCTACCACGAGCAGTTCACCAGGATTACGTCGATGACAAAGCCCTCCAATCCCTCTCGGAATGGAGAAAAGATCCGGGAAGCTGGAATCCATAAAAATAAAAATGCCGGCAAGACCGGCATTTTTATTTTTGGAACAACCCGATCGTTCCTCCGACCCAGTCTTTATCCTTATTGAATTTCACTCCGATCATCTCTCCCCTGCTGAGTCTGACCAAATTGCCCACCAAAGTTGGCCGTTTGTCTTCTTCAGGCCAAAGAGCAAGGATTCTTACTTCAGCTTTTACTTTTCCGTCGGGAGATTGCACGACAGGAGCATAGTGAACTTTCTTTTGCAAAATGTAAAGATCTTTCTCTTTCACCGTCTCAATATCTGCGGGAGTCACATGAAAGACGACACCGGAACCAGAAAACGAAAAAAGCGGCTTTAATACATAATTTTCCAGGTCCTCAGGTATTTCGTCCAACTCGCTCAGAAGCTTTGTCTCAATGAAATGTTCTCCTTTCAAAAACGGTAGGATAAACTTAGATATCCTCGTGTACCAATTCGGATGTCCTGCCCACTCCACGTCCAATTCTTCTTCAAAGCTAAACTGAAGGTTAAGATCTTTCCGAAGGTTCAATTCATCAAAAATTACTCGGTTGTAAATTCTTTTAATCTGAATTTTCTTTCCTGTTTCATTTTTGTAGAAAAGTCGCTTTCCTTCCTTAATCACATCGGTGATGCAGACAACCGGGATGCCCAGATCTCTGCGACAGTATAAAAAATCAATCCGCGTATTTTGCTTTTCGGGTTCGATTTCCAATAAGACAACTTCACTTCGAAGATGATCCTTTAGAATCACTCTTTCAAGAATATTCAGATAGCTCGCCTCATCTATTCCATCCAGATAAGGAGTTGTGGCCGATAATTCGGGATAAAATTTGAGGATTTTTCGAAAGAGGTTGAACTGGAAATTGAAGATCGTCGGGAATCCCTGAACCTCAATAAGCTTAGGGACGATTTTGCCATTCTCTTCACAAATCCCAAAATCAATCGCCAAAAACTGGGTATGATCATCTTCGTTGGGAACTGCATAGTTCAGGTCAATTGATCTTTGGGTTATCTTTTTGAAATCTGGTCTGGTAATAAAATTAACCACTTCCTTACACGCAATGACTATCTCATCCTTCAGTTCATTTGGAATAAAAAAAGGGGTTTCGGCAATCCGGAATGTAGGGGCATAATCAAAATCAGAGGCAATATCCTGCAAAAAACGTTGGTACTTTTCAGTTGAAAACTCAGCGTTGAAATGCTTTCGAAATGACTCGATCATGTCTTATTCAGGTAAGGGAAATTAATTTGGAAGCTTTGATCTTGCGAATAGACCGATCAAGAAAATTAGGAATCAAGGTCTCATTGGTCTTGTAGATTTTGTTTTCGTCTACCAGATTTTCCAGCATTTCATAAAACTTCGATTTTCCTTTAAGCTCGATCAGTTTCTCTTTTACCGCGGGCTTTTTCAAGTGGATTAAAAAGCTCACAGGATCAGCTTCGGGGTGAAATTGAGTTCCGACCATTTCATCCGAAAACCGGATTGCCATGATTGCACGTTCATATTCCACATGGTTTCTGATTTTTTCAAGCGCAATAATCTTGGCACCCAGGAGTTTGAATTTCTTTGCATTTGGTTGTACAACCTGATAATCCCTTGAATCAACACCCCAAAACGGATTTTCAAGGTTATCAAACAGCGGATCATTTAACCCATCAGGAGTTTTATGAACGGTCATCACTCCAAAAGAGGTTGATTTCCTCTTTGTCAGCTGCCCAAGACCAAAATGCTTGCAAGCCATTTGAAACGAATGACAAATAAAGAGAATATACTTTTTATGGTTGTGGTTTTGATTCCAAATCCAGATCTGATCCAGAAAATCATAATATTTCAAATCCCAATTACCATCCCCTTCCATCGGATTCCCGGGTCCTCCTGTAGAAATAAATATATCATACTCCTGGATTTCAGGGATTTCGGCTTTTCCTCTTACATCAAAAACCTTGCAGTTCAGTTGATCTTCAAATCTGCCAACAATATCCTTTATACAACGCATTCCCTGATTGGGCTCGCCATCGTACATGTCCAATATTGCAAGATTTATCTTTTTCTTTCCCACTTTCTCCTCTTGGTTTGTTTTCAGCTTCAAAGTTAATCAAAGCCCTTAAATCCCTTCGGTAAACTTGCTTGTGATAAAGTCCACAACCTTTGTTAAATCCTGAGTCTCCTCCCACACGGCAAGTTGCTGATCCGCTCCCGTTCCATTTTTAAAGATCTGGTGCACATAATTGATTTCCTCTCGGCTACCAAGTTCATCTACCACATCATCAATGAAATCAAGTAATTCCATGATCAGTTCTTTGGTAGGAACCTCTATTTTCTTTCCAAAATCAATCAACTGTCCTTCTACCCCATTTCTGGCTGCACGGAATTTGTTTTCCCTAATCAGAGCAATCCTATAAATATTGAAGCTTGTATTGCTCATCAGAAGCTTATAAAGCTTGGCGACCACGGCTTGAATCAACGCTACGATACAAATAGTCTCGTCAACAGTCAGGCACATATCGCAAATCCGAAACTCGATAGTTGGAAAGAATGGATGAATTCTCAAGTCCCACCAGATTTTTTTGGGGTTATCGATGCAATTCGTCTTCATTAAAATATCCAAGAAATTATCGTAGGACTGAACAGAATCGAAATATTCAGGTAATCCGGTCCGGGGAAACTTCGCAAAAACTTTGGCTCTAAATGCTTTAAAGCCTGTGTTTCTACCTTCCCAGAAAGGGGAATTGGTCGTCAGCGCATAAATGTGCGGCAAGAAATAACAAGCCTGATTCATGAGCTGCAAGGCCGTCTCCCTATTGTCTATCCCTACGTGAACATGGAGACCAAAAATCAGGTTGGATCTAGCGATATCCTTCAGTTCGTTGACTATATGATGGTAGCGTGGATCATCCGTAATTTCCTGATCCTGCCACCTGGAAAATGGATGTGTGCCTGCTGCTCCTACTACCAACCCTTGGTTTGAGGCTAATTCTGCGATTTTATTTCGGAGAAAAGCGACTTCTTTTCTAGCTTCTGCGACACTTTCACAAATATTTGTACCCACCTCCACTACAGATTGGTGCATTTCTGCTTTCACCTGCTCCATGAGTTGGATTTTTCCACCTTCCACAATTTTTGACATGTGCGAGCGTAAATCTCTTGTCACCGGATCAATAATTTGATACTCTTCCTCTACTCCAAGTGTAAATTTTGGGAGCTTAATCGGATTTGCAGACATATTATTTTAATTCAACAGGTTAGAACCGTTTGGCAGATTTTACTGAGTCTTTCATGAACGTTCCCCAAGTAAGGTTCATTTGACCAGGTTTCTGGGCTTTCGCGTAGCTGATTGCCATTTTAGCGGCTTCTTCTACAACCCATTCAAAATTATCCTGACCAACAGAATTGACATCTGCATCCGGAGCGGGATTTCCAAAGTCGATCGCATAAGGAATTCCATCTCTCACCGCAAATTCAACCGTATTGAAATCATAGCCAAGACCCTCACAAAGTTTAATTGTATAATCTTTCACCGTTGCCAGCAACTTTTTGGAAGAAGGCGCACGATCTACCACATAGCGGAGATGGTGCGGATTTCTTGGCTCATATTCCATGATTCTGACGGCTTTACCTCCCAGGCAATACACTCTGAAGTACTCGTCAAACAGAATCTCTTCCTGGAGGAGCATTACCAGTTGGCCAGTTTCGGGATGCTTGCTAAAAAACTCTTCTTTATTTTCAAGGCGATAAACGTGTTTCCATCCACCCCCTGCATAAGGCTTCATGTATGCCGGAAAACCAACGTAATCGAAAATCCCCTGCCAATCCAAAGGTGCAACCAGATTTCTGAATGATTTACCAGTAGTATCATCAGGATGCTTGGCAGAGGGCAAAAGAACCGTGTTTGGCAATGGAACTCCCAATTGATCGGCAAGGCAGTTATTGAAGAATTTATCATCCGCACTCCACCAAAAAGGATTGTTTATTACCGCAGTACCTGTAAGTGCAGCATTCTTCAAATAAGCACGGTAAAAAGGTACGTCCTGAGAAATTCTGTCAATTATGACCGCGTATTCAGTCAGCTTATTTTGGACCACTTTATCTATCTGTACAGCCTCAGCCATAATTCCTTTTTCAGCTTTTTGATTGACCCGGTCAATAAATGCTTGAGGAAAAGTATCCTCCATTCCGAAAAGTATTCCTATTTTTTTCATTGTTTCTATATCAAAATATGATTGAATTTCTTGTCGTTAAAACTTGATTCTGCTTAAATAAGTTGGAAACATTTCCCTCCAAACCGGCCAGTCATGTTGCTTATCCTGCCTCACATCGAGCCAATGATTCATATTTTTTTGCTTGAGCACTTCATGGAGTTTGAGGTTGGCGTCAAAGCAGATATCCCAATTGGATGTACCGAGTACAATATCCATTTGCCATAATTCATTATCCTGTAAGTCTTTCAAATACTCCAACGGACTATTGTAGAAGATATCATCATGATGATATCCGTCCATGAAATTGCGTATGGAAAAAGCTCCCGACATGCTAAACATGTGACTGACATACCCCGGATGTCTGAATGCGAAATTTGCAGCATGATAACCACCGAAACTGCATCCAGCCATGGCGACTTTTCCGGTTCGGGTATTCAACCGAACTCTCTCCACTATTTCATGACAAATCATGAGATCGTAGGCAACGTGATTCTGAATCCTCTGGTGAGGGTGAATTCCTTTATTGTAAAAGCTTTGCTTGTCGTTACTCTCGGGGCAGAATATCTGTATCAATCCATTCTCGGTAAACCATTGGGCAGAACCAATCAAACCCATATCCCGATTCTCGTGAAAGGAGCCCATTGAGGTTGGATAAAGGATAACAGGATAACCCCCATGTCCAAAAACCAACATTTCTACGTCCCGCTGGAGGTGAGGAGAAAACCATTTAAAATATTCTTCTTTCATAAAATCAACAATCGCCTTTCAGTAAAAATACGAGGCTTTCTCTCGTACCGAAATACTAGGAAAAATATCCTGAAAAGCAAAGCGATTTAAAAATTGGATTTTAATAAAAAGAAATTCTCAGGAATGCGAATGAGTCCTTGTAAATACTTTTCTCAGGAAAAAATTATGAAATAGTCCATAAAAAATCGTCAGAACCATCAACGCAACCAACAGCCACTTACAAGTCGTGAAAAAAGAGGCAAATGTCGCAAGAACTTGATTTTCCAAAGGGTATATTTTTAAAATTCTTAAAACCATTAAATTTTCAAAAAAATCCATTAAAACGACCCCTATGGGTAAAATCAGCACTTTTTGCGTATCCCAGATTTTAAAAAGCAAGCCTGAAAACAAAAGCCCATAGATGAACATGTACGGTAGATCCAGGGCCCAGATCCCAATTCGATAAATTCTTCTGGTTTCCAGATCGAGCATTCCTATTGCTTCATAGGCCTCCTGAACAGAATACGCAAACCTTAGATCCAGAACCTTATCAGCAGGCAATTGACTGGATAACAGAAAATTGAACAGGAGTAAAAGACAAGTGAGTATTGCCAGATTGAACCAGCTATTCAAGGATATGAAAAGTTTTAACATAGAAAAATTTATTTTAAAAAACCTGAAGTAATACTGTAAAGATAACAACCTCTACGCATTCAAAAGACAAAATGTTTGATTCAAAAAGCAAAAAAAATTATTTTTTAAACCATTCGGAATACATCGGGTAATTCCGGGCCGTACGCTCAATCACTTCTTCCATTTCCGGACTTATTTCTTTGACCCTTTTTGCAGGCATTCCTGCATAAATTGAGTTCGCTTCAACAATGGTATTAGACAAAACAACCGCCCCCGCTGCTATGACTGCACCGGAATTCACAACAGCCCCATCCATCACAATAGCTCCCATTCCAATAAGAACTCTGTCATGAATAGTGCATCCATGAACTACTGCATTATGGGCAATGGAAACTTTATTTCCGATATAAGTCCCTGCTTTTTTAAAAGTGCAATGGATCACCACTCCATCCTGAATATTAGAGTCGTCTCCGATTCTGATCTCATTGACATCCCCTCTTACTACGGCATTGAACCAAACTGTGCAGTTTTTTCCCATGACCACATCCCCAACAACTGTGGCATTCGGCGCCAGCCAGCAATTCTCACCAAATTCTGGCGATTTTCCCTTCACTTCCATTAACAAAGCCATACGTTTTGGTTTTTGATGTATTGTTTACAAATAAATAGACTTCAGGTATTTTTTCTTTCAGTACCTGAACTTTTTTAACCGGTTTGAGTTTCTGTGTATATACATTAAATCAATCCAACAAAAGCACGAATGAAACTCATCAAACAAACCGGACTATTCTTAGCAGCAGCGATGATTATGTTCTCTTGCAGCAAGCCAGCGGATACTGTCGAAACTACCGAAGCTCAGGAAGCAGCTGAAGCTACCGGATCAACTTTAAACTTAGACGTAGCTACTTCTACCATAGCATGGACAGGTTACAAGCCGACCGGAAAGCATTTTGGTAAAATCCCTGCAACAGGAGGTTCTCTCGCCGTCAAAGGTGATGACATCACAGGCGGAACTTTCACCTTTGATATCACCGGTCTTAAGATCGAAGATATGGAAGAAAGCAACGAGAATTATGGTAAACTTTGGGGTCACCTGCAATCTCCTGACTTCTTCGATGCAGCAAACCACCCACAAGCTACTTTTGAAATCACAGCTGTTGAACCCTTCACGGCAGGCGATATGATTGCAGATAAAGAAGAATTTGCTTCTGCAAATACACCGGCGGTTGATAGTTCAATTGCTCCGGCCAATCCAACACATTGGATCAGTGGCAACCTGACTATGAGAGGAACTACCAAAAACATCAAATTCCCGGCTGCAGTAGCTATCGAAAATGGTGCAGTTTCTGCTAAAGCAGGTTTCAACATCGACAGAACTTCTTGGGGCCTTGCATACGGTGACGAAGCAACAGCTGCAGATAAGGCGAAAGATCAATTCATCTACAACACCGTTTCTTTGGTTTTGGAAGTGAAAGCTGCACAATAAGCTAAACCACATTATTTATAAAGAGGAATTCTGACGAATTCCTCTTTTTTTTGCCTTACAAAATGACTTCGTTCCCTTTTTCATATCCGCTTCCCGGTCCACAATGGGTCAAAAAACTTACCTACTGGGCGAATCGTGAATATCCCTATTTGGCGTATTTCAACGGAAATGAGTATGCTTATCCCAAAGGAAATTTTGGAAACACCTTTTTTGCCGGTAACAAATCAATCGAACTAACGAAGTTTTGGAATTCCTCCGCCAATTTTTTCAAGGTTGGAATTATCGGGTATGATTTTAAAAATCGGATTGAAACACTTCAAAGCTTAAACCCCTCCTTTTTGGATTTACCAGAAACCTGCTTCTTTCAACCGGAACTTATGATCCGAATCGAGAAAGATCAGGTTCTGAGTAATACCGAATTATCACAGGAATTCTGGAATACTCTTGAAAGTGTTGAAATTCCTTACTCCCCAAATCTTGCGTGTCGCTGGTCCCCTCAGATTTCAAAAGAAAAATATATTGAGTCTCTAGAAACTATTAAAAGTCAGATTGTTGAAGGAGAAACTTACGAAATGAATTTTTGTCAGGCTTTCTCGGGAGAATTTGAATCCTGGGATCCTGTTGCTGCCTATTTTAGGTTAAATGAATTCTCACCGATGCCATTTTCAACCCTCTTCAAAGCCGAACAAAAATGGATCGTCTCAGCTTCTCCTGAGCGGTTTATCAAAAAAACCGGCTCTCAAATAATAGCACAGCCAATAAAAGGCACTTTCAGAAGAGGAATAACTGCGGAAGAAGATTTAGAAAACAGGAACAAACTCGCTAACAGCGAAAAGGAAAAGGCTGAAAACCTGATGATCACTGATCTCATGCGGAATGATCTTTCCAAGGTTTCGAAAACCGGAACGGTGAAAGTGGAAGAGCTTTTTGGAATCTATCCGTTGCCAAAAGTATTTCAGATGATCAGCACAATCAGTTCAGAATTGAAACCTGAGGTCACCTTTGAGGAAATAATTCGGGCAACTTTCCCGATGGGAAGCATGACCGGAGCTCCGAAAATCCGAACCATGGAATTTATCGATGCGCTAGAATCCTTCAAACGAGAATGGTTTTCAGGAGCTTTGGGTTGGATCGAAGAGGAGGGTGATTTTGATTTTTCGGTTGTAATCCGAAGTATAATTACAGATTTGAATGCTAAAAAACTCTACTTTGGAGTGGGAAGTGCTGTCACTTTTGATTCAGATCCGGAGCAGGAATATGAAGAGTGCCAGTTAAAAGCCCAAGCCATTTTTGAAATTCTCCGTGGAGCAAGATCCGAACATACCTGAGTTACCGATCCGTAAAATAATCCATGTGGACATGGATGCATTTTATGCTTCGGTAGAGCAACTCGATCATCCGGAATGGAGAGGAAAACCACTGGTTGTAGGAGGAAACGAATCCAGAGGAGTGGTCGCAGCGGCAAGCTACGAGGCAAGAAAATTTGGAATCTTCTCGGCTATGTCATCCATATTGGCATCCAGAAAATGTCCCGCGCTCATTTTCGCAAAACCGAGATTTGATCGATACAAAGAGATTTCGATGCAAATCCGGGAGATTTTCCTGGAATATACAGATCTGGTTGAGCCACTTTCTCTGGACGAAGCATTCTTGGATGTCACAGTTAACAAACCCAACCTAAAATCCGCCATTCTGATTGCCCGCGAAATCCGGGCAAAAATCAAAGAGAAAACGGGCTTAAACGCCTCTGCGGGAGTTTCGTACAATAAGTTTTTGGCTAAGACTGCATCGGATTTAAACAAACCTAATGGTCAGGCGGTAATCCTTCCGGAAGAAGCGGAAGCATTTTTGGAGAAGCTTCCCATTCACAAGTTTTTTGGAATTGGAAAAGTCACTGCCGAAAAAATGAAATCTCTTGGCATTCATAACGGAGCAGATTTGAAGCAGTTTTCGTTTCAGTTTCTCACAAAGAAATTCGGCAAATCAGGTGTTCACTATTTCAATATTGTCCGCGGCGTTCACTTGTCCGATGTTCAGCCGCATCGAATCAGAAAGTCGCTGAGCGCTGAGAATACGTTTGAAAAGGATTTGATTCAGCCGGAAGATTTAATAATAGCTCTGAAGTCAGTGAATGATGAACTGATTCGCAGGGTCGAAAAAAGCGGAATCAAAGGAAGAACTATCACCCTGAAAATCAAATTTTCAGATTTCACTCAGCAAACTCGAAGCAAGACTGTTGAACACTTTCCCGAAGCAGATTCAATATGGGTACTGGCACAGGAATTACTTAATCAGGAGGAAATCCCAAAACCGGTTCGGCTTTTAGGTTTGGGCCTATCCAACCTGAATATCACGGAGGATGTCCAGTATTTTGGAGAGCAGTTAAAAATCCCCTTCGAAGTAAACTAAAAAAACCACCTCAATCGAGATGGCTTCCCTGCACTAGATTTCCGGTTTTTTTAGCGAGTAGCGTTCATGCTTTCCATTACTGCGTCTACATTTACGCCCAATCCTGCAGCCACTCTGCGACCAAAATCCTCATCCATTCGGAACCAATGACAAAGCTGACGGTTCACAATAAGGTCCCTCTTTGGACCAGAGATTCCGCTCATCGCACCGATTACATTGCTGATTGTATTGTCTTGCTCTTCTTTAGTCATTACTTCTCTGAAAAGTGCTCTTGGCTGTGAGTAATGATCATTTCCCCCGATTTTTGAATTTCTGTCATACCAGTCAGCAATGGTGCTTTCCAATTGCTCAGAAGGCTCACTGTAAGACGCATCTACCTGAATGCTATCAAAACTGTTGGGAAAATAGTTTGGCAATCTTCCGCCATTTCCGTCCACTCTCATCTGCCCATCTCTTTGGTAATTATTTACTGCGAAAGGGCATCTGTTTACAGGTATTTGTTCATAATTCCCGCCCAATCTGTATCGGTGTGCATCCGGGTATGAAAGCAAACGACCTTGCAGCATTTTGTCCGGACTGTAACCGATTCCGTCCACCACATGTGCGGGAGCAAAAGCAGATTGTTCTATTTCCGCAAAGTAATTATCCGGATTCTGGTTCAATTCCAAGGTTCCTACATCGATCAACGGAAACTCGCTGTGTGGCCAAACCTTGGTCAAATCAAATGGATTGAAGCTTACTACTCTGGCTTGTGCTTCGGTCATCACCTGAATTTTCATATTCCACTTAGGGAAATTGCCGTTTTCAATTGCTTCCAAAAGATCTCGTTGAGAGAAATCCATATCTTTTGATTTCATACCAGCTGCTTCTGAATCAGTGAAATTCTTGATCCCCTGTGCTGTTTTGAAATGAAATTTCACGAAAACCTTTTCGTTTTTGGCGTTGATCAAAGAAAAGGTATGCGAACCATACCCGTTCATATGACGATAGCCAACCGGAGTTCCACGGTCACTCATCAGAATCAGAACCTGATGCAAAGATTCCGGATTTAAGGACCAATAATCCCACATCATGGTTGGAGATTTCAAGTTGGTATAGGGATCTCTTTTCTGAGTATGAATGAAATCCCCGAATTTTTTGGGATCCTTTACAAAGAATACCGGTGTGTTATTTCCCACCAAATCCCAGTTTCCATCTTCGGTGTAAAACTTTAGTGCAAATCCTCGTGGATCTCTTTCGGTATCTGCTGAGCCCCTTTCGCCACCTACTGTAGAGAATCTCAAGAGCACTTTCGTCTTTTTCCCAATCTTACTGAAAATTTTAGCTTTGGTGTATTGAGTGATATCGTTTGTTATTGTTAATGTCCCAAAAGCACCGGAACCTTTCGCATGAACCACCCTTTCAGGGATCCTCTCTCTGTTGAAGTGGGCCATTTTCTCATGAAGAATATAATCTTCCAGCAAAATCGGACCTCTTGGCCCCACTGTTTTGGTGTTTTCATTCTCCACATAAATCCTACCGGAAGCGGTCGTTAATTTGTTATGGGCTTGCTCAGACATGGTTAAAAGATTTTGTTTTGGAATAAAAATCCTAAAGTACTCATAATTGATTCGTTGAATAACTTGATACCTTTTTTGATCTCAAAGAAATAATTAATCAAAAGAAGCCGTCAATAAACGGCTCTTTTTCGTTGATGAACAAATCGGGAAATAAAAGACGAAAGCTCACTGCCATTTTGTCCGTATTTTCGTAATTTCGCATCCCGAAAGAAGGATTTTACATGAACAATTTAATAAAAGATATTGACTTCATCTCAGCCAAGGAGGCCCAGGTTTGTGACTTCAAAACAACTGGGGATGAAAACACCGGCAAATCAAAAAAGCTTTACATAGAGAGTTACGGCTGCGCTATGAATTTTTCAGATTCAGAAATCGTAGCATCGATCATGAAGGAAAATGGCTTTGATACTACTTCCAATTTCGAGGAAGCAGATGTCATTTTCCTCAATACCTGTTCGATTCGGGAAAAAGCAGAACAAACTGTACGAAAAAGATTGACCGATTTTGGTAGGGTAAAAAGAAAAAATCCTGACCTGACTATTGGGGTGCTTGGCTGCATGGCTGAGCGTCTGAAGGAGAAACTTTTGGAGGAAGAAAAGTTGGTAGATGTGGTCGTGGGGCCCGATGCTTATCGTGATTTACCAAATCTTGTTTTGGCGGCTGAAGACGGAATAAAGGGCATCAACACATTCCTTTCAAGAGAAGAAACATATGCAGATATCGCTCCTGTAAGATTAAATTCCAATGGAGTCACGGCGTACATCTCTATCATGCGTGGTTGCGACAATATGTGCTCATTCTGTGTGGTTCCATTTACGAGAGGTCGGGAAAGAAGCCGGGATCCTTTCTCCATTGTGAAGGAAGCTGAAGATCTTTTTGCAAAAGGTTATCGTGAAGTCACGCTTCTTGGTCAAAATGTCGACAGCTACAAATGGTCTCCCGAGGAAAACAACAAACAGCGCCTCAATAAAAAAGGGGAAGAAGTGAGCGAAGTCATCACTTTCGATTTGCTTCTCGAAATGGTTGCTTTGGTTGATCCCATGTTGAGAGTACGATTCTCTACTTCCCATCCAAAGGATATCACGGACGAGGTACTTTATACCATCAAAAAGTATGACAACATCTGCAAGTACATCCACTTGCCTGTTCAAAGCGGAAACTCCAGAGTATTGGAACTGATGAACAGAACCTACGACCGGGATTGGTATCTGGAGCGTGTGTCCAAAATCAGAGAAATACTCGGAGAGGAATGCGGGATTTCTTCGGATATGATTACGGGCTTCTGCAGCGAAACAGAAGAAGAGCATCAGGACACGCTCACCTTAATGGACATTGTCAGGTTTGATTTTTCATACATGTTTTTCTATTCAGAGCGTCCGGGAACATTGGCCGCAAAGAAATATGCTGATGATATTCCTTTGGAAGTGAAAAAGAGAAGACTTGCAGAAATCATCACCAAACAAAGTCAGCTTTCACTCGAAAGAAATAAACTGGACATCGGTCAGGAGCAGATAATTCTGATCGAAGGCTCGTCTAAAAAATCTGAAGAAGAACTCAAAGCAAAGAACTCCGCAAATAAAGTCGTGATCATTCCAAAGGGAAATTATAAGTTGGGAGACTATGTAAGAGTGCGAATTACAGACTGCACTCCAGCCACGCTTTTTGGTGAAGTGATCGAACTAAACCCAAGCCTTGCATGATCACACCTGCAGAAATACACACTATAAAACAGCGATTTGGGATAATCGGAAATAGTCCTTTGCTCAATACTGCCATCCAAGTTGCAATGCAGGCTGCACCAACTGATATGACTGTGTTGATCACCGGTGAAAGCGGAAGTGGTAAAGAGTCCTTCTCCAAAATCATCCATTCGCTCAGCTTGCGGAAGCATGGCAAATTTATCGCAATCAACTGCGGAGCTATTCCCGAAGGAACAATAGATTCAGAGCTATTTGGCCACGAAAAAGGCTCTTTTACCGGAGCTCACGAAGCCAGAAAAGGCTATTTCGAAGTGACTGACGGCGGATCAATTTTTTTGGACGAAATTGGTGAGATGCCTTTGGGCACCCAAGCCCGACTTCTCCGTGTTTTGGAAAATGGCGAATTCATCAAAGTGGGCTCCTCCAAAGTCCTGAAAACCAATGTCCGGGTCATCACAGCCACCAACGTCAATCTGCTCAAAGCGGTAGAAAAAGGGAAGTTCAGAGAAGACTTGTATTACCGTCTGAATACTGTTCCGATTTACGTGCCGCCTTTGAGAGAGCGGGGCGAAGATGAGGTGCTTTTGTTCCGCAAATTCACTTCAGACTTTTCGGAAAAATATAAAGTTCGCCCGATCACCCTTGACACGGAAGCTCAACAACTGCTGATGAGATATCCTTTTCCTGGTAATATTCGTCAGCTCAAAAATCTGGCTGAGCAAATTTCCCTTCTCGAAGAAGAACGAGAGGTTAACGGTCAAACTCTTGCCAAATACCTTCCGGCAGATAATTCTCGGCTTCCAATGGCCATTTCCGGAATGGGGTCGGGATCAGAATCATCTGATTTCTCCGAGAGGGATTTACTTTACAAAGTCCTTTTTGACATGAAAAAAGACATGAACGACTTGAAAAAACTCGTTCTTGAATCCTATCAAAGTGGAGGTATAAATCAAAGCATCATCCAAAAACATCAAGGCTTGTTTGAGGATATGGAGAGTTCCTTTAGTCCAAAAGAGCCTGCCGAAACTTCCCCAAACTATCAGGGTTCGTATGTATTGGATCCTCAAAAATCCAACAAGATGAATGAGGATGATTACGAAGAGGATGCGATTGAAGACATCATTCATGAGGAAGACGATAACTCTCTTTCTCTTGAGAAAAAAGAAAAAGAATTGATCCTCAAGGCTTTGAGAAAGCATAACAACAAGAGAAAATACGCCGCAAATGACCTTGGAATCTCCGAAAGAACTCTTTACAGAAAGATCAAAGAATATGAAATTGATCAATAAATCCCGGTTGTTTTTTCTTGGCTTGGTATTTCTTCTCTTCCAAAGCTGCTCAGTGAAATACAGTTTCACCGGAACAAATATTAACTATGAGCTCACCAAAACATTTTCTGTAGAAAACTTCTTTAATGATTCCGGAGGAGGTCCTGCCAATATGGAGCAGCGATTTACCGAAGCGATCAAAGAATATTACCAAAGAAACACCCAACTGGAGCTTGTCAGAAACAACGGTGACTTACAATTCATGGGAGCGATCAACAGATACACCCTGACTCCGATTTCGGCAGTTTCAAGCGGTGATCCTAATCTCCCTGATCGAGCTGGTCAGATGCGTTTGACAATTGGAGTGGAAGTGGAATACATCAATATGAACAATGAGGAGGAAAATCTGAAACAAACCTTTTCATTCTTTCAGGATTACGACCCGAGAACTACTACCCTGCTAGATGTGGAAAATCAACTCGTTGAAGAGATTTTCAAAAATATCATCCAGGATATCTTTACTGCCACCGTTGCAAACTGGTAAATTCCCTATCTTCAACACAAAAGCACCGAAGTGAACGCAGCCCAGTTTTTAGATATTATTGCCCGAAAAGACTCTTTGGAGAAAGGTGAAATCCTCCAGCTTAAAAAGGTGCAGGAAAACTTCCCCTATTTTCAGATCCCTTTCGTTCTGATAGCGCACCACGACTTTCTGAAAGATCCTGACAAAAAATCAGCAAGTTTGGGCTATGCAGCTATCAACAGCCCGGATCGCGTTTGGCTGAAAAATCTGGTAGAGAAATCTCATACAGCTGGCTTAAAACCAGAATCAGAAAAGAAACCTAATGAAGAAGTTGATTTGCTTCCCGAGGAGCGAAATGAAAAACCTGCCGCTTCTCAACTCACCCAATCTTTGAAAAAACTTGGGGAGGATCTAAAAGGTCAAAAGCCTGAAGATATTGATCCAAATTCCGAGTCA
>JBILPR010000263.1:0-6247 GCA_044373795.1 Algoriphagus sp. | reverse complement strand
CAGATCTCGAGCCTTACATTATCAAACTTTCCGGAGATGATTTTATGGGCAGAATGCCTTTCACCGAAGGAGAGAAAATCACGACAAGCTTCCTCGAATCTGAGTTCAAAACGTTGGGTTTGGAGCCCGGAAATGGCGATTCTTACTTTCAGGATGTACCGATGGTTTCTATCAAAGCTACCCCATCTGCAGAAATGAAAATCAGTTCCGCAAGTGAAAGCCTGACATTGGAAGGTCTGAAAGACTACGTGATCTGGACTCAGCGAACTGATACAGCAACAAGCATTGCCGATGCAGAATTGATTTTTGCAGGCTTCGGAATTGTCGCTCCGGAATACGGTTGGGATGATTATAAAAACATTGACGTCAAAGGAAAAGTAGTCGTGGTGCTGGTGAATGATCCGGGTTTTGGTACGGAAGACGTCGCTCTTTTCAAAGGAAATACCATGACTTATTACGGTCGCTGGACTTACAAATACGAGGAGGCAATTCGCCAAGGAGCTATGGGTTGCCTGATCGTGCACAACACGATTCCTGCAGGTTACGGATTCAATGTTGTTCAGAACAGTTGGAATGCATCCAAACTTTATCTCGACGACAGAGGAAAGGAAAATTATAAGCTGGCAATGGAAGGCTGGGTGACGCTTCCGGTTGCCAACAAACTTTTTGAAATGGCCGGAATGGACGAGCGGGAAATGCTGGCCAAGGCAAGAAAGGCGGATTTTCAGGCTGTGCCGATGAATCTCAAAGCAAGTACTTCTCTAAGTGTGGAGGCGAAATATCAAATCTCCCAAAACGTGGTGGCAAAAATTACAGGCGCTGAAAAGCCTGAAGAAGTGATTATTTACTCCGCGCACTGGGATCATCTGGGTTTTGGAAAGCCGGACGAAACTGGTGACAGCATTTACAATGGCGCCCTGGACAATGCTTCCGGAACGGCAGCACTTTTGGCTCTGGCCAAGGCTTTCAAAACAGACAAGCAGCCTGCGCGAACCGTGGTTTTCTTATCCGTTACTGCGGAAGAACAAGGACTTTGGGGTTCAAATTACTACGCCCAAAACCCGATTTTCCCGAAGGAAAAAACTGTAGCCAACATCAATATGGACGGCATCAATCCGTATGGAAAAATGAAGGATGTGTCGCTGATTGGCATCGGTCAGTCTGATATGGAGGACTTGCTAAATGTGGAATTGGAGAAAGTAGGCAGATATTCTGCTCCGGAACCGACTCCTTCCGCAGGGTATTACTTCCGTTCTGACCACTTCAATTTTGCGAAAATCGGTGTTCCGGCTTTGTATATCGGAACGGGAATTGACCATTTCGAAAAGGGTAAAGAATACGGAAAAGAGCTTCAGGATGGGTATACTGCCAACTACTACCATAAACCTTCAGACGAATACGATGCATCAAGATGGAATTTGGACGGAGCAGTCGATGATGTGCAGATCTTGTATAACGTTGGAAGAAACCTTGCTAATTCTGCTGTCTGGCCATCCTGGAAAGCAAGTTCTGAGTTTAAGGCGGTGAGAGATTCTTATTTGAAGTAGCAGGCTGGAAGTTTAAAGTTGGAAGTCAGAAAGATGAAATCTGAATGCTGAAAAAGAAAAATGGCACTTGCGACTTGCACGTGCCATTTTTTTTAAACTATTGACAGTTCTGCGCTGGGATAATTTCATAAAAAATGTCGGAGTTTTGGGGGATGGATTCGGTGAATTGGATGGGTGAGGGTTTGAAAAAAGCTTTTTTGAAAAGTTTTCCTGTGGCTCAATTTCCCTGATCATCTATCCCCAAAAATATAAACAGTCCCTAGCTTCAATAGTATTATAATAAGAGCTCAAATAGTTTTTAGTCCCTTTGGGCGCTTAAGTTTTTTTCATCGGAAGAACTCCCGAAATGCCTTCACAGACAGGGAGGCTGATCGTTTTACCAATCAAAATAAACTTCTCAAAAAAGGAATTCCGATAACCAAGTCTCAAATTCGAATCAATTCTGTTTTTTGTTTACAGTTATACGCCTTTAATTTTTTTTTTTTATAAAATTGATTATCGAGAATATTTAGACTTTAATTTGAGAATATGTTTGTAATGAGTAAGAGAGTAGCAGCAGACCTTTTTGAAGGAGAATACATTATCGCCAACCTTGATACTGGACTTTATTATAGCCTTCAGGGATTTGGGATTTTTCTATTAAACAGTCTTCCTTTGATGAATCCGGCGGATGCAATTGACAGGGCGATCTTGGAATTCGGAGATTTAGAATCAGAGATTCGGGATGACTTGAATTCACTTTGGGCAGAGTTGTTGGCAGAGGAAATCATTTTTCAAAATGAGAGCTCCGGTGAGCCAACTGTAGCTGAAGTTCCGGAGAAGTTCGAAAAATCAGTTTTTCAGCGTTACGCAGATATGCAGGATCTTTTGGCTTTGGATCCTATTCATGAGGTAGATGAGGAAGGTTGGAAAAAAAAGGAAGAAGGTGAATCCTGATGGGAAGGAGGATCTCGGCAATCTTAGACTTTCAGACTACTTCAACATGGTGTTTGATATATTTTCAAATGCCAAACTGGATTTCCTTGACAAACTTGAGCTGGCTGGCTCAGCCGTGGAGTTATCCGGAAGTTCACATGATTTAAGGGATATTCTTTTACCTTCTTTGGCCCATTTGAAAGTGGATAAGAGCACTTGTCCGATTGGACTTAAGATTTGGTACTCCGATGCAGAAGGATTAGGGAGTATGATTCCCCAACCTCCCTTCGAAGATTTTAACGGGGTAGGATTTTCAGAAAAAGCTGAAGAAGAAGGATACTATATTTATTATCAGCCTGCTTTTCGTCAGGTTTTCCTCTATTCAGAGGAGAAGAGTCTTGGAATTTATTGGACACAAACCACGGGCACTATACCGTGGTGGGAGCCCACTTTTTCCTTCAGGATTATTTTTCATTGGTGGACAAAACACCAGCCTTTGCAATTGATGCATGCCGGGGCATTGGCGATGGACAAAGAGGGGGGATGGCTGATTGCAGGTCCAAGTGGCTCCGGAAAATCCTCCACCTGTCTTACCCTGCTTCAACACGGTGTTTATTACCTTGGTGATGATTATGTTCTTGTCAGATTGGGTGAAAATCCCCAAGTATATACGCTCTATCAGACAGCCAAACTTGAGCCGGATAATCTGGAAGACAGGTTTGGAGAGTTTTTGGATTTGGTGGAAAACAAAGCCTCCTATCAGGGTGAAAAGGCAATATTTCAGATTTATCGATATTTTCCTGAGTCATTCATCCGATCAGTTCCCCTGAAAGGAATTTTGCTTCCCAAAGTGAACGACACTGTAGCCTCCCATATCAGGCCAGTTTCGCCGGGCAGGGCGATTTTGGGGATTGCGCCCACTACCCTCAGACACCTTCCTCATGACAGGGAGAATTCATATCAAAAAATGAAAGAACTCTCCATGCGAATTCCGGTGCTGGAGTGGAGTCTTGGAACAGACAAGGAAAGACTGGTTGAGTCATTTTTCCAGCTCAATTCAAACGAAAGATGAAGTTGAGTGTGATTGTTCCTAGTTATAATAACGGGCCTGAACTCAGAGAAGCTATTCAAAGCGTAATTGACCAGGAAGAAATCAAATCAGGATCCATTGATTGTGAAATTATTGTAGTGGATGATGGCTCCTTTCCTGAATTTAACACGAATCTGGAAGGATTGGCTGCAGAGTTTGGATCGCTCTTGACCCTGATCAGAATGGAAAAAAATTCCGGTCCTGCTGCTGCAAGGAACAGGGGAATAAAGGTTTCTACAGGTAATTGGGTTGGATTTGTGGATGCTGATGACCGATGGACATCAAGCAAACTCGAAAAGCTTCTGCCATTAACAATAGAAAAAAAATATGAAGTGATAGGAGGGAAAGTGCAATATTTTTCAAGAAATGGAGCTGAATTACCCGATATCCCTTTTGATGATTCCGAAAACTGTGTCTATCATGTACATCTGGGAGCGATTCTCGTGAGGAAAGAGGTTTTTGGAAAAGAATTATTTTTCAATGAAACCCTCCGATTTGGAGAAGATACAGACTGGTGGATCAGGATCAGAGAAAATCAGTTGTCAATTCGGTTGATTGAGGACGTAGTCTTGGAATATCACCTTCATGGCAATAATATGACTGCCGAAAAAAAGAGGGAAAGCAGGGATATGCTAAAGTTAATCCAGCTGTCTCTTCAGAGAAGAAGAGCAGGAGGACAGCAGGTTCGGACAATTCCACCACTAAAAGAATTTTCAGAAAACAGGGAAACATCAAGAACAGTGATTTTTGACTGGGGTAATAGAGGTGGGACTTTGAGTGGAAGAAAAATTGAAAAAGAACTCATCCAGCACCAGCTTGTAAAAGATTTTTCCGAAGGCCTGCTAAAATCATTTGATCAGAAATCCGAATCTCTGATTTATTTTTCTGAGGAGCCTGATTTCGAATTTTCTGAAAAGGCTGCCTCGAAACTGAGGCAGGATCCATATCTGGGCTTTTTCTCGAGATCTGGCAGGACTGGATCGGTGGTACACATGGTATTGAAAAACAGGACCTTATGTCAATTTTCTTTTGGGAACCAATTACCTGTAAATCTCTTCGAACTTGAAATTCATTTGATTCAAAGCGGACTAAAAAAGGGGAAGATGGAGGAAAATGAAGGTAACGAAAACCTTGTGGGTAGCTCAGAAAATACATGAAAAAGTATAAAATTGAAGTTGTCATACCTGTCTACAATGCAGGAAGATTTATCCGGGAGGGGGTCGATTCTGTCTTGAACCAAAGCGGAGATCATCTTGAAAAAATCTGGTTAATAAATGATGGATCTCAAGATAATACAGGAGAGATTCTGGATCAACTTCAGCAATCCTACCCTTTTGTAAGGGCTTTGCACCAGGAAAACAAAGGCGTGAGTGCTGCTTTGAATCTGGGTATTTCTAAAGTCAACACTGAATGGATTGCTTTTTTGGATGCGGATGATCTTTGGCTTCCCGGAAGATTGTCAGCGCAAATCGAGCTCTTGGAAAAACAGCCTGAATTGCAGGCAATCTCCGGGTTTATTGAAGAGTTTGAGGACTTTCCTCCTGGCGAAAAGTATCCTTATAAAGCAAGAGAATCAGGAGGAAAATGGCTTTCAAGATCAACTTTTTTATGTAAAAAATCTCTTTTTGATCGATTTGGCTATTTTGACGAGCAGTTGAAAGTAGGGGAGTTTATAGATTGGTTTCAGAAAGTCCGGAAGTCAGAAATCGGTTATCAAATGATCCCTCAAGTGCTTGCAAAGCGTAGGATTCATGGAGCAAATTTAACGGTAATGACAGATAAGCAAGATTATTTAAGATTGATCAGAAAGCAAATTGATGCCAGAAGGAAGGAAGGAAAATGATTTCGGGATGAAAATAGAAGAACTTAACCATCGATTGGCGTGGCAAATGCTCCTTGTTATTTTGAGCAAAGATCCGGAAGAAGTAAAGAGGCTGGCTGCATCCTGGGATAAGGACGTCATCCTTGACGACATCGATTATGGAATAATGAAGTTGATTCCTCTTTACTTTTTTAAATTAAAAGAAACCGGGATAATCAGTATTTACGACAAAAGACTCAAAGTCCTCTATAAATACTGGTGGCTCAAGACTTTAAAGAATCTGGATCGACTTCGGGAAGTATTGGAATTCCTTAGTCTGGAAAATAAAGAGGTATTGGTGATAAAAGGGGCTTCTCTTCTTTCTTTTTACAAGGAGGCCGCATTGAGACCAATGGCTGATTTTGATCTACTGGTCAGAAAGGATCAAGTGGTCCACACTCTTCAATTGTTGGAAAAAGAGGGTTGGGAAATCGCAGATTCTTTTTTTTATAAAAACCTTTTGCGTAAACCTGCCCTTTGCATGGACTTCAAGCATTCTATTGAGCTGGTTTACCCGGCTGAAAAAACCAAACTGGACCTCCATTGGAAAGTTGGGAACTACAGTTCCTGGGAGCTGACAGAACAAGTATGGAATAATTCCGGCCCCTCAGATCAATTGCAGGGAGCAAAAATACCTTTCAATCCTTACCAATTGGTAATGGGAATTCTCCATTCAGTTGATTCAGAATCAAAGGATCATTACAATTGGATCATTGATGTGGCCAAAATGATCCCTTTTTTATCACAGGAAGATTGGGAGTTTGCAAGAAATTGTGCTGTGAGCGAAAAGAAATCAGAATGGTTTGATTATGGGATATTTTTGCTGAAAAAGGC
>JBILPR010000188.1:0-8608 GCA_044373795.1 Algoriphagus sp. | reverse complement strand
TGAGACCGAAAGGGAAGAAGTGATTTAGTATTCAGTCTCGGTATTCAGTCGCAGCCTCAGTGATCAGTTCCTGTCAGATCGAACCTGTCTGCTAAAGGCAGAAGCAGAGAGATATCTTCATCTTTGAAAGGATTAGTATCCCAGTGATCAGTCGCAGTAATCAGTTCAGATTTTATGGAAACTGATTGCTGTGACTGATCATTGTTTTTTTCAAACCAGATCAAATGCAGACTTTGCTTTTTTAATTCTATTTTTGAACTGGTTTAAAACCCGATATGTCACTCGAAGTCTCCCAACTTACCAAGCTATACGGATCTCAGAAAGCGCTCGACGGAGTGAGCTTTACGGCTACACCGGGGAGAATTTTAGGCTTTCTCGGCCCAAACGGTGCCGGAAAATCCACTGCCATGAAGATCATAACCGGATTTCTGCAGGCAGATTCCGGTTCTGTAAACGTTCAGGGAATAGACGCACTCAACAATCCGAAAGAAGTAAGTCCGCTGATCGGCTATTTGCCGGAGCATAATCCGCTTTACCTGGATATGTATGTGAGGGAGTTTTTGGCTTTCTCCGGAGGAGTTTATGGATTGAGTGGAAAACATCTTGAAGCCCGAACCAAAGAATTGCTCCATCGCACAGGTTTGGAACCTGAGCAACACAAGAAAATCGGTGAGCTTTCCAAAGGCTACAGACAGCGTGTCGGACTAGCACGGGCTTTAATTCATGACCCGCAGGTGATCATTTTGGATGAACCTACCACCGGACTGGATCCAAATCAATTGGTGGAAATCCGGAATCTGATCAAGGAGATTGCTCAAAATAAAACGCTGATTCTATCAACTCATATCATGCAGGAAGTGGAAGCGATCTGCATGGATGTGGTGATTATCAATAAAGGAAAAATTCTTGCTTCAGAATCACTGGAAAGTCTGAAGTCAGGAGCTGACGTGGCTCAACTGGTTTTGGAAACCGAAGAGGAAATGGAGCTTGGTTGGTTTGAAAATCTGGGGAAAGTCAGTTTTGGTGCCAAAGGAAAAAAGGAAATTTTGATTTCCTGCTTAGATCCTTCTGAGGCTCGAAAAGCAATTATGAATCTGGTGCGCAATCACTCGCTAAACCTGATCAGCCTGAATCAAAGCAAAAAGAATCTGGAACAAATTTTCCGCGAAATCACGAAATGAAATCGAGCATATCGCAAATGTCATATAATGGGATGATTATTAGAAATGCGAGATTCTCCCGAAGAAAAATCGGGACAGGCTATCTGACCATTGAAAGTCAAATTATATACAGATGAAAAGCCTCTTTCTGAAAGAAATCAATGCCTTTTTCGGGAGCCTGCTGGGCTATCTCGTTCTGGCGTTGTTTCTGGTAGCCTTAGGATTGATCGTTTGGGTGTTTCCGGAAAGCAGCGTGCTGGAATACGGTTTTGCAGATCTGGAAGCGCTGTTTACTTACACACCGTATGTATTTACTTTTTTGGTGCCGGCGCTGTCAATGCGAGCGATTGCAGATGAGCGAAAGACCGGAACCTGGGAATTGCTTCGGACGTCGCCACTTTCATTGGTTCAGATTATTCTGGCTAAATACTTGGCCTTAATCTGCCTTGTTTCCTTGGCAGTTTTGCCCACGCTTTTGTATTTCTTCAGTATTGTCCAACTTGGAGATCCGGTTGGAAATCTCGATCAGGCTGGATTTTTCGGTTCCTGGATTGGATTGCTTGGAATCGGAGCCGTGTTTGCAGCGGTAGGTTTGTTTGCAAGTTCACTGACTTCGCAGCAAGTCGTGGCTTTCGTGTTGGGCGTTTTCATGTGTTTTGTGCTTTATTTTGGATTTTCCGCTATTGCAGATTTGCAGTTGGGAATCTGGTCTTACTGGTCGGAAGAGCTCAGTTTGAGCTATCATTACATCAATTTGAGTCGCGGAGTGGTGGATTCTACAGATATCTTTTTCCTGTTGGGAATGATCTGGCTGTTTTTGGGAGGTAGTGTTTTGGTCTTGAGAAACAAATGAAAAAGCCAATCTTAAATACCCTGAAGCCATGGCTGATCCTGATCGGAGGATTGGCGATTTTCGTTTTACTTGCGGTTTTTGCAAGATTCCGAATAGACCTCACGGAGGAAAAACGCTATTCTCTTCATCCGGCGACCGAGCAAGTTCTTTCCGGAATTACCGAACCGCTCCATGTCGAAATTCTTTTGGTCGGTGAAAATCTTCCCGGAGGAATGCGTCGCCTTCAGAAATCGATCGAGGAAACTGTTCGGACTTTCAATGCTTATAGCCCTGAGAAAATCACATTCTCCTATTTTGATCCGCTAAGCCTTCCGAAGGAAGAACAAGAGGAATTTATTTTCACCCTCAATGAATACGGGATCAACCCGACCAATCTGTTTGTCAGTCAAAATTCCGGTCAGCAGGCAACCATGATTTTTCCTGGGTTTTTGGTGATGAATGAAAAATTCGAAACAGGCGCATTGGTTCTGAAAGGAGAGCGAGGAATGAGTCCGGATCAGATCCTGAACCAATCCATTGAAAACCTTGAATTTGAGTTGAGTAATGCGATCAAGAAATTAATTTCCCCTAACTCCAACTCCATTGCTATGATCATTGGTCATGGAGAGTTGAGCGGAGATGAAGGATTCGGATTGGTGGAGGCTTTGGATGGAGAGTTTGAGCTGTTCAAAGTGCCGTTGGATCAGGCAAAATCTGTGGATGATTTGAAGAATTTCAGTCTGATTTTCATACAGGGTCCAAGAGAATTGTATTCCGAGCGGGAAGTTTATTTGCTCGATCAATACGTCATGCAAGGTGGAAATCTGGTAGTGATGATCGATGGAGTTGCGGTGGAAATTGAGAACGCCGGAGGAGAAGGAACTATAGCGATGCCGGTCGATTCAGGTCTCGATAATCTGCTTTTCCGCTATGGAATCCGGGTCAACAAAGATTTGATTCAAGATCTAAACTTTGGATACTTCCCAGTAATGGCCGGTAATTTTGGAAATCAGGAGCAGATGGTTCCATTACCCTGGCCGTTTTATGTGCAGGCAGGAAGGATGCAAGCTCACCCGATTACCAAAGGTTTGGATGTGATCGATTTTCGATTTGTCAGCAGTCTGGATACGGTGAAAGCGGATGGTGTGAAAAAGACTCCTCTGATTTTTTCATCTGACTTTTCCAGGATTCTGCCTGCTCCTGTAAGTGTGGCTTTCAACGATATGGATAAAGAGCCCGTAGCCGAAGAATATGGACTAAAGAATCTGCCGATGGCTTATTTGCTGGAAGGTGAGTTTACTTCGCTTTTTAAGAATCGATTCATTCCGGATGGCTTTGCGAAAGCAGATTTTAAAGAATCCGGAAACGGAAAAGTGGTAGTTTTTGGAGATGGCGATGTATTTCAAAGCCAAACCAATCTTCAGGACGGAAGTCCCTTGGCACTTGGTGAGGATCCTTTTGTGCAGACTACTTTTGCAAATAAGCTTCTGCTAAGAAATCTGGTACAGTACCTTTCCGATCCGGAGGGAATCATCGCTTCCCGAACACGGACATTTCAAATCAGACCTTTGAATAAAGTAAAAGTGGCTCAGCAGAAGGTGTTTTGGCAAACTGTCAATGTCCTCGCTCCGGTTGTGGTATTGATGATCTTTGGAGCAATGGTTTGGGGAATACGGAAAAATAAATTTTCTAAAAAATAAACGAGCCGGATGGTTACCTTCTTTTTTAATAATTTTTCAGACTTTCGGCTTTGCAGCCAATGCAAATCGATTTTATTTATAAATTTACCCCTATTCAAAAGTAAAATTAAATAAGCCCTACGATATGAAATTTATTGTTTCCTCTTCTGCCTTGTTAAAGCAGCTTTCGGCAATTAACGGTGTGGTGACTACCAACCCGGTTGTGCCAATTTTGGAGAACTTTCTTTTTGAAATCAAAGACAGCATGTTGACCATTACTGCCTCTGATCTTCAGACATCCATGATGACAGAAATTCACGTGGAGGCTAAAGAAGATGGAAATATCGCGGTGCCTGCAAGAATTCTGATCGAAACTCTGAAAAATTTACCTGAGCAGCCGGTGACTTTCAGCATCGATCACGACACGTATGCTGTCGAAATCAGCTCGGATAATGGTCGATATAGACTTGCCGGTGAGAACGCCACAGACTTCCCTAAGATTCCGACCGTAAGCAACGCAACTGTGGTAGATATGTCTACTGAAGTGCTTGCAAGTGCGGTTTCCAATACGATTTTTGCAACAAGCAGCGACGAGTTGAGACCGGCAATGACGGGTGTTTATATCAACCTGAGCGCAACAAACACTACTTTCGTAGCTACAGACGGTCACCGTTTGGTTCGATACAGAAGAGTGGATGTGGCTTCGCCAAATGCGGCAAGCCTTATCATTCCACGCAAGGCCTTGAACTTGCTGAAGTCAACCTTGCCTTCTGAAAATGTGCCGGTAACTGTTGAATTCAATAATTCAAATGCATATTTCAAGTTCAACAGCATCAAAATGATTTGCCGTCTGATTGACGAGCGTTTCCCTGATTACGAAAATGTAATTCCGGTGGACAATCCCAACAGGATGAATATCGACCGAATGGAATTGCTGAGCTCTTTGCGTCGTATAGCGATCTATGCAAACAAAACCACGCATCAGGTTAGATTGAAATTGACTGGCAGCGAGTTGATGATCTCGGCAGAGGATTTGGATTTCTCCAATGAAGCAAATGAAAGATTGTCTTGCGATCACGATGGAGAGGATATCGAAATCGGATTCAACGCAAAATTCCTGGTGGAAATGCTGAACAACCTTTCTTGCAAAGAAGTAAGTCTGAGATTCAGTGCACCAAACAGAGCAGGTCTGATTTTACCTGCTGAGCAAGATCCAAACGAGGACATCCTGATGCTAGTGATGCCTGTCATGCTCAATAACTACGTATAACAACCACAATTTCTATAAGACAAAAAGCCTGGGTTCTGCTCAGGCTTTTTTTGTCCCCAACCCTTGAGGTTTTCAAAACCTCGAGGGTTTTGAAAGTTTATAGAAAATCACTCTCCGGAAAAAATTAAGAGAGGAAGGTTTGGGGAATTCCTATGAAATAAATTTGAATGCTTGTGGAAAACGAATAGCAACGCTTTTTTTAATCAAACTGATAGTTATAAGAGGGATATTCTGTATCTAAAAAGCGAATGATCTTTTTGTCCAATGTCCAGATTTTGCATTGGTTTTTGAGTCCGGCAAAAATTAGGATGGTGTCGATCAGTCCAATGCCCTGATTGATCAATTTATTCTTTTGGGAGAAAATTCCTGCTTCGAATATTAAACCATCATCCTCAATACTTGATAAAGATTTTTGGTATTCTTTCAAAATTTTGATTTCCCTTTCTCCCTTTGCTCCCTGTACCAATTCTGCAAATATCAAATCCAAGGTTATGACAGTTCTTTGATCAAGAAGTTCTTGGCAAGAGTTGAAAAAAAATGGATTGGCTTTGAAATACTCTATCCAAATGGAGGTGTCAAAAATGACCCCATTCATGAATTATTATTTTTTCGCAACTCCTCAGCAGTATAATAAAACTCCAAAGGCTCAGCAGCAATTAACTTTGAAGTAACTTTCAGCTTTTGAATTGACAAATATTCTGAAAGAGCAATTTTTAATGCTTCAGTAATGTTTTTCGCATTGGAAACTTCCATTACTTCTGAGATCAATTCATCCGAAATTAAAGCAGTGACTTTCATATAATTTGATTTTATTGGTCATCCCGATAGCTATTGGGAGGAATCTCGCATGGCTAAAATCATACCTCTGTGTAAGGCTTGAGTCATGCTCGATTTCATAAGTTTGTAAGTTATAAAAATGATACGATTAACCATCGTATAAAGTTTGTTTGTGCTAAGTCTTTTTTTGGTCCCTCAACATTTTCAAATATAATCCTTCCACTCGCTCTCTTGCCCAAGGAGTTTTTCGGAGAAATTTCAAACTGGAATTAATCGAAGGATCATGGGTAAAGCAACGGATGTTGATTCTCTGCCCGAGTTCTTCCCAGCCATAGAATCCCACCAAATTGGCTACGATATCGGCAAGTGTAACTCCGTGAAGAGGATTGTTGAGTTGGTTTTCGGGGTTAGTTTCCACTGTAAAATTTAAAATGAAGGAATTTAAAATTAGCCAAGAATCTCCATTTCTATCGTGTTACAAGAATTTGTTTGCTTTGATGATTGAAAATCGATTTTGGAAACTGATTACTGAGACTGCCTACTGTTTCAACGGCTCATTCAAAAAATCTTCCCGTTTCGAGCTTCCTTTTTACCGGTAAGTACCAACTTTAATTCTTCTACTGCCTCTGTGATTTCCGTAATTAGGTCTGCTTTTTCGTCTGTGATTTGTTGCATTTTCACGTAAGGCAAAGTTTTTAAGGCCTTTAAAAGCTGAGAAGCTTTATTATCCTGAATATCTAAAATGACTTTCATAAAGAGGTGTTTCAGTTCAATTTACAGAAATCTTGAGTAAATAGTTTCCTTTAATTAATTCGAATTTCAAGATCCATAAGTTAGAAGATATGAAAGCCAATTTCTTGGATCACTGATTACCGCGACTGCCTACTGTTTCACAGGCTCAATCAAATCCCACAAATTCCCATAAAGATTCTTGAAAACTGAGACCGTTCCATAGTCAGGCAGTAGAGATAATTAAAGATGATTTCTTTACGATCATCAAGATTGCATTGATTAAGTTGGCCTCGATTATCATTTAAAAACTTAACCCTAAACTGATTCCAGCTCCAAATGGAATAAAATTCACCCCATTAGCCGATTCATCAATACTTTCAAAACCAATCGAAGGAGTATAACCGGCCCTAAAAAAGAACCCTCCAGCGGGCTTTTGGTATCGATATCCAATTCTGGGCACAATAGATTTACTCCAGTATGTTTGTTCTTTTGTATTGTTTGGAAAATCTTCATCAAAAGAATAGCTCTTTTGGCGGGAAGCATTGAAAGCGACTCCCAACTCTAAATGATGTTTAGACTTTCCAAAAAATGCCGAGATCTCTGGTATAAAGGCAGGCACTAAATATCCAGAGTGAAATGGCTCGTCTTCACTTTTATAGAGCAAAGAGAAACCTGCGCTTGCTGAAATCTTCAATCCTTCTTTTTGGTAAAAAATCCGCCCATAATTAAGAGCATAGCTACCAGAATTTCCTAAGAATTCGGCAAAGATCGAATTTTTAGAAGTGAAAATTTCAGCCTTTGTCTCAGTTTCAGTTTGAGCAAACAACTTATTTTGGACAAACATCGAAAACCCAATTAAAGCGTATAGAATATATTTTTTTGGTAGTGACATTTCGAATAATTCTTTAGTGGGAAAAAAACATTATTAAATTATTTAATAATAATCTGATTTGTAAAGACCTCTTTTCCAAAATAGATATGGAGAAAATAGGTTCCTGGTTGAAGATCTTGTGTTTCAAGGGTTACTTTTCCTAGTTTCGAATTGCCTGTTTTGACCAGTTTTTGATATTTATCGTACAATTCAATCTTAAAGTCATCTTCTTGAGCGCTACTACTATGGGTTGTTTCTGATTTTGAGTCTACATTTTGGTCTGCCTTTAAATCTTCGGACAAAATGTATTCAACGTTCAACTCTCCTACGGCTGGATTAGGGTAAATCATAAAGTTACCATACATCGTGTAATTGCAAGGGTAAGTAGTAATTCCTGAATATCCGGTTGGAGAACCACAGCCCGTATTCACAGAAAACCTTACTGGACCATAGGAGCTATTGTAGGTGGGTACATATAGTGTAATTGTGTTGGAAAGTGTCTGTTGTACACTCCAACCGGATGGATAGTACCAACTGTATATATAACCATTTTTATGCCCACCTGGCACTACTGCAGTATACATATAGATATTGCCATTGCAGACTGGTTGAGATCCGGTGACATAAATTTCAGACGAGTTAAATTGTCCTACTCGGATGGTGTAGTTGACTTGGGCACTTTTAAATGGATTACCTGGTTGGCCACTTGGAATTGTCGCCTGCACAGAAATATTGTATGCACCGTAGGGAGTGTTGGCAGGTGCAACTATTTTTACTGAAGCTCCACCCTCTTTAGAATTTCCGCCACCATCTATACTCCAGCCGGTAGGAGCGGTCCAATGGTATAAATAATGATAATAGCAACTTATATCACTCAAATCCAGAGGGGGATTGGTTGCATAAAAATACTCTTGTCCAGGGTTACACATGATAGGAGCTGTGACGTGCTGTATTGGATTTGGCATTTTGACTCTGGAAGTCACATATAAATTCTTTTCTATATTAAAGGGACCACAGGTCGTGAAAAACTGTATTCGGTATGTGCCAACACCAGGGAATGCATAATTCGAAATGGTATTTCCCAAACCTGAAGCAACTGGAAATCCATTTTCACTAATTATCCATTGCCAACTAGAACAAACTATATTTTGTCCCCAAAGCATTGCTGTGGCAGTGTAGGTGTTCCCGATGGTTCCGTTAGGATGAAAATTTTTAGGGCATACAGTATCCGGACCTGTTATTGTAACGGTAGGAGTAGCTTGACCAAACAACTGTTGAACAAAAATA
>JBILPR010000038.1:0-22054 GCA_044373795.1 Algoriphagus sp. | reverse complement strand
TGCCCTTTGGGTCGCCAATCGATACATTATATGGCTGCCAAGTTTTTTGCGGTTTCTGATCAATGGAAAGACGAATGAGCGGGGAGATTTGGGCTTTTATTTACTTTGGGGAAAGAAGCCTATGCTTCAACTAACATTGATTGCCGATCGAAGCGATCAGGAGCGTCAACTCTTATACATCACCGGCGGATGGCTGGTAAAAAGGTTTGATTACGGCTGGCTCGAATTTAGAGAGGTGTTGAACAGCCGTTACATTATTTCCGGGATTCATGAATTTGTTCCGACATTGCCTTGGATTTTGTATGTGAATACGCAGGCAAAATTGCACCTTTGGGTAATGAACAGCTTCAGAAAGTATCTTGAAAAAAGAGTTGATTGAAAAATCAAAAATTCAAGACTTGAACAGTTAATTAATTTTTAAAATAAGTTAGAGACCTGAATATATTATGAAAAACTTAAGTTTTAAAAACGGAGATTTACTTCCAATCATAGGGCTGGGGACATGGAAAAGTGAGCCTGGACAAGTTAGAAAAGCTGTTTTTTGGGCGATTGAGACAGGTTATCGTCATATCGATTGCGCAGCTATTTATCAAAATGAAAGAGAAGTAGGGCAGGGGATTGCCGACGCACTAGCCGCGGGCCTTGTCAAAAGAGAAGATCTTTTCGTCACTTCCAAACTTTGGAATAACTCCCACAGACACGAAGATGTCCATTTGGCTTTGGAAAAGACGTTGAGTGATCTGAGATTGGACTACTTGGATTTATACCTGATTCACTGGCCTGTTGCTTTCAAGCAGGGAGTTGGTTTTGCAAAAAACAGAGAGGAATTCTTCACCTATCAGGACGTGCCTTTGTCTCAGACCTGGACAGCAATGCAAGAGATGAAGACTTTGGGATTGACCAAGCATATTGGCGTTTCCAATTTCAATCAGGCAAAACTGAAAGAACTCATGGAAGTAGGTGGGCAGCAGCCTGAGATGGATCAAATCGAATTGCATCCATTCCTCCCCCAAGAAGAATTGGTGGCATTCTGCAAGGAAAATGGAATTCTTGTTACCGCTTACTCTCCTTTGGGTTCGCCTGATTCCAGGGCTGAAAAGCACAAGAACGATCCGAAACTTTTGGAAAATTCTGTTGTCGCAAAAATTGCCGAAAAGCACAAAGCGACAGTTGGTCAGATTTTGATAGCGTGGTCCGTTTCGAGAGATATTGCGGTGATTCCAAAATCAGTTCATCAGGAAAGAATCATTGAAAACCTGCAGTCAAAGGATATTCACTTGGAAGCTCAGGACTTGGAGGATTTGAAGAATATCGGAATCAAACATCGCTATGTGGACGGATCCTTTTTTACTCCGACTTTCAGCCCATACAAACTCTCAGATCTTTGGGATAGTTGATAATTGAAATCGACCACAGACCACGGTCGACTGTCCACGGCTCTTGCTCTTGGACTTCAAACCTTAATTTTCTTGAGTAAAGAGTTAGAAACATGATAGTCATTTAAACAAAAAACCCGGTTTTGGCCGGGTTTTTTGTTATTCTTCTATTTCGAGTTTTTCGAGGATATCAGCGAGCTCGTCAAAGTCTTTTAACCCCGGTTTTATTTCGGTACCTCCGGTAAGAGCGATGCCTTTCAGGGTGTGTTCTGAGAGAAGATCAAGGACATTTTCGGAGG
Organism: Algoriphagus sp.; assembly: GCA_044373795.1. Lineage (GTDB taxonomy): Bacteria > Bacteroidota > Bacteroidia > Cytophagales > Cyclobacteriaceae > Algoriphagus. Next base: position 20,379 of record JBILPR010000038.1, on the reverse strand, counting down.
ATAATCCGGCTCCCAGAATGATTTCACATCTTTCAGAAAGCAGGTTTATAACATCCAAGTCTTCAGCTGTTAATATTTCCTGGTTTGAAGTGAGATGCAAAATGATTCCAGCCTCGGAAAGGGTTGTTCCAACTTGATATTCATGGTCTCTGACTTCTTCCAAATCTGCTTTATAAATCAGAGAAAGACCCGAATTCTTTAGCTCAATCAGGATATCAAAATCCCGATGCTCAGCCCAGGAGATAGCGGGATAGTTTTTGAGCGTTTCCAGAACTTCATCGGCACTTGCATCTTCGAATTCTCCGACATATTCCAGTCCGGAAAGCCAGCCGGTTATTTCTGAAAACTGTGCAGGGCTAACGTATTTTTCAGAACCCTGCTCCGCTGAAAAGCCAAGTAGGTTCACGTACATCCCGGAGCAATATCTGGCATCGCTCAAATTGGTGATTCCGCCAATTTTCACAAAAGTTTTTAAAGCCATTAGGTTCGTAAATTAAGGGGCAAGTTAATCACGAAGATTGGCTTGGTGAAATCATTTTCCTGAAACCTCCTATTCCAATTTTGCCATTATTTCGAATTTCCTTGTATTTTTCGTCATCAAAATCAATCTATGAGAGCAACTTTACCTGTTTGGTGTTTTATGTTTCTTCTGATTTTTGCCTCCTGCGAAACTGAGGTAGAAGAAGTTCCGACTGATTTTGGGTTTGATTATCAGCCTTTGGAAATTGGTTTTTTTTGGATTTATGAAGTTGACCAGACCACCTATTTTGGAGAAAATGACTCAGAGGTTACGCAATTTTTTTACCGGGATTTAATCAGAACATTTTACCTGAATGAGGCCAGGGAGCAGGTTTTTGTCCTCACCCGCGCCAAATCCACCGACAGATCCAATTGGACGACTCAATTTGAATACACGCTTTTGCGCCGCGAATTCAGGCTTTTGCGTACAATCGAAAATCAAACTCTCGTCAATTTGGTTTACCCTCCGGAACTGGGCAAAATCTGGGATGGAAATATTTATCGGGATATGGATAAGGACGAGTTTGAGATTGACTCAGTGGGTAAGGGTATGATGGGTGATGGAAGTTCTGACCATATTTTGCGCGTAAATCAGGAAGAATCCGATGACGAGATTACGTACCGGGATATTCGGTACGAGGTTTTTGAAAAGGGAGTAGGAATGATTGAAAAGTACGATGAGGTTTTGACTTATTGCTCCCGAAATGAGTGTTTGGGTGATAAATTGATTGATTCAGGAAGTGAGGTTCATATGAAGTTGGTTGAATATGGTAAGCAATAAGTTTTCAGCAGTTTTTATACTGTTTGCGGGGTTGATTGGAAGCGTTTCTGCGCAGGATCGATATGCGGTTTATTTCAAATTTAAGCCTCAAACAATTTTTTCCCTGAGCAAACCTCAGGAGTTTTTGACGCAAAAAGCACTAGACAGAAGGACAAGAGAGGGGATTCAGGCTGACAGTACTGACTTGCCTGTTTCAAATAAATACGTGGACGCGGTAAAAGCCAAAGCTGATTACCTGCTTTACGAAAGCAAATGGCTGAACGCAGCTGTTCTGGTGACAACTCAGGCAAAGGCGGATGAGATTAAGGCGCTTCCATTTGTTGCAAAAGTTCAATTAGTGGGAATCGGTTATTTGGACAATCCAAACTTAAGGCTGAACAATCCTCGCTTTTTGCCAAAAGAACCTAAAAAACGAAAAGAGGAAGCGCTTTCCAGTCGCGAAATGCAGTTGAATGAAAACACGTATGATTTTCAAAATCAGCTGATTGGAATTCCCGAAATGCACGAGGAAGGATTTAGAGGAAAAGGAATTACGATAGCGGTTTTTGACGCAGGTTTTCCCGGAGCAAATACAGCTTCCCCGCTACTTCATTTGCAGACTAACAAACAAATTGTGTCGACCAAAGACATCGTCAGACCCTGGAATACCGATGTGTACAGAGACAATCAGCATGGCACCAATGTACTTTCTTTGATTGCTTCAAATGAACCCGGTAAAATGCTCGCAGGTGCACCAGATGCAAATTATATCCTGGTCATGACAGAAGAAGTGGCGACTGAATATTGGGTGGAGGAATACAACTGGGTGCGTGGTGCAGAATATGCGGATAGCCTTGGAGTGGATATCATCAGCAGCTCGGTTGGATATTATGATTTTGATGATCCGACGATGAATTATACGGTTGCAGATTTAAATGGAGAAACCGCTGTAGTTACCAAAGGAGCAACAATCGCTGCGAAAAAAGGGATTTTGGTTGTGAACAGTGCGGGGAATTATGGGCCTGGGGTATCAAGTCTGATTGCTCCTGCGGATGCCAAGGGAATTTTGGCAATTGGTTCTGTGGATAAGAATTCGACAGTTTCAGGTTTCAGTTCACGAGGTCCGACAGGTGATGGAAGAGTAAAGCCAGACCTTGTGGCTATGGGAGGAGGAACAGCACTTGTCAGATCCAATGGAACTGTAGGCTTTTCCAACGGGACCTCTTTTTCTGGTCCGCAAATTTCTGCTTTAGCTGCAGGACTTTGGGGAGCAAGACCGGAATGGACCAAAGATCAATTAATACTGAATCTGCTCAGAAGCGGATCCCAAGCAGATAAGCCTGATAATTTGATTGGATTTGGCATCCCAAATTTCTTTGATGCCTATTATGGAAAAATTCTGTCTGTGGAAGAAATCCCTGAATCCATTTCATGGAAAGTCTATCCAAATCCAATGGCAACAGAAGAGCTTTCGATTCATTTTGGAACAGGACTGACGGCTGTTTTTACACTTATCGATAAGAGCGGTAAGATAGTCCGGGAAGTTACGCTGGTACGAAACTCGGTGAAAGATCCTTTCAGAATTTCACTAAAGGAATTGAGACCCGGATTCTACATCATTCAGATGGTGGAGGATCAGCTGATCAAGCGATCCAAACTTTTCAGGCAATAAGAATTTGGGGGCTGAGCAAAATTTTATTTGCTTTGTATGAATTTAAAAGTCCCCATGTCCCCACAAATTGCTCCCTCTATTCTCGCTGCTGATTTCGCAAACCTTCAGAAAGAAATTGAAATGCTCAATGCTTCCAAGGCTGATTACATCCACGTGGACATCATGGACGGAGTTTTTGTGCCGAATATTTCCTTTGGAATCCCGGTTACCGAGGCGATTCACAAGCATGCGACCAAGCCCCTTGATGTTCATCTGATGATCGTCAATCCAGATAACTACCTGCAGGCTTTCAGAAACGCAGGAGCCGAAATTATTTCAGTTCATTACGAAGCTTGCAATCATCTTCACCGCTCTCTTCAGGCAATTCGAAATTTGGGGGCAAAGGCCGGTGTAGCGATCAATCCGCATACTTCCATCAATCTGCTGGCAGATGTAATTTTAGATATCGATTTGGTCTGTGTGATGTCGGTCAATCCGGGTTTTGGTGGACAAAAATTCATTGAAAATACCTACGATAAAGTTTCCCGACTGAAAGATCTGATTCTTTCCAAAGGTGCAAAAACCCTGATTGAGATTGACGGAGGAGTGAATCTTCAAAATGCTCCAAAGCTGATGGCTGCGGGCGCTGATGTATTGGTGGCCGGAAGCTTTGTGTTCAGTTCTGCCAAACCGATTGCCACAATCGAGGAATTAAAGGCGATTCAATATTAACCCTTTCCGAAATTTCTCCGGAAGTGCACGCTGTACTACTACCAAAGAGACAAAAGTTCCAAAGGATTTGAGGAAAATTGATTTTTAGCCTACTTCGGTCCCTAGCGCTGAGCATATCGAAGTATCGTTCTTCCAGCCTTTAAACAAAGAAAATATTGCCCTCGTCTTCTTTGCGGATCATCCTGATTATTTTTCTTAACCACTTATCATAAAATATCCTAAAAGAACATTTTTCTCTTGGTTTTTAGGGTTTAGGGTTCTTTATTGACTCTCAGAGTTCAAACTATAAAACTAACAACCATGAAAAAATTAATCGTATTTGGGGCCCTTTTTGCGTTTCTTGGACTTTCGGCCTACGCACAGGAAGTGGCTGTCGAAGAAGCAGTTACTGAGGAGGAAATGACAAAATTTGCCAATGTAGAAGTATTGACCTCAGACTTTGTGGAAGGCAAAAACAAAGAGCTAGTCGATATGATCACCAAAAATGAAGTGTTTGCCGGCGGAGCTCGTTACAATGAAATCAAAGCTGTGTGGGGGGACGAGGCCAAAATGACCGAAATCAAGGTAACTCCGGAGGAAAAAGAAGCTTATCAGGGAGTCCTTGCCTTCATGACTTCCATGAAACAGATCGTGGTAGAGTATAAAACAGAATTGATCAAAAACGATTCGATACTTGGAATCGCCACTTATAACAAAGTTAATAAGGCAATAAAAGAAGATCCTGCTACCAAAGAAAAAATGGATAGCCTGATCAACGCCCTGAAAGTCAAAGACGACGGAGCAGGAAACTAAGCTGTTTTTGCCAGACATATTTTGAATTGAGAAAAGAAAGCCTCCGAATCCGGAGGCTTTTTTTATAATTTAACACTTTCAATCAAAGGCCGTCGTTTACCGAAGTATGAAATTCAAAAAGCTATACCTTCCAATCTTCTTTTCTTTCGTTATTACTGTTTCAAACGCCCAGGATGATGATATTTTTGGGATTTCTGACAAAGCAAAGAACCCGAAAAGTGAATCTGCGGTAGGGAATGTTGCCAGAAATGTGATGGAAATGTTCAGTCTGGAAATTTCCGGAGGAGGAGCTTTTCATCAAACCAAAATGCCTTTTTATACAGAGTCACCAAGTTTGTACCCTTTTTATCAGGTCAGGAATTTTGAAAATCAACTGGAACTGAAGGATGAAATTCCTCTGGAGATGAAAGGAAATGATTGGGCTTTCCCGTTGAATATAGGACTTCGCGTAAACCTTTTTAATACGATTACTATTGGAGGCGGATATGGAAGAGAATGGGGAAGTATTTCTCCGCTCGAGGGTGGAGATCATCAATTTGCTTTCGAAGGAAGTACTTATCAGGTCAGTAAACTCTATGGAACAGTCGGACTAATTCTTTGGGACTCCCGGAAAAGAGCTAAATTTTTGAAATGGCAATATCGCGGTTACGCATCCAATAATTTGTACATGCAGTCTGAACTTCGTCAGAGAGTCCGGCAAAACTATCCCTGGAGATTTATTGCGGAGGGAGAATACGGGAATCTGGATCTGAGAGAGTCATTTGATCCCAGAATTGCTTTAGTAGACGAACCTTATTATGGTTTTGGTCTGAGGATTGAGCGGGATTTTTCTGAGTATGCTAAGTTTTTTGTAAAAGGAGGAGCTGAGTTTAGAAATATCACCTATTCGGCTTCTGATTTTTCGGAAGTTCAAAACATGGACCAGACTGTCTATGCGCTTCAAGTTGGGATGGCGATGACTTTGCCGGGAACCAAAAAGTGTAAAATCCAGGGCTGCGGAGTTGTGATGAAGCATATGCACAATGGGATCGAGTACAGGGGAAGTTCTATTTTCAAATTCCAAAACCGGAAAGTCGGTCAATGGTATTAAGTTCCAAAACTGCATTTCGGTGTTTGGATTCCCTTTTCAAAACCGCTCCGTTTTTACTATCTTGCGCGCCTAATCGACACTCAGGAATAGCATAACATGGCTCAAGGAGAAAACGAGAATATCATACCAATTAACATTGAAGAGGAAATGCGTGGTGCCTATATCGATTATTCGATGTCGGTCATTGTTTCGAGAGCACTTCCGGATGTCAGAGACGGACTAAAGCCAGTTCACAGAAGGATCCTTTTCGGGATGCAGGAATTAGGCGTTTTACACAACAAACCGTATAAGAAATCAGCCAGAATTGTTGGAGAGGTTCTTGGTAAATATCACCCGCATGGTGATTCTGCCGTGTACGAGACGATGGTTCGTATGGCCCAGCCATGGTCCCTCAGATATCCGCTAGTCGATGGCCAGGGGAACTTTGGTTCGATCGACGGTGACAATCCGGCTGCGATGCGATACACCGAAGCCAGACTGAGGAGAATTGCTGAAGAATTGTTGATTGATATCAACAAAGAAACAGTTGATTTCCAGTTCAACTTCGATGATTCCTTAAAAGAACCAGTTGTCCTTCCTGCAAAAGTACCTGCGTTGCTTCTTAATGGAGCTTCAGGAATTGCGGTCGGGATGGCTACCAATATGGCTCCTCATAACCTGGGCGAAGTCATTTCGGGTATTATAGCCTACATCGAAAACAAAGACATTACCATAGCTGAATTGATGGAGTTTATCATTGCTCCTGATTTCCCGACGGGAGGAATTATTTATGGTTATAATGGCGTAAAAGCAGCTTTTGAAACTGGTCGTGGCAGGGTGGTTGTGCGTGGAAAAGCTGCTGTAGAGATCAAAGAAGGAGGAACCAAGGAGATGATCGTCATCACCGAGATCCCTTACATGGTCAATAAAGCCAACATGGTCGAAAAGACCGCTCAGCTAATCAACGAAAAGAAAATAGACGGTATTTCTGCAATTCGGGACGAATCGGACCGGCAGGGAATGCGGATCGTTTACGAATTGAAGCGTGATGCAATCTCAAGTGTTGTATTAAACAATCTTTACAAGCATACAGGACTTCAGACTTCTTTCTCAGTAAATAACGTGGCCTTGGTTAAAGGTCGTCCTTATACGCTGAACCTGAAAGATATGATTGTTCATTATGTAAGTCACAGACATGAAGTAGTCGTAAGACGAACCGAATATGAACTGAGAGAAGCAGAAAAGAGAGCGCATATCTTACAGGGTTATCTGATCGCTTTGGATCACTTGGATGAGGTGATTGCTTTGATCAGAAGTTCACAAGATCCTGAAACGGCCAGAAATGGTTTGATTGAGCGATTCGACTTGAGTGAGATTCAGGCACGTGCGATCCTCGATATGAGATTACAGAGATTGACCGGAATGGAGCGCGATAAGATCATTCAGGAATACAAGGAATTAATGGCCTTGATCGAAGAGCTGAAGGAAATCCTGGCAAGTGAAGAGAAAAGAATGGAAATCATTAAAACTGAGCTTTCAGAAATGAAAGACCGGTATGCTGATGATCGCCGAACTGCCATCGAGCACAATGCAGAAGATTTCAGTTACGAGGATATGATTCCTAATGAAGAAGTAGTGATCACAGTTTCTCACCAGGGATATGTGAAGCGAACTGCTTTGACAGAATACAGAACTCAGGGAAGGGGAGGAGTAGGTTCAAGAGGTGTAAGCACCAAAGAGGATGACTTTACGGAATATCTTTTCACAGCTTCGACACATAATTATCTGTTAATATTCACGGATAAGGGAAAACTCTTCTGGCTTAAGACCTATGCGATTCCTGAAGGAGCCAAAACTTCAAAAGGCCGGCCGATCCAAAATCTGATCAATATTGAGCAGAATGATAAAATCCGTTCAATCATTCAGGTAAACGATTTGAATGATCCTGATTACATCAATAATCATTTCCTGATTATGGTGACCAAGAAGGGAATTATTAAGAAAACTACACTCGAGCAATACTCCAGACCGAGAACAAATGGTATCATCGCCCTGAATATCAGGGAGGACGATCAGCTCGTGAAGGTAGACATGACAAATGGTAGCCATCATATTGTGATCGCCGCCAAATCTGGCAGAGCTATTCACTTCCCTGAGGCTGCGGTAAGGCCAATGGGCAGAACGGCTACCGGAGTAAAAGCAATTAAGTTAACAGATGCTAATGATTATGTCATTGGCATGGTTTGTGCCTCAGAGGAAAATGCAACCTTGCTTGTAGTCTCTGAAAAGGGGTACGGAAAGCGTTCAAACCTTGACGAGTACAGAATCACGAATCGTGGAGGGAAAGGGGTAAAAGCGATGAATGTTACCGAGAAAACAGGTGCATTGGTTGCGATAAAAGAAGTACTTGAAACCGATGATCTGATGATTATCAACAAGTCGGGAATCACGATCCGAATCTCAATAGATGAGCTTCGGGTAATGGGAAGAGCGACACAAGGAGTTAGATTGATTCGATTGAACGAGGATGACGCGATATCATCCGTCGAGAAAATCTCCAGAGAAGAAGTGGTCATTCCAACAGAAGCCCCGGCAGCAGGAATTGAGTCTCTCGAGGCACCGGAATCATCAGAGGAAACAACAGATTAACCAAACAAACAAGATAATAACTTAACTAATGAAGAAGCTAATTCTATCAATGGCCCTGATCGGATTTACGACATTGGCCTTTGGACAAAAAAAGGTGTATCGTGCTGCCGAAAAGAACTTCAAATCTGGTAACCTGGAGACAGCTCTTACTGAAATCGAGTCTGCGACCAAAGATCCGGAAACAAGTAGCGATCCTGCTACCTATCTGTTGAAAGCAAAAATCCAGACCAAGCTGTTTGGATCAGACTCAACAAACACCGCTGAAAACCTGGAAGTAGGTAAAACTGCTCTGGCAACTTATCTGCAAACTGCAGAAATGGCCGGTGGTAAAGATTCTGATGTAGGAAAAGAAGTATTTGCTGAAGATATCCTGGGTGTCCCGGATAACTTGAGACCCTACTCGATCTTCACTTTCAAAAACGTTGCATTTGACAAAGCAATTGACAGATACAATGCTGAGGATTTGGAAATGGCCTATTCTTTCTTCGATCTTGCCGGTGAGGTAGATTTGACAGATTCTGTGATCCACTACAATGCAGGTTTCCTTGCAAATGATCTGGGTAAATTCGAAGAAGCAAAAAAACACTTCGGTTACCTTCTTGACATTCCCGGATACAATAAGCTGAATGCTTATTACTTCATGGTACAGATCCTGAGTGGTGAAGATAAAAATCCTGAAGGTGCGTACGATATCGTGATGGCTGCAAGAGAAGAATATCCTGAAGATAAAATCCTTGCTGAATATGAAATCCAGTTGTTGCTTCAATTGAACAAAATGGACGATGCAATGGCTTCAATTAATGAGGCTCTGAAGACTGATCCAAACAATCCTTCGATCCTTTTGAGGTCCGGTTATTTGAAGGAGCAGTCTGGTGACATGGAAGGTGCTATGGCAGATTATAAGAAATCTGTTGAAGCCGATCCAAACTACTTTGAAGGAAACTATTACACAGGTGCTTTGATGCTTGAAGCTTCAAGAAAAATCCTTGCTGATCTGAATAGTTTATCTGATACAGAGTGGGAAAAGCAATCTGCTGAATTAGGTAAGAAAGCTGATGATTTCTACAAGAGCTCTGTTCCTTATTTCACAAAAGCTTTGGAAATCAGACCTGATAACACAGATATTATGGCAGTCCTTTTCCAGGTTCACACACGTTTGAAAAATACTGCTGAAGCTGAGAAAATGAATAAAATGCTGATCGAAAAATTAGGTCCTAACTGGATGGATAATTAATCCGAAACTAATTGAAGTATCAAAGGCCAACCGTACAGGTTGGCCTTTTTTTTGTTTTGACTTTTGGATTTCTGAAATCGATTCGATTCAGAATATTCTTTAATCATCTAAAATCTTCCGGGGTTGTTAGAAATCGAATAGAAGGTTATAATCTAGTTGAAATGTTGTAACTTAAAATACATAATAATGGATTTTAAGTTCACTTTAATGGCTACAAAATTATGATTAGGAGTTTTATTGTTTTTTTTCTGACAATGGGTTTTTACCAAAACCTATTTGCTCAAGGAGATCACCTGTCTTTCGGATTTGGCCCCTCTTTGCTTTATTCGGACAATTCGGGCGAGTACCGGAATTTCAAGTTTAAGGTAAAACCAGCTATTACCTTTTCGTATAACAAACAGATAAATGAATTTTTAGGACTTAGGGGTTCTATAGGAGCTCAGATGTTTAATAGCGGAGGTTATGATCCTTTGAACTCTAAATATGTAATTAATTGGGGAAACCAGGATCAGGCATTTGATTTTAAAGGAACGGGTTATTTTGCTGACTTCATTCCCATTTTTACTACAAACCCAAATGCATTAGGAATGATTGCTTCATCGTTGCAATTCTATGCAGGATTGGGTTTTGGGTTTATGTTTGTCGATAGAGAACAGGAAACATTAAAAAACGGTGTTCTTAAAGATGGTGTACTGGTAGAAGGTGATATTATAATATCTAATGAAACCAGTTTCATTCCTTATGTTCCCTTCAAAACCGGAATAAGTACGAATCTGAGCGGAGATTGGGATTTTGCCTTAGAATTTGTTTTAATAACTACTACCAATTCGGAAATAGATGGAAACAACATTAAAACAAAAGAGGTTGCTCCAGATATGTCGGGTCAAATCCAATTCATTGTTAAGCGATATTTAGGTCAGGCTTGGTAAATCAACTAATCAGATTGGCTTCATCAATAGATTTACCTGAGGGTTGAAAAATCAAGAAGTTTTTGATTATTAACAAGCCGAAAAAGGAATATAAAAGGCTTTTGTAATCCTAAAAACCCGTAATTACATCGTGTTTTTTTTCGTTTTGTTCCGGAGCTTATTGAAGGCCATTTCTTTCCAGTCTTTGGAGTTGACTTTTAGTACCAAGATTTGTCTGAGATTGTTGTTCTAAAAATTCCTCCCATTTTACTAAGCCTGCCTTCTTCAGCATACCCGGGGATTTGAACTTGCCTACCAGATCAGGAATCTAACTTCCACAGCACAAAGTCTATCTTTTGATTAACAATCTTTTGATTAAATCGGCCGGCCTTTTTTTAAAAGTCCGGCTTTTCTTTTATCAAAATTTTTACCTTTGAATTTAAGAATTAGACATTTCTCATGCCAAGCAGGACGTTTGTCATCCTTTTCCTTCTACTTATAAGTTTTTTCGCTTTTGATGTAAAAGGCCAATCCAAGTATCAGAAGGTACTGGAGGTTTCCTATGAGGGAGGTCCTTTGATCAGCAATGGGAAAGAATGGGCAAATGAATTACACAATGTAATTAATTACCAGGGTGTCGACGTCAGGATAGGATGGCGAAATTTTGCAAAAAACCATTACACTTTTTTGTATCGCTATCCGGTTTTTGGAATGGGCTATTCGGTCACCTTGCCTTATTATTCTGAAATAGGAAGACCGCAGGCGGTTTATGCTTTTGGAGAATTTCCCATGACTCATAAAGGCTTGGTAAGAAAATTCAATCTCAGCTATTACGGACAGATAGGTTTGGGCTTCAATCTGAATCCCTACGATCCGGATAAGAATCCAGACAATCTATTTATCGGATCTGAAATGAATGCCTATATCCATCTTGGGTTTAAGGCCAATTATAAGATTACACCAAAATTGACAGTCTTCAGCACTTTTGGCTTGAAGCATTATTCTAATGGAGCTACCAAGAAGCCAAATGCGGGAATTAACCTTGTTCCGATTTCAATTGGATTTAGAACAAACCTCGGAAAACAAGATTATGAGTTTGAAAAAGAGGTGGAATTCCCACCTCTGGAAAAAAGATGGAATTGGAATTTTGCAATGTATGCAGGGATGAAAAATTATAAAGTTGGAGATCCCACCTATTTCCGGGGAGGGTTTGGAGCTAATTATCTTTGGGAAGCAGCCTATAAATATAGCCTTGGTTTAGGGATAGATGTTTTTTTTGCTCCTGGAATGGAAAGCCGATATCCGGGTCAGGAATTTGTTTTCTCAGATCAGGTTTCTGTTGCCATGGTAGGTTCCTGGGAATGGAAACTTAATGAAAGAATTTATGTGCCGATAGGATTCGGTGCATACCTGAAGAGAAATGAGAAAAACGAGGAGATTTCCTGGTTTTACGAACGGGTCGGAGTCAGGTATCGATTTGATTCCAATGTTTTTGCTGGACTTCAAATCAAAGCGCATAAGGCGAAAGCAGATTTTTTTGAGTTCACACTAGGTTATACTCTTCCCGGAAAACTCAGATATACCAGTAATCGGTAGGCATTTGCTCCATTAATCACAATTTATTTTTTTTTGATTAGTGCTTATTCTAGCTTGAGTGCACATTCATTTTAATATGAGAATAACAAAACTTCAACGCAGTTTAGTCCTTGTTTTCTTTTGCCTCGGAACCGCTTTTTTACAAGCACAATCCATCCCGTCCTCCACGATTTACCATCAGCTTTTGCAGCTAAAAGAGACTAAGCGTGTCCTTTATGTTGCAGCGCATCCGGATGATGAAAATACCCGAATGATTGCGTATCTAGTCAATGGAGAGCATTCTCAGGTAGCTTACCTCAGTTTGACAAGAGGAGACGGAGGCCAGAATCTTATAGGAAAAGAACTTGGTATTGAACTTGGTCAGATCAGAACTCAGGAACTGATCAAAGCCAGAGAAACGGATGGTGGGCGCCAGTTTTTTACCCGAGCGATGGACTTTGGGTACACCAAAAATCCTACTGAAACATTTCAAAACTGGGATAAAGAAAAAGTGCTTGCCGATGTTGTATGGGTAATCCGAAGCTTCAGGCCGGATATTATCATCACGCGGTTTAATACCATCCCTGGAGTGACCCATGGACAGCATACAGCTTCAGCAATTCTAGCTGAAGAGGCATTTGACTTGGCGGGGAATCCGGCAGCTTTTCCTGATCAATTGAAATTGGTCAAGACTTGGCAGCCAAAGCGGATTTTCTTCAATGCTTATAATTTTGGAGGAGAGTTTACACCCGAAGAAGGAAAGGTCTATCACGTCTTTCCTGTAGGGGAGTTTGACGATGTTTTGGGTGAAAGCTACAGTCAGATTGCGGCGGATAGCCGTACCATGCACAAGTCACAGGGATTCGGATCCACCGCAAGTATTGGCGAAGCGAAAGATTATATCCAATTTATCAAAGGAGAAAAATATACCGAGGACCCTTTCGAAGGAGTGCCAAACAGATGGAATGAAGTAGAGGGAGGAAAAGCCACTGAGACGGCAATTGAAAAATCCATCGGAGAGTTTGACTTTAAAAACCCATCTGCAAACGTTTCAAATCTTCTGCAAATCAGAAAAAACCTAACGGCTCTGAAATCCTCTGAAAACTGGGTGAAGGAAAAACTCCATAGAATCGGCAACCTGATATTCTTAGCAATGGGATTGGAGGCAGAGTGGAATGTCAAATCTGAATTGGGTTTCAACGGACAAGAAATCACGACTGAACTTATAGTGAATAATCCATCCGGCATCCCTCTGAAGTCAGGATCAATGAACCTCTTTGGGTCAACATCCGCTTCTTCTGTAGCTGAAATAAAAAGTAATCAACCGGTAAGAATCCCAATCAAGTTTACTCTTCCGGAGGATTTTATACTTTCGCAGCCTTATTGGCTGAAAGAACCAATTGATGGCGCTTTGTATTCAGTGAAAAATCAGGAGGATATCGGGAAGCCATTTGAGAGCAATCAGCCAAAGGGTGATTTTTCATTTGAACTGGATGGCCAGCCATTCACGATTCCTCTGGCTTTGAATTATAAATTCAACGATCAGGTCGATGGAGAGATAAAGCAGCCATTCACGATTGTTCCTGAGATAGATTTGACAGTTTCCAAAGAGAATGTATTCCTGATTTCAGGCGCCGAGCCTAGTTTGACCGTCACTGTTAATTTTAGAAATCAGATTCTTGATGGAAATCTGGATTTTGAAGGGTTGGATTCTACTCAATATCGAATTTTGATGATTGAGGATAACGCGTTCCAGAAAGAGAGGGTTTTCCAAGTTAAGTTTTTGCCTAATGGAGCGGGCAAAAAAGTGGTCACCGCACGCTACACTATCGATTCGGGAAAAAGCTTTGATTTGATTACTCACAGGATTTCCTACAAGCATATTCCTAATCTCACGTACTCCACACCGGCTTCATTTAATTTGATCCAAGCTGATTGGAAGGTTTCTGGTGCTAAAATCGGATACATTCCCGGTGCCGGCGATGATGTTCCTGCTGTGCTTTCGGCGCTTGGTTACCAGGTTACCTTGATCGGTCCGGAGGATTATTCAGTAGAATATTTGAGTCAGTTCAAAGCAGTCGTAGTAGGAATTCGCGCTTATAATACAAATCAAGACCTGAGTTCAAACCAACAAAGTTTGATGGGGTACGTGAGATCCGGCGGAAATGTGATTGTCCAGTATAATACCAATTCCCCGCTTTTGACCAATCAATTGGGGCCATATCCTTTTACTATCGGAAGAGATCGAGTGACTGTCCAAGGTTCTCCGGTAAAAGCTGATTGGTTGCACCCGGTTTTATCAACTCCAAATCAAATCAAGGATGCTGATTTTGAAGATTGGGTTCAGGAGCGAGGATTGTACTTTGCCACTGAGGCAGCGGAGCAATATTCTGCACCCTTGGAAATGCAGGATCCCGAAGAACCTTCCAATAAGGGAGCCTTGATACATGCGAAGTATGGGGAAGGGACGTATGTTTACACCGGGATTTCCTTTTTCAGACAGCTTCCTGCAGGTGTGCTTGGAGCCATAAAATTATTTGTAAACCTGATTGAGCAATAAGTTTTGGAAGAGAAACCTATCCGTTGGAATTATTTGTACGCAGGACTGCTTGGTAGTTTAGTCCTGATGATTGTCCTGTTTTACTGGTTAATGGTTGCATATTCATGAGCACGCTGGATTGGGTTGTACTTTTTGGTACAATGCTGCTCATTGCAGTTTATGGAATCTACAAAACTCTGGGGCAGCAAAGCCTTGATTCCTATCTGAGAGGAAATAATTCCAGCAATTGGTGGACCATCGGTCTGTCGATTATGGCCACACAAGCCTCTGCTATTACATTTCTGAGTACTCCCGGACAAGCGTATGAGGATGGAATGCGGTTTATCCAATTCTATTTCGGCTTGCCTTTGGCGATGATTATCATTTCGATCGTATTCATCCCGATTTATTACAAACTGAAAGTTTATACTGCGTATGAGTTTCTGGAGAATCGGTTTGATTTAAAAACAAGAACGCTGGCCGCTCTGCTTTTTATCATTCAAAGAGGCTTAGCAGCAGGAATTACCATCTATGCGCCTGCCATTATTCTTTCTACTTTGCTTGGCTGGAACCTTACTTTGACCAATATTTTCATAGGAATGATCGTTATTGCGTACACGGTTTCCGGAGGTACGGAGGCGGTATCAATAACCCAAAAGCAGCAAATGGCGGTGATGATGGGAGGGATGTTGCTAGCAGGAATTATTGTAATCAAAATGCTCCCGATTTCATTTCAGGAAGCTTTGCATGTGGCTGGGAAGATGGACAAGCTGAATATTGTCAGCTTCGAATTTGACTTGGCAGACCGATACAATGTCTGGTCAGGAATGACAGCAGCTGTGTTCTTATTTCTTTCCTATTTTGGTACTGACCAAAGTCAGGTACAACGATACCTGTCTGGTCAAACACTTACTCAAAGCAGAATGGGCCTCATCATGAATGGATTTTTGAAGATCCCGATGCAGTTTGTGATCCTGTTTATCGGAGTGATGGTCTTTGTGTTTTACCAGTTTTTTCAACCGCCCGTAATTTTCAATAAGATTCATACAGACAATCTCAAGCAAAGTGAATATGCTGGAGAATACAAATTGCTGGAAAAGGATTATACCCGAAATTTCGAAGAAAGTAAATCTTCCTACCTGCAGTTACTAGAGGCAATTGATCAGAAAGACGAAACCAGTGAAACTTCGATTCGGGAAAACCTGAAAGTCCTTAAGACTGAACAGGGAACGATCAGAGATGAAGTGAAGGAGTTGATCGTAACAAATGATCCTCTGGCAGAAACACGGGATACCGATTACATTTTCATGAGATTTGTGATGGATAACCTCCCGGAAGGAGTGATAGGATTACTGTTTGCGGTGATTTTTGCAGCGGCAATGTCTTCCTCTTCCTCAGAACTTAATGCCCTGGGATCCACTAGTACAGTTGATCTCTACAAGCGATCGATTAATAAGAATGCTAGTGAAAAGCATTACGTACTTTCTTCTAAGTTCTTTACTGCATTCTGGGGTCTTGGAGCAATTCTTTTTGCGACATATGCTTCGCTCTTTGAGAATTTGATTCAGGCCGTAAACCTGCTTGGATCGCTGTTTTATGGCACGATTCTCGGTATTTTCTTGGTCGGATTTTTTATGAAATGGGTGAAAGGAAGGGCAGTTTTCATAGCGGCCCTGGCATCCCAACTCCTGATTTTGATTGTCCATTGGAAAAACGGAGTCGGGCTTTTCGGATTTGTTTGGGACATCGGATTCCTATGGTACAACGCCATCGGTTGTTTGTTCGTGATGGCTTTGGGGGCAATACTTCAATTGTTCTTTAAAAAGTAAGGGTATTCTGGAGTAGTATTAATCAAAAAAGCCTCCCGATTGGGAGGCTTTTTTGATTTTATTTGATGGACTTTATCAATCGATCGTTCAAACTGACATAGTCAGGATTTTTAGCTTTGATTGCCAATTCTTTTGATCTTTTAGCAGATTCCAACGCTTCTGTTTTCATACCCAGAGCCAACTCAATTTTGGCTTTCAAGTGAACTGTCCAGTACTTCGGGTCACTTTCCACAGATTTTGTAATCCAGGTGTATGCCATTGGAATCTCCTTCTGGTTTGTGAAGTAATAATTGGCTGCCGAGTAAAGCAAAGTCGCGTCAGTGGCATTGGTGTCGATGACCAATTCCTTGATTTGAGCCATCACAATCGCATCTACTTGAGTGACTATGCGGAAATCAACCCGGGTCTGATCCCATTTGATGGAAAGGTCAGCCCCATTATCAGTCATATTATTAAAGCTGATTTCAAAGGTTTCATAAACTCTGCTCAACTTATTTGGCTCGACTTGAAATCTTATCAGATCATTGTCCGGGTTATATCCGATGGCACCCCAAAGTTTGGTGTCTTTGGATAGGATAATAGTCCATTCAGATTTTCCGGGGATCGAGTAAATTGCATACTGTCCTTGCGGGACTTTCTTGCCGTCAATTTCCACATCTGTAGAAAAAGAAATTACGGTCGCGCCATTGGCACCGGTTCTCCATACTTCACCATAAGGGACCAACTCCCCAAAGATTTTTCTGCCTTTTGTGCTGGGTCTACTGTAGTCAACAGTCACATCTGTTAAACCTACTTTTTGCGCGATTTTCGCAGAAGGAGAAGCTTGTGGCATTTGGATTTGCTGTGCAAATGCACCCATGCCGGCTAACAATAAAATTGCCAGGGAAAATGTGAATTTCTGTTTCATTTGGATTTTTCTGTTTCTTTTAACTTTCGATTACAATCCCAAAAAATCTGTGATAGTTCAGGAATCACCTGCAATTTGGTGTTTTTTAATGCATTTTTGTAAATCAAAAGGTTCCTTTTTACTTAAAAGGAAATAGACTGTTCGAAGTTTTTCGGCTATTTCAATTTAAAATTTTCTTTTCCAATGAGTTTAGCAATCATCTGCCCCGGAAAAAATCCTGATTCATGGATTCAAGTTATTCAAGAATTGGATCCTGATCTTAAAATCCAGGTGTACCCGGAGATCAATGAACCGGAAGAAGTTGAGTTCGCATTGGTTTGGCAACATCCAGTTGGCATCCTTTCCACCTTTCCAAATCTGAAATTGATCAGTTCAATGGGAGCAGGAGTAGACCATATTTTGACAGATAAGTCCATCTCTCCCGATCTTCCTATTGTCAGGATTGTGGACGAAAAACTGACAATTTCGATGACCAATTATGTGGTCACGGGTGTTCTGAATTTTCACCGTCGACTTTCTCATTTTCAGGAAAATCAGGAAAAGAAAATCTGGGATATGTCTGACCCGGAAATTGAAGTGAAAATAGGAGTGATGGGTGTCGGTGCTTTGGGCGGAGATGTGCTGGAAAAGCTCAGTTTCATGGGATTTCCTGTCGTCGGTTTTGGTTTCTCAGAGAAGAAGGATTTCAAGTATCCGTATTATTCAAAAGCTCTGCTTGGGGAATTCTTGTCTGAAGTGAACGTGCTTGTTTGCCTGCTTCCGCTTACGCCGGAAACTGAAAGCATCCTGAATCTTGAACTTTTCAAGCAATGCAAGCAGGGAACCTACCTGATCAATGTGGCAAGAGGAAAACACCTTGTCGAAGAAGATTTAACTCAGGCATTGGACAAAGGATATCTCTCAGGGGCAATGCTCGATGTCTATCGAAAAGAACCTTTGCCCCCTGAACATCCGTTTTGGGAAGACAGGAGAATCATGCTTACTCCCCATATTGCGAGTGTGACCAATCCAAGAGCGGCTGCACCCCAGATTTTAGAAAACATTAATCGGATAAAGTCGAATCGACCGCTAATTAATTACGTTAACCGATCCAGAGGATATTAAATTTTTAGATATGGAAAACACATTCAAAATTCTTTGCCCAATTGATTTTTCAGAGTGCTCTTTGAATGCGATCGAATATGCTTGCCGACTGGGAGAGAAGTATCAGGCCGAATTGATTCTTTTTCACGTGTTGAATACTCAGGATTATCTGAAACTTTCACCCTTGGATATTCACGCAAAACATCAGGAAGAATTTGTAAGGGAGAAGATCCGAAATCTTCAAAAAGCTGTTGAGACTGAAAGTATTCCGAAGGGGTTGAAGTCATGTGAAATTGCTTTTCAGGATGGGGATATTGTGAGTTCGACCTTGGCATTTGCTGATCTGAAGAAAGCAAATATGATCGTGATAGGCACGGAAGGGATGAATGAATTGAGGGAAAATATCATAGGTTCAAGAGCCAGCCAAATTGTGCAGGAATCTAAAATTGATGTGTTAGTAGTACCAAGAAAAGTGTTTTTCAAGACTCCCCGAAAACTCATTTATGCAAGCGACTACCTGGAAGAGGATAAACTTGCCGTTCAAAAAATTGTAGAATTGGCTGGTTTTTTCGATTCAGAGATAGACCTTGTTCACGTGAGTTCAACCCACAAAGCAATCGATAAGACACTCCACCAGGTAATGATTGAGGAGATTACTCCTTTCATCAGATACGACAAGGTGAATTTTGTGCTCAAATCGTTCAGGGATGATTTGGCTCTGGGATTAGAGAATTACCTGCAAACTTCCAAAGGCGATATGCTGATTACGCTAAGTAAGAAGAAATCATTTTTTGATCTGATTTTTTCAAAAAATCTCTCCAAAAAAATGGCTTACTTTATCAGCAAGCCACTTTGGGTAATCAAATCTTTCTAGTTTTTCTTTCCGGAAAAGAAGGATTTGATGAATCCCGAAAATTCTTCTCTGGCTTTTGAATCAGTGAAGACATCGGTAAGGGTTTTTAGAAAATGATTCAAATTCATCTTTTCAGCCTTGTCTTCGGAAATGAAATTTGAAATGGGATTTTCCAAGGGCACCTCCGATGAATTTGGTGTCGACGGAGAATGTCCAACCAACTTATCCGCCTCCTCATAACTCTTTTTTGCTTTTGCTTGATAGCCAAGCTTGTCTTCCACAATTCCTTTGTTGTTGTAGGCTACAGCATCTTCGGGATCCAATTCTATCGCGATTTCATAATCTTCAATTGACCCTTTCAGATCACCGATCCTGTCTTTGAAAAATGCCCTGCTGCTGTATCGGTAAGGGTTTTTTGGGTCGAGGTTGACAGCTCGGTCAAATTCTGTCAGCGCTTCCTCGTTTCTTTTTAGCAAATGAAGGACAACCGCCCGGTCACTCATAAAATCGGTATTGTAGGGCTCCAAACTGGAGATTAGCTCAAAATCTTCCAATGCTAATTCGGTTTTCCCCAATCTGGATAAAATCCTCCCACGATATAGATGAAGTTCCGTTTCACCAGACTTTAAGTTTATCAGTTCATTGAAGCATTTTAATGCTTCTTCAAACTCGCCTGTTTTATATAACTCAATTCCCTTTTCGAAGCTCATGTCTCATTATTTCTTAATACTACAAAGCTAAGCCCTGAATAGTTTACCAAATAATCTTTCAATGGTTTTTGCAGGCTTTCGGCTCTCGCTATTATCTTTAACTCTGAAAGATTTTATATCCATCCATGCCTCAAACACCCCAAGCCGTACTCAAAGAGCTGAAAGCAAAAAAGTTTGCACCGATTTACTTTTTGGAGGGTGACGAACCTTTCTTTATCGATCAGATTTCTGACTACATTGAGAAGAACGCGATTGCGGAACACGAGAAGGGATTCAATCAAATCGTACTTTACGGGAAAGACAGTACCATCGGCTTGATCATCAACAATGCCCGGAAATTCCCGATGATGGCAGAGCGTCAGGTTGTGATTGTGAAGGAAGCGCAAAGTATTTCTGATTTTGGAAAAGAGGAAGCGCAAAAGCTATTGCTTAGTTATGTCCAGAATCCGCTTCCCAGCACTATTCTGGTTTTTGCCCACAAGTACAAGAAACTCGATGGACGTCTGGCAATCACAAAAGAGCTGGACAAAAAGGCTGTTTACGTACGGTCTGAGAAGGTAACAGAATAT
>JBILPR010000312.1:0-5178 GCA_044373795.1 Algoriphagus sp. | reverse complement strand
AAGCTGAATGCTTGGATAGACGAGTACATTAGGGAATTGGGGCATACGATCGAACCGAAAGCTGCTCAGCTTTTGGCTGATTCGATTGGGAATAACCTGGAAGTCCTGACCAACGAGGTAGGGAAAATGCTGATCAATTTCCAGGGGCCGACCAAAATCACTCCTCAGCATATTTCCCAGTTCATCGGGATCAACAAAGACTACAACAATTTTGAGTTTATGAAGGCAATTGGCTTCCGCAATGTGATCAAAGCCAATCAAATCATTCACTATTTTATTCAGAATCCGAAGGCACATCCGGTGATTCCACTTTTCAGCCTGATGTACAGCTATTTTACCCGAATAGCGCTCATTCATCAGGCTAAAGGAGCATCGGAACAACAGCTTGCTGGCTTGCTGGGAGTACCGCCATTCGTGGTGAGGGAGTACTCCGAGGCGGCGCGAAACTATAAATTGGGCAAGGTAATTGATGTGTTCCGATACATCAAAGAGGCAGATCTTCGTTTCAAAGGAGTTGACTCCGGAAGCATGACTGAAGCAGAAAACCTCCGCGAGCTCGTTTATAAAATTTTGCACTGATTACCTAAGCCAAACTATGAGATATTACCTGACGCTCCTTGTGGGCCTTGGGCTGAGTATGGAGTCTTTTTCCCAATCTACCCTCTATCAAACCAGTCCACAGCTTCCTCTGGATCACAATCTGGATCTTTTTGACAAACAACTCTTTTCGGCCAGCTTATTCGACAACACGCAACTGCTGGACAAAAACCTTAACTCTGAGCAAGCAAAGTCGGTAGAACTTCACCGCGCCATGGCTGCTTTGCAGATTGAAAGCCCGGATGGCCCCGGTTTGATGAAATCTTACATCCTTGACAACGGCACTCACCCGAGCGTTACCACTGCCGGTCTTTACTTGGGTGACCATTTTTTCTACAAGAAGAATTACAAGGAAGCGCTGGAAGGCTATCAATTGGTCAATTCTGAAAATCTTCCCGATGACCGCAAAGCTGACATCTTATTCAAGCAAGGCTATTCTCATTTCCAGCTTAAAAACTTCGGTCAGGCGGCTCCTTTCTTTGACTTGGCAAAAACCCTCAACCAGCCGATCAGCCCGGACGCTTACTATTACAGCGGTTTCATCGCGATGGAAGGCGGCAATTCCCAGAAGGCAATTGCGGATCTTCAGGAGGCTTCGAGATCTTCCTTCTATTCGGGAAAAGTACCGTATTTGCTTGCTGCACTTTATTACAAAGAGCAAAGTTACGATCAGCTGATTGGGTATGCTGAGCCAATTCTGGCTTCCAAGCAAACTCTGGATCGGAAAGAAGTTATTCATCTGTACTTGGCAGAGGCGTATTTCGCAAAGAAGGATTTTGCAAAAGCAGCAATCAATTACGACGCATACATTGATTCCAGAAAAGGAAACCTCTCCCGCGAGGAAATCTACAAAGCAGGCATTTCGCAATTTGAAATCGGTAAATACCAACGAGCAACCGATTACCTTAAAAACTCAGCATCTGCTGCGGATGAAATCGGGCAGGCTTCGAGCTATTATTTGGGTCATGCTTATTTAAAGCTTGGCAATTTCCAGTTTGCCAGCACCAGTTTTAACGAAGCTGCGAAAGCCAACTTCAACCCTAAAATCAAAGAAGAAGCACTTTTCAACTACGCCAAAACGAACCTCCAAAAGGGGAGTTTTCAGGCGGGGATTTCGGCTTTGGATGAGTATCTGGAAACTTATCCTTCCGGCACACACCGATCTGAGGCAGAAACTTTGCTTTCCGAAGCATTGGTCAATACGAATGATTATCTGAGAGCCATCGATCAGATGGATAAGATTAGAACCAAGTCTCCGAGGATCCAGGCTGCTTATCAAAAAGTTGCTTACTATCAGGCGATGGTTTACTACCGGGATCAGAAATGGAATCAGTCAATCAGTTTCCTTGACAAATCATTGGCCTATCCGGTAGACCGGGAAATGGTCCTCGAATCCAACTTCTGGAAAGGAGAAATCTATTCAGCTTCCGGCGATTTGCCAAAAGCAATCAAGGCTTACGAAACAGCTTTAGCCTCAGGAAAAACTACTTCCAGCGCTTACCTGACCAAGAGTTTGTACGGATTGGGTTATGCATATTTCAATTTTCAACAATACGCAAAAGCTGAGGAGCACTTCAAAACCTATACGGATCGTCTCAGAAGCAAAGAAAACAAAGAAAATTACGAAGATGCATTGTTGAGATTGGGCGATTGCCAATACGTTCAAAAGCGATTTGCAGAGTCTTCTGCCACTTTCCAACGGGCAATTTCTGAATCAAATTCAGGCGCTGATTATGCTTATTACAGATCGGCAGTGGTTTACAATTTCCAATCACAGAATCAGCAGGCAATCAGCCAGTTGAATACGCTGATTTCTCGATATCCCAACAGCCTTTACATCGAAGATGCACTTTTTCAAAGAGGGCAGATTTTGATGGAAGAAACACAATACACGGAAGCCTCAAGGGGATTTACTGAGTTGATTTCGGGAAAGCCAAATAGTCCGTTTGTGCCTTTTGCATTGGAAGGAAGAGCTGTTGCGAATTTCTCTTTGCAGAATTACGATCAGACGATTAGTGATTACAAGGCTATTTTGAAGAATCATCCGAATGCTCAGAATTCTGAAACTGCCTTAAAAGGACTTCAGGAAACCCTCGCACTTCAAGGAAGATCAGCTGAATTTGGCGAATATCTGGACGGATATAAAGGGTCCAATCCATCGAGCGGAAGTGTGCAGGCACTTGAGTATGAAGCTGCAAAAAGCTTGTATTTCGACAAGAATTATTCGCAGGCAATTAGAGCTTTTGAAAATTACCTGAGAAGCTATCCTAAGTCGGCACAGCGGGCTGATGCGGTTTACTTCCTTGGAGATAGCTATTTCCAGGCGGGTGATCAGGATAAAGCGTTGGCACAATTCAAATCTCTTGAGAAGGAACCTGCTTCCCCTCAGCGTTTGAGAGCCATGCAGCGAATCGGTACGATCGAACTCGAAAGGGGGAATTTTGCGGCAGCGATTCCTTATCTGCAAATTGCGGCGGACAACGCCAGAAATAAGGTTGAAGAAGTGGACGCGCTGAAAGGTTTGATGATCGCCAACTTTGAAATCAAAAAGTACAATCAGGCGATAGCAAATGCCGACAGACTTTTGACCCTGGATGGCGTCGTTCCAGAATCTACACCGACTGCTTTTCTGACGAAAGCAAAAGCTCAGCGGGAAATAGATCAGAAGCCATTAGCTGAGAAGACGTTGATGAGTTTGGTGAACGAATACAAAACGGTTCAGGGAGCGGAAGGCTTGTACTGGCTGGCGTTTTCATTTCAGGAGAAAGGGGATTTCTCTCAGTCGAACAATACGATATTTGATCTATCGGCTCCATTTGCGGATTATGATTATTGGTATGGCAGGATCTTCTTATTGCTGGCAGACAACTATCTGAGGACCGGTGAGGAGTTTCAGGCGAAAGCCACACTTCAATCCATCGTGGAAAACTCTACGAATGCAGAAATCAAAAACACGGCTCAAGCTAAACTCAAAACCCTAAACTAAACCATGAAAAAGCTAGCAATATCTTTTCTTTTGACCGGAGCAGTTTATTGGATTTCCGGCGATGCTATAGCGCAGACAAAAACCAAAGGCGAGGTAACGGATCAGGAATTTGTGATCCGAAAGGACCGGGTTTTGACCGTTCCGAACCAGCCTCGGATTTATGAGAAATTACCGGTTTTGCCTCAGCCAAAGGGACTAAGTGATTTCAACTATCCTATTACTCCGATTAATCTCAGTTTGCCTAGGCTGACGTTGGAAGCTACTCCTATGCAGAAGAATTACGCTCCGCCAAGACTGGATTTGTATCCTGGATTTGTGCGTGCCGGCTATGGTAATTTTGCTTCACCGCTTTTGGAAATGCGATACATGGCTACTAAAGTTGCTGACTTCAATTATGCGTTGCAGCTGAATCACCAAAGCTTTGGAAAAGGTCCGGTGAAAGCCGAGCAATCAGCAGATTCCCATACCAATTTTGGTGCTGATGCGAGTTATTTCGCAGGGCTTTTCGAAGTCTATGGAGGGCTGAAATGGAATCAAGATAAGTATTCCTTCTACGGAGTGAATCCTTCGGTCTTTGAAGATCCTGCTTTTGAAACTTCGGACAACGTACTCAATACCATCCAATTTAAAGCAGGAATTCGGGAAATCGAGAAGACTGGTCCGTTTACTTACGAAGGGGAGCTCAGCTTTCGAAGTTTCAATGACAGCTACATGGTCACCGAAAATGAGATTGGAATCAAGGGAGCAGCGAAATTCAGACCTTCTCACGATTGGACGGGAAAGGTTGGGATTTCCTATTTCACGACCAATCCAGAGGATTTACGTTACTCCCTGAACAGGAATTACTTCGCGATCAGACCGGAAGTTTCTTATCAATATGATGCGTTCCGCTTTTCCGCAGGTCTGAATATCGTCTCCGAAAATGACTCCATCGCTGATAAATCAAGCGATTTCAGAATCTTCCCGGTTTTAAAAGCAAGCTATCAGTTTGCTGAGGAATTCGGATTCTATGGAGAGTTTTCGGGTGATGTAAATCGGAATACCTATTACAGCTTTGTGAAAGAAAACCCGTTTCTGGGTCCAAGTGAGCAACTTTTAAATACGGTCAATAATTACAAAATCCAAGGTGGGATAGAAGGCCAGTTTCAGGAATCCTTTCATTACAGAGCCGGAATCGATGTGAGCAGATACAATCAGGTGCATTTCTTTGTGAATTCGGTTTCTGACTCTTCTCGATTTGAAGTGGTTTACGATGACAAGTCAACTGTTTTCAATATCAATGCGGAGTTGGGATTCAGGATTTCAGAAATGTACACACTTGGAAGCCGATTGGATTTGTATCAATATGATTTGTCTATACAAACAGAAGCTTGGCATAGACCAGTTTGGGAACTGAGAATTAACAATCAGTTTACTCCTTTTGAAAAGCTTCTAGTTCAGGCAAATCTGAATTTTATGGGTGGCTTAAAGGGAAGAGGAAGGCCAAGTATTGCCGCAGTTTTCCCTCCGGAATATGAGGTAAAAAACCTTAAAACTATAGCAGATCTGCAGTTGAAGGCTGATTATAAAATCACTGATCGAATCTCTGTTTTTGC
>JBILPR010000025.1:0-27251 GCA_044373795.1 Algoriphagus sp. | reverse complement strand
CCTACGTGCAGTAGTGCGGATACACATATTAATTTTTTAGCTAGTTGGTTTTTCTACATTTCGGAAAAGAATCTTTTCCAGGAGCCTAAATAAATAGCAGGTTAGGTCTGAAAAACAGATTAAAAAACATTAATCTGTTTTTCTTGTGCTATTTGTATCCGATAAAAAAGTATAAAATTTGAATTTGAGGGTTTTGAAAATTTAATTTTCGAAAGATTACTTTTGGCAGTATAATATTAACTTGCTTTTATATGCCTAAGTAGACTTTGGCTTATTTTTTTTAAGTCATTGCTTTAACTTCGATCAGAAATTGATTTATTCAACCCCAAATATCTTCCATGAATTAATCCGATCGAAACCTGTTTGGAGAGTACTAAAATTCTTATTTGGTAACAATTCTTTTCTCATTGAGCTTAAAAAAGAGGCCATTTCCTCGGAATCTAAAAAAATTCGTTTTGCTCATTTCAAGGAAATGGCAGTTAAAAATGGCCCTTTTAAGGGAATGGTTTATCCGGAATGGAATTCAAGGGGCAGTATGCTTTTTCCCAAACTTTTTGGGACCTATGAAAGCGAGCTTTGGGAGGTAATTGAAAGGATTAGGGCGAAGACTTATGCTGAAATTATTGACATAGGTTGCGCAGAAGGGTACTATGCTACCGGATTTGCAATGCTTTTTCCTGAATCGAAAGTAACTGCCTGTGATATTGATGAAAAGTCTAGGGAACTATGTGAAAGTATGGCGGTTGCAAATCAGGTAAAAGACAGGGTATTTGTTTCCGGAAAATTTTCCCAAGAGGATTTCAAACTGATGGACCCAAAAAGCCGAAATCTGATAATTTCCGATTGCGAAGGATTTGAAAACGATCTATTCACAGAAGAAACGCTGGTCCACCTTATTCATTCGGATTTAATTATAGAAACTCACGATTTTATTATTTCTGGCACCTTGAAAAGACTGACTGAATTGTTTTCCAAAACGCACCATCTAGAAGTAATCAGTACTGTTAATGAAGAGGAAAAGTTAATCAAAGTTCCTCTCCCGGAATTGAAATCCTATTTACCTTATATCAGGAGGAGGATAATATCCGAACGGAGGCCTGGAATTATGTATTGGTTGGCTATATTTTCAAAGCAATGAGGAGTTTCACTGCTAAAAGATGGTTTACCTCGATATCCCTGCGCTAAAACAAAATACCCATTATTATTGGTCATGAAAAAAAAGGAGGCAATAACAGAAGCCTTTCTTGCCCCAATCCTTTTGAAATTGAGTGTGGTATCAGGTATGTGTCCATTCATAGCGCCAATTGAAACCGTATTTTTTTGACTCCTTTGTCAATCTTTTGCCAGATGATGCTATCGACTTGGAGTAAAGAATGAAAGCCAAAAAGGTGGTAGAAATGGTGAAAATCATGTTGAATAAAATTCAAAACTAATAAGAGATCCTGCCCGGTTAAAGGGCGGATAGATCACGTGTCAGTAAAAACCTAGTAATTAGAGTAACCAAAAAAAAGTTACAACAAATGAACAAAATCATTTTAACACCCGAAGCACCGGCTCCGATAGGGCCCTATTCTCAGGCCGTGCTAGCAGGCAACACACTTTATGTATCTGGAAACATAGCCTTGGATCCTGAAACAGGTGAATTGATCAACGAAAATATCACTGAAGAGACGCATGCTGTGATGAAAAATATGGAAGCAATTCTCAGAGCTGCGGGCTATTTGTTTTCGGATGTAGTGAAATGCACCATTTTCATTAAAGACATGGGCCAATTTGTGACAATCAATGAAGCATATGGGCAATATTTTAAATCAAATCCTCCGGCCAGGGAAACAGTGGAAGTAAGTAAACTTCCAAAAAATGTGAACGTAGAAATCTCCTGCATTGCAGTAAAGTAGAAAGCCTTGAACCTTGTCCCCTTCCATACCGAAACCTTTGTGAGTGCTCTTTCCAAAAAAGAAGTGCTTGGACATCTGAGCAAAGTGACGTCGGAAGTCAATTATCTGGATAAGCGAACTCAGGGAGACTCGAGGTTGCTGTTTTACGGAATGGTTGGTCAGAGGGGTTTTAGAATTTCAAAAGCCATTCAGAGAGGAGATACTTTTTTGCCCATGCTTTTGGGCAAGGTGGAGGAGACTCCGAGAGGAAGTATTATTTTTCTAAAGTACAAGTTATTTCCGGGAGCGATTTTTTTTCTGGCCTTTTGGTCTGTCATCCTATTGGCCTTTTCCGGGTATTATTTCGGAGTTACAGATCAATTTCTTTATGGAAGTATTTGCCTTGGCTTGGCCATTTTCAATTATTTCCTCGCTTTATTTTTTTTCCAAAGACAAGTAAAGTCGTCACGAGAAATATTCTACAATTTTATCAGCTTCCAGATGAAGGATTAAACTTCAGCTTCCTAGGTAAAAAAAGCACAAGCATTTAATTTAGCGCACGCAAAATCAAACAATAAATCAATCGACATGAGTATTCGAATCGAAAAAGACACCATGGGACCTGTAGAGGTGCCTGCCGACAAATACTGGGGCGCACAAACCCAACGATCTATCAATAACTTCAAAATCGGTGGTGAGAAAAATCGAATGCCGATTGAGATAATTCAGGCTTTTGCGATTTTGAAAAAAGCCGCCGCTTTCACCAATGCTGAGTTGGGCGTTCTCGCAAACGACAAGGCAGAAATAATTGCTAAAGTCTGTGATGAAATTCTTGCCGGACAGCACGATGACCAGTTTCCGCTAGTAATCTGGCAGACAGGGTCCGGAACCCAATCAAATATGAATGCCAACGAGGTAATCGCTTACCGTGCCCACGTGTTGCTCGGGGGGTCTTTGGAGGATGAAAAGAAAAAAATCCACCCGAATGACGATGTAAACAAGTCCCAATCTTCCAATGATACCTATCCGACAGCAATGCATGTTGCGGCTTATCAAATGGTAGTGGAAACGACGATTCCGGGAGTTCAAAAATTACGAGATACTCTCCACTCCAAAGCAGAAGCATTCAAAAGTGTGGTTAAAATTGGTCGTACTCACTTCATGGACGCGACTCCGCTTACTCTTGGCCAGGAATTCAGCGGCTATGTGGCTCAGTTGGATCACGGATTGAGAGCATTGAAAAACACACTTTCGCATCTTTCTGAGTTGGCGCTCGGAGGTACAGCAGTTGGAACAGGCTTGAATACTCCAGCCGGATATTCTGAGTTAGTAGCTCAGAAAATTGCCGAGCTTTCCGGCCATTCTTTTATTACCGCGCCAAATAAATTTGAAGCTTTGGCAGCTCATGATGGGATGGTCGAGACGCATGGTGCGTTGAAGCAATTGGCAGTTTCTCTGATGAAAATCGCCAATGATATCAGAATGCTTTCTTCGGGTCCAAGATCTGGAATAGGGGAAATTCTAATTCCTGAAAATGAGCCAGGCTCTTCCATTATGCCGGGAAAAGTCAATCCAACTCAGGTGGAAGCAATTACTATGGTAGCTGCTCAGGTGATGGGAAATGACGTAGCTATTACTATTGGCGGTTCAAATGGCCATTTTGAATTGAACGTATTCAAGCCTTTGATCGCTGCCAATTTCCTGCAGTCTGCAAGATTGATCGGAGATGCCTGCGTTTCTTTCAATGATAATTGCGCAATCGGAATCGAACCAAATTCAGCTATGATTCAGAGGCATTTGGAGAATTCTCTGATGCTGGTTACGGCTTTGAATCCGTATATCGGCTATGAAAATGCAGCTGCGATTGCTAAAAAAGCGCATAAGGAAGGTTTGAGTCTTAGAGAAGCTGCAGTTAAGTTAGGATTGTTGACTTCTGAGCAATTTGACGAATGGGTGAAGCCTGAGGATATGATCGGAAGCTTGAAATAATGTTTGCGTCTTGAATAGAAAAAGGCTGCCTCGATTTTTCGAAGCAGCCTTTTTATGCTTTAGGGATGTTGGGCATTTTATAGATTGATCTTACGCCTATTGATCGCCTGATCCCGGAATCTGACCTCAAATTCCTTGAAGTTTATTGGTTTTTGCCAACAATATATAATCAGCAATTACCAAAGCTGCCATGGCTTCTACAATCGGTACGGCTCTCGGTACAACGCAAGGATCGTGTCGGCCTTTTCCGCTTACGATTACGGATTCACCGGCCTCATTCAATGAGTCCTGGTCTTGCATGATCGTGGCGACAGGCTTGAATGCAACACGGAAATAAATGTCCTCCCCATTTGAGATTCCACCCTGTATTCCTCCCGAGTGATTGGTCAGGGTATGAATCTTTTCTCCTTCTTTTACAAATGAGTCATTATGTTGGGATCCGCGCATTTTTACTCCTTCAAAACCGCTTCCATATTCAAAGCCTTTTACAGCATTGATGCTGAGCATAGCTTTGCCCAATTCGGCATGAAGACGGTCAAAAACAGGTTCTCCAATTCCCACCGGGGTATTTTTTATGACACAGGTGACTACCCCGCCGATGGTATCTCTTTCCAACCTGACTGAATCGATCAGCTCGATCATTCTCTCGGCAGTTTCGGGATCCGGGCAACGGACAATATTTTCTTCAGTCTTCGAAAGGTCCAGTTCCTGATAGTTTTTCTGAAGAGTCAGATCTCCAACCTGGGAAACGAAAGCCTGCACTGTTACTCCTCTGGTTTCTAAAAGTTGCTTTGCAATCGCTCCGGCAGCTACTCTTGCTGCGGTTTCTCTTGCGCTGCTTCTTCCTCCGCCACGATAATCACGTATTCCGTATTTTTCGAAGTAGGTATAATCTGCGTGAGAGGGCCTGAACTTGTCAGAAATATGAGAATAGTCTTTGCTCTTTTGGTCAGAATTGGGGATCACTATTCCGATGGGAGTGCCTGTACTTTGACCCTCAAAAACTCCGGAAAGTATCTGAATTTCGTCCTCCTCTTTGCGTTGTGTAGTTATTTTGGACTGCCCGGGTTTACGACGTTGCATCTCCAACCGGATTTTTTCCTCGTCGATTTTCAGTCCTGCGGGGCATCCTTCGATGATCACGCCCAAAGCTAATCCATGTGATTCGCCGAATGTGGTGATCTTGAAAAGCTTGCCAAATGAGTTGCCCATTATTTCTTTCTTATGATCAAAACTGCCAGCAAAGCGACTGATGCAAGCAGCAGGATGTTGATTCCGGTGGTAAAATAGTATTTATATTCCTCGTTTGAAAACCGGTTATCTTCGGTTTCGATTCGGTCATAGAGACCTCCAAGCCTCTGACTTGAGATCGCCTGGTTAACTTTGCTTTCACCGACTACTCTGATTTTCGCAGCTGGTTTTAAGGTATCGTAGACTGCTCGCGTCGGGTCAAAATAGATCCATTCAAAATGATCTGCAAGGTTGACTTCTCCCGCTTCGTTCAGCGTGATGTAGTAATTGTAATCCTTGATTCCGGATACTCTTCCATAGCCGCGATTGATTTGCTGACGTACATTCGGGTCAAACGTATTCAGATTGGCGCCAGTTAGTCTTCGGGGAGGGGAGATCGCATTGATGTTTCCGACTCCGCTTATGCCAAAATTGTATTCAAAACCCTGGCCTGTCTCCACTTCTATTTCAGTGATATTTTCTCGGATTTGAAATTCTCCAACGATCACTTCATTGCGAAGCGGATGGGGAGGCAAAGGTTTTACTTTGATTGTTTTTGGAGGGGAGTAAAAGGTCTTGAAATCTTCTTGTCGATTGGCTCCAAAGAATGTCGGATTCTTTGCCACTTTGTATTTAATCATTTGCCAGCCAATCCTAGGGATAGTTACTTCACCTTCGGAAAAAGGGAAAAAAGAAGCCTCGTAAACTTTGAATTTTATCCAGTTTTTACCGTTGATCGTGACTTGCTCCGGTTCGATATTGGAGACATTGTAGTTTTCTTCCCAGGCGTTTGTTGGTTTGATTTGCTTGAGAATGGCATCCAATTGTTTCCCCGGTTCATAAAACTGAAAAGGAGCCTGATTTGCTTCGGACATATAAAAGGCCAAGCTGACATTAAACCCTTCTCCTGCAAATACCTCTTCTTTGTCCACCGCTACTGAGAAGAATGCATCATCTTCAAGTTCTACAAATTCAGGTTCTTCGGCAGTTCTGCCAAAAAAATCAGCAAATGGATCTGGAGCACCTCCTCCAAGTCCCTGGGTACTTTTGGCATCGACAACGGTTATCTTTTTACCTTCCGAAGGAAAAGCAGTTCCGTTTATCGTCATGTCGAATCCGGCGATGGTAAACTGACCTTTTTTGATTGGTTTATAATATTGAATGATGCTGTTGGAGCTGCTCATTTGTCCATTAATCAGGTTCATGGACGAAGACTGTGAGATTCCTTGTTTTTGAAACCCGGTGATTTCCGGAAATTGGTCGTAGGATTTGATTTTTTCGTTAGAGAGTGTAACTTTAATAGTGAGTGTCTCATTTAAACCAATCTCATCTGGCCCCAACTCAATTTGCACATCCTGGCCTTTAGCGATTCCTTGAAAAAGAAAAGCGATGCATACCAAAGCAGCTTGGAAGTACGTTTTAATCATGGTTGCGAAAATAGGGATTATTCTACTTTTTGAACAATCTAAATAACACAACCTAGGCGTAATTGCCTCCGTATTTAAACTTAAAAACAGTTAATAAACCCTAAACTCTTTTAACTATGATTGAATATGTGAAGACCATTCTTGAAAAGGTCAGCTTTAGTAAGTATTTGTTTGAACGAGAACTAAAGAAAGGCCTTAGGCTTATTTTACCCATCGAAGTGGAAGATTTTAAAGTCTGGTGTTACCAAATGTTTGGCAAAGTCCATGACGTGATCCTCAACCGATATTTTCAGCCAGCTATGTAACCAAAAAGACCTGTCCAATACGGACAGGTCTTTTTGGTTACGGTAGTTTTATTTGATTTAATCTTTTGTGGCAAAGTCAGGGTAGGCGCTCATTCCGTGCTCATGAAGATCTAGTCCTTCAGTTTCTTCAATTTCATGCACTCTGATACCGACCGTCTTTTTTAAGGTGAAGAAAATGATCCAGGAAGTGGCAAGGCAGAATGCAGCCACGGAACCTATCCCGATTAGTTGGGAAACGAGTTGATTCAATCCAGCCAGGCTGCCGAAAATACCTACGGCAAGAGTTCCCCAGAGACCTCCTATAAGGTGAACAGAAATCGCTCCGACAGGATCATCGATTTTGATTTTATCAAAAAAGACAACTGAAAACACAACCAGTCCGCCTCCAATAAATCCGATAATCGCAGAATCCAGCACACCCATTTGGTCAGCACCGGCAGTGATCCCCACCAAACCGGCAAGGATACCGTTCAGCACCATCGTGATATCGTAGGTTTTGAATTTCAAATAAGAAATAAGCAATGCGCCAAAAGCTCCGGCAGATGCAGCAATTGAGGTCGTCACGAATACTTTCGAAACCAAGCCCGGACTTGCGCTAAGCACAGATCCACCGTTGAATCCAAACCATCCAAACCACAGCAAGAATACACCCATCGTCGCCATAGGAAGATTATGTCCGGGAATCGCTTTCATTCCCTGCAGAGTGTATTTACCTATTCTTGGTCCTAGTAAGTAGGCTCCTATCAAGGCAGCCCAACCGCCAACTGAGTGTACAATTGTGGATCCTGCAAAATCATAGAATGGGGTTTCCAATGTGTTTAAAAATCCATTGCCCCACTTCCACATTCCGACAATGGGGTATACGAAGGCTACGTAAATGATAGAAAAGATAATAAACGGGCCCAGTTTCACTCGCTCAGCAACTGCGCCCGAAACGATCGTCGCAGCTGTGGCAGCAAACATTGCCTGGAAAATAAAATCAGTAAAATAGGTATAGCCTGCATTGTAATTGCTGTTATCCCAGCCCTCAGGTAAACTAAGACCAAAGCCTGCGAAGCCAAAGAAGCCGCCGGCAAAATCCGCACCCGGATACATTAAGTTGAAGCCCACAAAGGCATAACATAAGATCCCGATTGCAGGGATGATGGTATTTTTAAATAAGATGTTGACGGTGTTTTTGGCTCTGGTAAGGCCTGCTTCCAGAGTAGCAAAGCCAAGGTGCATGATGAAAACCAATATAGTGGCAATCATCATCCAAAGGTTATTGACCGTAAAGAGGTCTTGAACAGGTACTTCTTCCATGGTAATATAGGTTGAGGGTGGTTGTAGGTTTGATTAAAGTGCTTGCTCTCCGGAATCGCTGTTTCTGATTCGATAAGCCTCCAGGACATCATAGACGAAAATTTTTCCATCGCCGATTTCGCCTGTTTTTCCTTCCGTCAGGATACACTTGATCACCGGTTCTACCAATTCTTCTACAGTCACGATTTCAAGTTTTGTCCGGGGAATGTAAGCTGGTTCATATGCTACACCTCGGTAAGTTTGCTGCTTGGCGTGCTCCAGGCCCATTCCTTTTACTTCATAGAAAGTGAGAAACTTCACCCCGAGAGCTGCCACGCAAGCATGAATCTGTTCAAAGCGGGAAGTCCGGATAATGGCTTCTATTTTTTTCATTTTTTCAACGGGTTTTGTGGTTTATTAAGATTATGGCATGAAAGTAAAACAAAAATTAAAAAAAAATCATAAAGTGGCTATTATTTCAACCCTTAAATAGAAAAAAATACAATTAATAATGAAAAGTAGGGTTTTATAAATCCATGATTTCACGAAAAAAGATTTAAATATTGAAATAGTGGTTTAAAAATAAATCAAGTATGTTGTCTGAGGCTAAAGGATAGTTTGCCCTGTCAGGATATTCATTTAATTTTGCCTCCGATTTTTACACACTACTTATGAATCAGAAACCAACGCTTTTAGTACTCGCCGCTGGAATGGGCAGCAGATATGGCGGAAATAAGCAAATCGATGGATTTGGTCCCGGCGGCGAAACCATCCTTGAATATTCCATTTACGATGCGATCCGTGCGGGATTTGGCAAAGTCGTCCTGATCGTTCGTCAGGAGATACTGGAAATGACCAAAGAGTTATTGCTTCCAAAGCTGGAAGGCAAGATCGAAGTTGACTTCGTGATTCAGTCACTCGACAGTTTTGTCCCTGCGGAATTGAAGCAAGCAGATCGTACGAAGCCTTTCGGAACGGCGCACGCGGTACTTTGTGCCAAAGACGCGATAAAAGAGCCATTTGCAGTGATCAATGCGGATGATTTTTACGGGAAAGAGGCCTTCGAAATTTTGGGAAAATTCCTTTCCACCGAGGTTCGACCCGATCTGCATGCGATGGTGGGTTATGCCGTTCAGAACGTACTTTCTGAAAATGGAACCGTAAGCCGAGGCGTCTGCGCGACCAATGAAAAAGGTCAGCTGATCGGGATGGTGGAGCGAACTTCAATCGCCCGTGAAGGAGATAAAATCCTGAGCAAAGGTGAAAACGAAATTCTCGAAATACCTGAAAACACGCCTGTAAGCATGAACTTCTGGGGATTTCATCCGGATGCATTTGCGGATATCGAAGCAATGTGGAATGAGTTCCTGCCTGCGAATCTTACAAACCTGAAATCTGAATTCTACATCCCAACTGTAGCAAATAATCTAATCAAAGCCGGAAAGGCAGCTTTTGAGATTCTCCCTGGCGGGAAAGTTTGGTTTGGAGTCACTTATACGGAGGATCGTCCGGTGGTGATTGAGGCGTTGAAAAAGCTGCACGAAACCGGAGAGTATCCGGCAAATCTTTGGAAATAATTGAAAGGAGCTTCGGCTCCTTTTTTTATGTGCCATTGGTTGGACTAATAAACTTCAAAAACGGTTATAAATACCCGATATAGGGTATTTTTTTAATAGAATATCCGATGTTCATTTGGGTACACTAAAAAATATTTTTATGAAAACACAAAACACAAAACACAAGTTTTTAAAAGACTACTCATTAATGGCCTAGTTTTTTTATTAGTTTCCTTCGGATTGCTCTCTTGTCGAGAAGAATTAGTGGGTGACACGGATCCTTCAATTCTCTTAAAAAAAGTAGGTGAAGTTTCTTATACTAAGACCCTTAAAGATCAATTAGCCGCAAAAGTTGCCAAAAATATTGCCGAAAGTGTGGATGATCCTGAAGTTATCAATTTTTTAAGAACAAAAGCTACCGAGCGATTGGATGGAGATTATAATTTTCTCATTGAATTTAATCGAAATGAGTCAATAGGAACTAATTCTAGAGATATTAACAAAAGGACCAGAAGTTTCGGATCAATCATTGCGGGAATAGAGCTTACTTCAAAGCGCACAGAAAATGTGGAGGACTTATTAGATTCTATAGCTAAAATTCATCCACTTTTGCAAGTCTACATGCCTGAACTTTCAGATGAAATTGATTTTTCACAAGACCAAGATTATCTGGTCGCGTTTGTACCTAGTGCCATTCAAAATGACATTGTTCCTGCCTATGATAAAGACGGTAATTATTTTGAGCTCAATGCCAATGATCCTCCTACTAGGCCCGTAATTGTAATAAGTGAGAATGAAAGGATTTTAGCTTTCCCTAAGAATCAGAATGTCTCATCTAGAATATTAGATTGCCCTATTATTGCAGAAGCTGTTTTTGAAAATGAGCAAAATATTTATTATTTAAGAGAAGATGTTTTGGAATCAAATAACATCTGTGTCATTGGTGGAGGTGGAGGTACTATAGGCACTGGTCCCGGAAGTGGTTGCGAGAGAGACAATAGGACTAGTAAGGAGAAATTCTACCGTTTCAAGCTGAAGAGCATGACGATTTTCGACCAAATAAAAGACCAATGGATCAGTGGAGATTTAGAATTTGAAGTTACTGTTACTATAGCGCCACTTAATGGAACTCCTTTTCCTGTCACAAAAGTTTTTTATCTCAACAATAGTGATGTAAGGGATTGTGGTGTGTTTAAATGTAACCCCGAGTGGGTTTATCAAAGTGCTGAAATAATTACTTGGAATCGAAGTATTTACGGAGATCGAATGATGTATGTTTGGAGTGAATATGATCCTGGAACTACTCAAACCCAAAACTTTTCCTTTTCCAATAGTTATAAATTAGGTGACGGAAATACTACAACAAACAACGCAAGTTTTTCGATTACGACCACTGACGCAACGGATAAACTTGGATCATCTGTGGTTGAATATTGTGATGGAATCGGATCAGATGGATTTCTTTATGACACGGGAAGTTTGGTTTTCCAAGCACAGTAAAAAAAAAGAAAATTTAGGATAAACTTATTCAAAAGCAATGAAGAAATTTGTAATTGTAATAATTGGTTTTCTTTTCTCGATAAATTCCTTTGCTCAAAATTCTTTTGGATTAGAATTAGGAGGTGTCAGCATAAATCAATTTAGTCCAGTTTATCAGTTTGACAGCATAATTGTTATGCAGAATGACAATGAGGCATTTGGAACTAGGTTAGCGGGCATTTTTTTCGAGTGGCAGCTATCTGAGAAATTTACACTTCACCAAAAAATTAATTACTCAAGGGCGTACAATTCTTATCTTTATTACAATGAGAACAAGGAGGTGTTCCCCGGAGAATTTGAAATTAAAGTAAGCGGCCCAAATGTAACTAGGGTATCATGGGAAATTTTACCTCAATTTTCTATGGTGAATTTTGGAAAAATGAAAATAAATGCATTCGGAGGAGTTAATCTTTCAGCAAATATTGTCAAGAATGATCCAATGCTTTCCTTTAGAGGCTTACCTGGAGTTTCAAAAGTGGGAAATGCTTTTCAAACTTCCCAGTTACCAGTTACCCTAAACTTTGCCTTCGGAGGTTCTATTGAATATGCCAAAAGAATTGTGTTTTGGGCAAAGTGGCAACCGACTTCATTTTATTCAAAAGAAATTGAAATTGATAGGGAACTCTACCCTTTCGAGAATAGATGGAGTTTTTTCTCGATATCGGTAGGATATAAAATTTATAGTTTTAGATTAAAAAAGCAAGGTGATATCTGAGCAAAAATTAAAAGAACTGATTCACTGAATCAGTTCTTTTAAAATTATCATAAATTCAATTAAGTAAATGATGGCGCAAGACTAAAATGGTTCATGATTTCTCTCTTGGAGTTTTCTTGTCATCTGGAAACCCGCTAATATTTAGTTTTTTCCCTAAAAAAACCTCTCTTTCCCGCTCACTTTTTTCGCTTTCAATCCCGAAAATAACCCGTACTTGACTAGCTCCAAAAAGTTAGACACTATTTGAACTCTATTTATGGCAATTGAGACTAAATTAGGGACGGGGAATACAAAACTCGATTACCTAGGCAATTTCAACGATCTCGTTGCTTCAACTTCTGATCATGTTTTTTTTAGTCTTGGAGTTATAAAATCCTTAGACAAGGTTTTTCCTCTTGGCTTGAAGGTAAGTATTATAGGTTTGACTAGATTTTGAAACATACAGCAATGGATCCCCTAAAAAATTTGGGTGTGCTAAGATATAACTATTTTCCTTTGACCGAAGGTTCAAAAAGACCTTTTCATTTTTCCTAAGACAGGTGTCAGATGATCAAACCAATAAAAAATAACACCCAGTACGAAGACTCTTTGGCGCGAGCTTATGAGCTTATGCAGAAAGTGTTAGAGCCAGGTTCAGAGGATTCAGATGAATTGGAAGTGATTTCTATATTGATCAAAGAATATGAAAACGAGCATTTTCCCATTCCAAAACCTCACCCGATTGAAGCCATAAAATTCAGGCTGGATCAGTTGGGTATTTCAGACTCGGAACTTTCGGATATCCTGGGAGCCCGATCAAGAAAATCGGAGATAATGTCTGGAAAGCGAAAATTAAGTCTATCGATGATCCGCAAACTCAACGAAAAGTTAAAAATACCTGCGGAAGTACTTATCCGAGAATATTGAGGAATAATTGAAGGGGGCTTCGGCTCCTTTCTTTTTGCCCTTGATTGGGACTAAAAAACTTCAAAAACCCTCAAGATATACCCGATATAGGGTATTTTTTTAGGGGTTTTACCGTAGTAGCTTTGATCAATTAAACTTTAAATTTTAATGCTAAACAAAGCACAAAGCACAAAGCACAAAGCTTTTCTTACTCGATAATTTCTATAAACAAAATGACTAAGAACATTTATTTATCGGTATCCTTCGTATTCGGACTTTCAATTCTGGCAAATGCGCAAACCGAAAAGGAAGTCCGCTTAAATGTGCTAAACCCCGGAATTGCGTGGGAAAACCCGCTAGGCAGGCGTACTACCATTGAATTTAATATAGGAATAGGTTATAATGGTTCATACCCAGAATTAAATACCATGTATGGGGAAAGTGGTTTTCAGGGACAAATAGCTCCATTTATCGATATTCAGGGAAGAAACTATTACAATTTGAAAAATGTAGCCGAAAAGGGAAGAAAAAGTAAAAAGTTTGTTGCCTTACGGTATCTCTTTTATGGACCAAGAATAGCCGGAAATGTCCGAACAAATGAAAACTACAGCATGGCAGTGGGACCGACATGGGGCTTCAAGAGAGGGTATGAAAAGTGGACGCTGTTGGGAAGTGTGGGACCGATCTATTACTTTGATCTGACAGGTACTGATGGAATTTTTCCTATCAATTTTGAAATCAATTTAGGATATAGACTAAAAAAATAGGAAGGGGCTTCGGCTCCTTTTTTTATGGTTCTTTTTCAACCGCTCCATTCAGAACGTCGAAAAAGAAAACCTCCGAATCTAATTGAGTCAGGATTTTTTTGGATCGCTCGGGCCGCGCATCTGTCAGGAAAATCTGTCCAAATGTATGTCTGGAGATCAGTTCCATCATTTTTGCGATTCGCTGATCGTCCAGCTTGTCAAAAATATCATCCAACAGTAAAATCGGCTTTTCGCCTTTTGTCTTTTCAAAAACCTGAAACTGGGCTAGCTTCAGCGAAATGATAAAAGATTTTTGCTGGCCTTGACTTCCGATTTTTCGGATCGGATGCTCGCCTATCAGGAAGTTGAAATCATCCTTATGAATGCCTGCATTGCTGTTTTTTGTAATCAGATCCTTTTGTCGAAGGCTCAAATAATAGGCCTCAAAATCCGGCCTCAGCGCATCACTTTCGTAGACAATTGAAACCTGCTCCGCTCCCTGAGATATCTCGGAATAATGGGATTGCAGCATTGGCGCGATCTGATCGAGAAGCGCGGATCGGCTTTGAGCAAGGCTTTTACTTAAGCTGATCATCTCGTGGTCGTAGCTTCCGAGTAAGGTCAAATCCCGTCTGCCTGTTTCAGCAAATTGCTTGAGCAATGCATTTCGCTGTTTCAGGAAATGATGATACCGAATCAGCTGGTTTAGATACTCCCTGTTCATCTGAGAGATCAACCCGTCGAAAAACTTTCTGCGTCCTTCGCTCCCTCCTTTGATAAGTTCGGTATCATCCGGAGCGATCAAAACCAGGGGAATCAAACCCACGTGTTCGCTGGTTTTATCCAATGCTTTCCCATTCTGATAGATGAGTTTTTTCCGGCCGGTTTCAAATGTGCATCTGATTTCCAGTGCCTTTTCGCTCAACTCAAAATTGCCCTTGATGGCAAAAAAATCAGCTCCGTGTAGAATATTAAGAGAGTCGCTGGATTGGATTGCACTCTTGGTCAGAGATAAATAATGAATCCCATCCAGGACATTTGTTTTGCCGCTGCCATTCAGTCCGACCAGACAATTTAATTGCGGGCTAAACTCCAGTTTTGTCTTTTGGTGATTTTTAAATTGAAGAAGTTCGAGAGACTTCAGGTACATCGGAATCGGTAATTATTTTTGCGACAGCCTGATTTTTAGGTCAGCTTGATTATATTTGAGGCCTAAAATAGCATATTTTGATCAATACGATATGGCAAAGAAAGCTGAAGTGACCAAGTCCAAAGTAAAATATTCGAAGGAGACTTATACCTTTTGGTATGAGAGTATGCTCTTAATGAGGAGGTTTGAGGAGAAAGCGGGACAGCTTTACGGTCAGCAAAAAATCAGAGGATTCTGTCATTTATACATCGGTCAGGAGGCTTGTGCTTCCGGAGCTATCAGTGCTTTGACCAAAGACGATAAGTGGATCACTGCTTACAGATGTCACGCACATCCGCTGGGATTGGGCACTGACCCTGGAGCTGTGATGGCTGAGCTGTATGGCAAAGCAACAGGAACTACCAAAGGAAAAGGCGGTTCGATGCACATTTTTGATAAAGAAAGAAACTTCGCCGGTGGTCACGGAATCGTAGGTGCGCAAGTACCAATGGGACTCGGACTCGGCTTTGCAGAAAAATACAAAGGCACCAAAAATCTGAGTATTTGCTACATGGGCGATGGTGCTGTCCGTCAGGGAGCTTTCCATGAATCTTTGAATCTTGCAATGCTTTACAAAGTGCCAGTGATTTTCGTGATTGAAAATAATGGCTATGCCATGGGTACTGCAGTGAAGCGTTCTTCCAACGTGGAGGATTTATCTACACTTGGCGAATCGTATGACATGCCTTCTTTCGCAGTAGATGGAATGAATGTGGAAGCAGTGCACGAAGCAGTAGCAGAAGCAGCGGAAAGAGCAAGAAGAGGCGATGGGCCGACTTTGTTGGAGTTCAGAACTTATCGATACAAAGGGCACTCGATGTCCGATCCTCAGAAATACAGAACCAAAGAGGAAGTAGAAGAATACAAGCAGCGTGATCCGGTTGAGCGAGTTCTTGCCTCCATTCAGGAAAATAATATTTTGACTCAGGAAGAAATCGACGCGATCATCAAGAAAGTGAAACAAAAAGTGGACGACGCAGTGAAATTTGCGGAAGAATCCCCTTGGCCTGATGGAATGGACGCTTTCAAAGACGTCTACATGCAGGAAGATTATCCATTTGTAATGGAATAAATCGCTTCAAAAGCGTACCCGGAAAGCCATGAATTCAATTCGTTTTCATGGCTTTTTTCTTTGGGTTTGTGTATTTCATAAAAACCGTATATTTGCGCCTGAAATTTTGAGTAACATGGCTACGAAAGAAACAAAAAAAGCACATTCTGATCATCAAAACGAGATTCTGGAAAATCCGGAAATTCTCGCAAGTTCACTGGGCAGAGGAGAAGCTTTTTTGAAACAGAATAGTAAAGTATTAGCAGGCGTATTGGCAGCAGCCATTATCCTGATCGGTGGAATTCTGTTTTTCCAGATCAACACCCAGAATCAAAACGAAACTGCTCAGAAAGAAATGTTTCAGGCTGTCTACTTCTACGAGCAGGACAGTGTTGAACTTGCTTTGAACGGTGACGGAGTTAATTCAGGATTTTTGACAATCGCTGAAGAGTATCCAAGAACTGATGCTGCTAACCTGGCGAATTTCTACATCGGCTCGATTTACCTTTCTGAAAAGAAATTTCAGGAGTCAATCGATCATCTTGAGAAATTCTCTGCTGACGATTACCTGGTTCAGGCAAAAGCGTATTCTTTGATCGGTGACGGATATCTAGAGTTGGGAAACACAGATGAAGCTATCTCTCAGTACAAGAAAGCTGCTGAATACAATGAGAATAAATTTTTGACTCCGAAATATTTGTCAAAGCTTGCCGTAGCATACGAGGAAGCTGGTAAAATCCAGGAGGCAATCGCTGCGTATGGCGAGATCGAAGAGAAGTATTTTGACTCTTACGAATTCTCCGCAGCACGAAAACACAAAGCACGCTTAGAAGGCCTTGCCGCTAAGTAATGCTCTTTTGTAAAGCATTCTAGAAGAGTAAGGCCGTGAGGTCTTACTCTTTTTTTGTTTAACCCCATTTTAAAAAAACTAAACCATGGCAACTTCACTCAAAAGCCTAAGCGAACAATCATCCAAAAATATTCAGGACATCAGTTCCAAAAAGTTTGGGATCATCGTGTCTGAATGGAATGAAGAAGTGACAGAATCACTCTACTCAGGAGCATTACAGACGTTGCTGGACAACGGAGCAAAAAAGAAAAACATTATTCGCAAAAATGTCCCGGGATCATTTGAACTTTCTCTTGCAGCACAATGGCTTGCCCAGGATGAGAATATCGATGCGGTAATTTGTCTGGGCTGCGTGATTCAGGGCGAAACCAAGCACTTTGACTTCATCTGTGATGCTGTCGCCCATGGCATCACCAATGTGAGCCTGAAATATAACAAGCCGGTGATTTTTGGAGTATTGACTCCCAATACTCAACAACAAGCCCTAGACCGGGCCGGAGGAAAGCATGGTAACAAAGGGGATGAAGCAGCCATTTCCGCCATCAAAATGCTTGGATTTTAAATACAACATCAAACCTATACCTATGAAAATCATGAAATTTGGGGGCACCTCTGTGGGCAAACCCGAACGCATGCATCAGGTGAAAGACCTGATCACCCGAGGAGACGAACCTACAATCGTTGTTCTTTCAGCGCTTTCAGGCACCACCAACGCCCTTGTGGGAATTGGCGAAGCCTTGGCAGCAGGAAATAAAATCCTGGCGAAAGAGAGAATCGATACACTTCTGGCTCATTACAAAGCTTTTTGTCCGGAGCTTTTGAAGACGGATGAAGCCAGAGCCAAAGCGGAAGAAATCATCAGTGAGCATTTTGAATTTTTGAATATCCTGCTGAAGATCTCATTCAATGAAGCGATCAATCGGGATATTTTGGCTCAGGGGGAATTGCTTTCTACGAAGTTGTTTTATACTCTTTTGGAAGAATTAGAAATTCCTGCGGTTTTCCTTCCTGCATTGGATTTCATGAGTATTGATGAGAATTCCGAACCTGAACTACCGAAAATCTCGGAGAAGCTGAAAGCTATTTTAGCTCAGCATCCTGATGGCAGGCTATTCATCACCCAAGGATATATCTGTAAAAATCACCGCAATGAAGTCGATAATCTGAAGCGCGGAGGAAGTGATTACACGGCTTCTTTGATTGCCGCAGCGATTCAGGCTTCAGTTTGTGAGATTTGGACGGACATCGACGGGATGCACAACAATGATCCAAGAATCGTCGACCGCACTCGTCCGATTGCCGAACTTTCATTTGATGAGGCTGCCGAGCTCGCGTATTTCGGAGCAAAAATCCTTCACCCGGCTTCTATCTGGCCTGCCCAGCAATTCAACGTACCGGTTAAATTGCTGAACACCATGCAGCCTGAGGCGAATGGGACATTGATCAAGGAAGAAGTAGAAACGGTAGGTGTCAAAGCAATTGCTGCGAAAGATGGAATCACGGCCATCAAGATCAAATCCAGCCGTATGCTATTGGCTTATGGATTCCTTCGGAAAGTGTTTGAAATCTTCGAAAAATATAAGACGCCAATCGATATGATCACGACTTCGGAAATTGCCGTTTCCGTGACTATTGATGATCTGAGCCATTTGGACCAGATTGTTTCGGAACTCCAGGCATTAGGTTTAGTGGAGGTAGATCATAATCAAACCATTATCTGTATCGTGGGAAATATGGTTTCAGAAACCAAAGGAGCTATCAAATTGGTAATGGACGCCTTGGTGGATATTCCGATCCGAATGGTTTCTTATGGTGGAAGCACCCACAATGTCTCAATCCTGGTAGAAGCAAAATATAAAGTGCAGGCTTTGCAAAGCCTCAATCAGGGAGTATTTACCTGGTAAAAAAGATAGCCGACCTTGTGTCGGCTATTTTATTTAGAATCATTCCTGTTACTTTTGCCGCATGTCAGAGCCAACTCATCATCCCGGATTTCTTCAGAGACTTCAAACGAAGTGGAAACTTGAAAGCCTTTTTCAAGTGG
Organism: Algoriphagus sp.; assembly: GCA_044373795.1. GTDB lineage: Bacteria > Bacteroidota > Bacteroidia > Cytophagales > Cyclobacteriaceae > Algoriphagus. The sequence goes on along the minus strand of JBILPR010000025.1, from coordinate 8,567 downwards.
TGATGGTTTTAGTGGTATTTGCCTGTACCGGTTTTACGATCCTTTTCGTGAAAAACCCAATTCTTGACTTTTTCGGAGTGGAGAGAGGCGGTGACAGAAGCTTCATCAACACGGTCTTGTACCTGATTCTGGTTTTACCATTGTATCAGATTTTCCTGCTGATTTACGGGTTTATTTTTGGTCAGTTCAAGTTCTTCTGGGAAAAGGAAAAGCTGATTTTCAGAAGAATCGTGGGAATATTCAAATCGAAAAAATAAATAATCTTCCGTCTAGGCAATGGGGTGGACCGGCATGTTTAACTTTTCAACCTTCCCACCTTCCCACTTTTAACCTCTTTCAACTTATCCTACTCCAATTCACCGCATGTTTTTTCTGCTGCCTCACTTGTCTTAGAATCGGAGCATTCTGAGGTTGATTGAGTTCCGGATCATTTGCCAAAACCTGCTGAGCTGCATCTCTCGCCAAAGTCAAAATCTGAGCATCTCTGCTTAGATCGGCAATCAATAAATCGGTAATTCCGCTTTGCTGTGTTCCCATCAGATCTCCCGGGCCGCGCAGCCTCAGATCGACATCTGCAATTTCAAATCCGTCGTTGGTCCTGACCATCGTATCCAATCTGATTCTGGAGTCCTTTGATAACTCGACCTTACTCATCAGCACGCAATAGCTTTGCTCTGCGCCACGACCAACCCTTCCGCGAAGTTGGTGGAGTTGGGAAAGCCCAAACCGCTCAGCGTTCTCGATAATCATCACAGAGGCGTTTGGCACATTTACGCCAACTTCTATGACAGTGGTGGCAACCATTATTTTTGTTTCGCCTTTTACAAAGCGCTGCATTTCGAAATCCTTGGCATCGGATTTCATTTTGCCGTAAACGATGCTGATCGGATATTGGGGGAAAGCTCTGGAAATACTCTCAAATCCATCCATCAGATTTTTAAGATCCATTGTCTCAGATTCTTCGATCAAGGGATAGACAATGTAAACTTGCCTTCCTTTTTGTACCTCCTGATTGATAAATCCAAAGACTTTCAATCTGTCTTTATCATAGCGATGGACGGTTTGGATAGGCTTTCGGCCTGCCGGAAGTTCATCGATAACTGAGACATCAAGATCTCCGTAAAGCGTCATCGCGAGCGTTCTCGGAATCGGAGTTGCGGTCATGACAAGAACGTGAGGGACGAATTGTTCGTTTTTTGCCCAAAGCTTTGCCCGCTGGGCAACACCAAATCGATGTTGCTCATCCACGATCGCAAGGCCAAGATTTTTGAATTGGACTACATCTTCCAGCAAGGCGTGCGTTCCGATCAGGATTTTTAGCCCGCCCGACTCAAGTGCTTCATGGATCACTTTTCGCCTGGCTTTCTTAACTGAGCCAGTCAGCAAAGCGATTTCAAGTCCCATCATAGTGGCGTATTGGCTCAAACCTTCGTAATGTTGATTTGCCAGTATTTCCGTCGGAGCCATCAAACAAGCCTGTGTACCGGAACTGATCGCGATCAGCATACAGATGAAAGCGACCATCGTTTTGCCACTTCCCACATCGCCCTGTAGCAGACGATTCATCTGTCGGCCTGATTTCATATCTGCGAAAGCCTCCCGGATTACCCGCTTTTGGGCATTGGTGAGTTCAAAGGGAATATGATTTTTATAAAATTCTGTAAGCAATTCTGTTCTGGAAAGGGGCTGACCGCGAAACTTCTCGATTCTGGTCAGTTTCATCATCAGCAGACGGAGCTGGAGGAAGAAAAACTCTTCAAACTTCAATCTCTTTCTTGCTCGCTGGAGCAAGTCCGGTTGAGAAGGGAAATGAATCTGCCGGATGGATTCCTGCTTTCCGATCAATTGATATTGTTGCAGAATTTCCGAAGGCAAGGTTTCCTGAATCTGGGGAAGGCAGACTTGAACAAGCTGCTCCATGATTTTTGAAATTCCCCTGGAATCCAAAAATTTTGCCTTGAGCTTTTCGGTGGTAGAATAGACGGGCTGAAAATTGTTCCGGGTTTCGTTGGCAGCACTCAGTGGCTCAATCTCCGGATGGGCAATGCTCCATTTCCTGCCGTAAAGTGCCGGTTTTCCGTAAAAAATAAAAGTGGCTCCGGCAGGCAGTTTCGGTTGAACCCACTGAATTCCCTTGAACCACGTCATTTCCATCTCGCCGGTTTCATCTGCTACATGAGCCACGAGACGCCTTTTTCCTCCAAGCCCAATTATTTCAACCTGTCTGATTTTGGCGATGATCTGTACATTTTCCAGTTCGGCAGTCAACTCACGGATTTTAAAAAATTTCGTCCGATCCTCGTACCGGAAAGGATAATGCTGAATCAGTTCCCCGTATGTGAAGATGTTCAATTCCTTGCTGATCAGTGCAGCACGCTGAGGGCCAACGCCTTTGAGAAACTCGATCTTGGTGTCAAAAATGCCTGACAAGGAATAGTGGGTTTAGGAGGAAAGCAAAATAAGTCCGCTTCCGTCAAATGGCAATTAAAATGAAAGGAATTGTCAGACTCAGATTTTGGATCCGGTGATTTTTTCCCAAATCTCCTGAAGAACCGGCCGTAGGGATTGCTGGCTTCGGAGTAAAATCATCTGATTTTTTGCCCGATGGAAATTCTGCTCAGGATATTCCACCCGATAATAAACATTGCCTTCGAGATGATCTGTCAAAAAACGTAACCCCATAATGATCGTCATCACTTCACCTCCCATCAATAATGATTTAGCCTCCTTTTCGGACATTAAATCGCCTGCTCCAGCCCAATAGCCTGCAAGAAGATTTTCAAAAATTGGCAGTTGTAACTTTTGATTTTCCCAATCTAGACTAGTCTCCTCTTCTGCGCTGGCAACTGTCCTGACCAAATCCCCAAAGTCATAGAGCAAATAGCCTGGCATGATGGTATCGAGATCGATTACTGCCTCCACTTTTTTTAAGTTGGAAGAAAAAATCAGGTTATTGATTTTGGTATCATTATGAGTCAGGCGTAGTGGGATTTCTGAAATGACCTGAAGATAATTCGTGACTAATTCATTTTGGCTAAGATAGAAATCTAAAATCTGCTGTTCTTCGGGGTTTAGATTTTTGACTGATTTTGCCACCTCCTCTAACCTATGAAACCGAAGGTCAAGACGGTGGAAGTTTGGAATAGTTTCCTCAAACTTTACCAATGGAAAAGCATCTGCCCATCGAGAAAATGAGGCATATGCTTCAGCTGCCTGTTTAGCTTGATTCGGATCACTGATCTGCTGTAAGGTCTTTCCCTCTACAAAATGAAATAATCTGAAGAGCTTTCCTTGGAATTCCACCAACCCGCTCCCGTCAAGATTCTGAATAGGCAAAGGCAACTGAAATGACAATTGGCTAAAGTCCCCCACTTTGCTCAAAAGGGTAAGATTTTTTTCGATTCGGTTTGGGTGCTTGAATACGTTGGAATTAAAGTATTGAAGGATATACTGGTGCTTTCTAAGTTCGATTAAATAAGTCTCATGGATGAGACCGGCACCAAACTTTTGGAAGTTAAGTTCTTCCAAACCTTCCAATGGGTAGCATTTGAGAAGCTCATACAGATCATTTCGATTCATCGCTCAAATCTACTCGTTAGGCAGAAAATAAAAAGGGGAAATAGAAAAACCAGTCAATTGTATGACTGGTTTTTCTTCAATCAAGCTGTCGCTTTAGATTTATTTTATATTAAAAATCTTGACTTGACCATCTCCTTCGGAGCTCACCACCAACAGCGGAGAAAGACTAGGACTGTCTTCGGCAGAGATAAAAAGTAAGCCCTCAGGAGCATCTCCAGTTTCAAGAACTTGGAGAAAATTAAAAGAAGAGACTCCTACCAATTCATAAATCATTACCGCATCCACTCGCTCCAATCCAACAAAGACAAGCGTTCTATTGTCAATCATGCCTACTTCGATGGATTCAGGTTCCACTCCTTTATTATCACTTCTCCCATCATCATATTTGGATCCGACTGCTGCGATGAAGTCTTTCTCCAGTTTGTTATAATCCAAAACCTTTTGTCCAGTCAATCCATCCCAAACAGTAAATGACCGTGAACCTATTCCATATAATACATCAAAATCTCCGTCACCATCCACATCACCAGCGGATTTTGTAACTGTATATCTTCCCAGTGCCCCATCTTTTTTGAGATCAGTACCAGTTGAAAATTTAATTGGATCCAATTTGAGATCTTTTACTCTGGCTTCCTCAGCATAGCCAGTATAGTCTCTGGTATCGCCTTCATTGGCAGTCAAAAGGTAATGATTGGCACCAATTGAAAAATTATCAATGGCATCAGGTAAATAGTACGATAACAACGGCCAATTTCTAAGTGATATAGCGTTGTCACGATCACTGACATCCAATTCATTTCCAGGAATTGAGTGATCTTTAAGTCCCAAAGGAAAAATCGCAGAAACCTTTTGTTTAATGAGATCCACGCGTGCAATTCCATTGTTCTCTTGAAGAGTCACCCAAGCAACTTCCGAACCTTTTTCAATCGTAACATACTCAGGTTCCATATCCTGCGAAAAAGAAGCTCTTGGACCAAAAACCCGGAATCCCTGTGCTACCAAACTTGCTTGTTGACTCGCAAATGCATCAAAACCAATGGTAGCAACTCTAAAGTTATTAATAACATCGATTATTGAAATCGAGCCAACTGGATCAATGGAGTAGTCGGCATTCGGCTCTCCCTCGTTAGCAGAGACAATGAAACGGGCATTCGGACTAAAAGTCACCATGTCAGGAAGTGCTCCTACTGCAACGACAGAGAGAGGCGTTGTAAGCTTGTCCGTTCGGAAAACCACCACTTTACCGTCATTTGTTTTGATGTCTGCTTCAATAGCCATTGCCATCATTCCGTTCATGACCGCCACACTATTGACACCTCCACCAAATTGGGTTACATCTATTGAGGTTGTCACAAATGGATTAGAAGGGTCAGAAATATCGACTACATCGACTTTTGATTTACTTGAATTATTCACCACAAAAAGGCGCTTGGTAATAGGGTCATATGCAGAAATCTCTGCAGCTGCGGTGCCGCCAATGGTCAAGGATCCCACTTCTGAGAAATTTACATTCGCGATGACGAAAGGTTGAGGCTCATCATTACAGGAAAAAAAAGCGCAAAATGCTAAAATTGACAGGTATTTGTTCTTCATAAAATTGGTTGATTTATCTCGAAATTGAGTTTCTTTAAACACCGCAAGTAAATTTTATGAATCGAGATAGGTTCTAAACAAATGGTTATTTTTTGATTAAATATTTCATTGGTTTTGGCTATTTGTGTAACACTGAGGTATAAATTTGATAACATTTTGGTTGCTTTTCCGAGTTGAAGAAAGCTAGGAAAGTGTCCTTCAAAATATGATTTGGATAAAAAAGAAAGATAAAATGGATAACTAGTCCAATATTCCTTTTGGCTTTAAAAGTATTTAAATAAATTAGTAAAAATTATCAATAAAGTATTGGTTCTTTTTTAAAAAAATTAAATAAAATTGAGTAAACCACTCTCATATGAATATTGGTGTAATTGACTGGGCGATCATAGTCGCCTTCTTTGTGATTTCGCTCTTGATCGGACTTTTCTCCGCAAAAACTGCAGGAGCATCTGCTAAAGAGTTCTTCCTCTCCGGAAGAAACATGCCTTGGTGGCTCTTGGGAGTTTCGATGGTAGCGACTACCTTTTCTGCGGATACTCCAAACTTGGTAACTGACCTTGTCAGAAAAAATGGTGTTGCAGGAAACTGGGCTTGGTGGGCATTTTTGCTGACAGGCATGCTTACAGTTTTCGTTTATGCAAAGCTTTGGAGAAGATCTGAGGTCACCACGGATTTGGAATTTTACGAACTTCGATACTCCGGAAAAGGTGCTGCGTTTTTGCGAGCCTTCCGGGCTATCTATCTCGGCGTATTTTTCAACGTCGTGATCATGGCAACTGTTTCGCTAGCAGCGATCAAAATCGGAGGAGTGATGTTAGGATTAACTCCGGTTGAAACTTTGCTGATTTCCTCTGTTGTTACTGTGATTTACAGTTCCTTAGGAGGTCTGAAAGGAGTTCTTTTGACAGACTTTTTTCAGTTTTTCGTAGCCATTGCAGGTTCATTTGGAGCAGCCTATTTTATTCTTGACATGCCGGAAATCGGTGGTTTGAACAATTTGTTAGCACATGAGAATGTCGCTGATAAGCTTGATTTTCTGCCTGATTTCTCTGATCCAAACATTTACATACCGCTTTTTATTATGCCAATCGCCATCCAGTGGTGGGCTACCTGGTATCCGGGTGCTGAGCCCGGTGGGGGAGGATACATTGCCCAGCGAATGCTTTCTGCAAAAGATGAAAAGAATGCAATCGGAGCAACTTTGTTTTTTAACATTGCCCATTATGCGCTGAGACCTTGGCCTTGGATTATTGTGGCTTTGGGCTCTTTAATTATTTACCCAAATATCAGCGATATGCAGACTGCGTTTCCGCACATTCCTGTAGATAAAATGGGAGATGATTTGGCGTATTCTGCAATGCTAACCTTCCTGCCTACCGGAATGGTTGGACTTGTATTAGCGTCTTTGATGGCGGCTGTGATGTCCACTCTTTCCACGCACTTGAACTGGGGTTCCTCCTATATAGTGAATGACTTTTATTTAAGATTTCTGAAACCAGAAGCCACAGACAAAGAATTGGTGGCAGTAGGCAGAATCTCTACTGTGGGATTGATGGTTCTTTCTGCATTTCTGGCATTGGCACTTTCAAGTGCATTGAGTGCATTTAACATTCTGCTTCAAATCGGTGCAGGAACCGGACTGATCTTTATCCTCAGATGGTTCTGGTGGAGAATCAACGCATACACCGAAATTTCTGCGATGGCGATTTCCTTTGTAGTTGCGATTTTCTTTGAAGTGATCAATCCAAAAGTAAACTGGATCCTGATTCCTGAAAATCAGGCTTACCTCAAATTGGTTTACAGTGTCACAATCACAACTATTGGTTGGTTAATCGTCACCTTTGTAACTCAGCCCGAGAAAGACGAAGTCTTGCTTTCTTTCTACAGAAAAGTAACTCCTGCGGCATTTGGTTGGAAGAAAGTACTGGACAAATATCCAAACGAGAAGCAAGAAATCGGTCAGCTTCCTAAGGAAATTGGCTTGATGCTGGTAGGAACTATAATGGTTTATGCTGCTCTTTTCGCAACAGGTTTCTTTATCTATGGCAATACGATGGGAGGAGTAATTGGTACCGTGGTAACTTTGATAGGTGGTGCAATTATTCTCAAATCTTGGAAAAACCTTAATTAATCGAGAAACTTCACGGAATTCATCAGGTGGGCCATGTCCACCTTGATGTATTCTATGACAGGTGCCAAAGAGTCATTTTTCATGGCCGTATTGAAATAGAGTGCTCCCCGCAGAAAATGGTCGGTTGAGTCTGTCACAAAAAATTGAAACTGGGTTGGAACTTCACCCGAAAGTTCTGCAACTACTCCTGTATAACCTTCCGGAGTCACCAAAATAGCCTCTTCAATTCCATAGGCCTTGATTTGATGCTTGGCTGTCAGTTTAAAAGCATCTTTTGATATTTTTTCAAAATTTACTTTTTCCCCGTCAATTTCAAGATAAGTCAAATGGACTTTGGCACCGAAATCCTTGTAGTTGATATTTACCCAGGCCTTTTCTTTTAAGTTAAAAGAGTCTGCCTCTATTTGACCAAAAGAAGAAAAATCTAACTCATAAGGGTATCCTTGGTCCAGGGTTTTATAAGCATGCGGAGGAAGATCTATGCGGTTATATCCATTGGGTTTTGGCAGGTAAGTCTTGTCACAACCCATCAAAGCAATAAAAACCGGAACCATCAAAAGTAATTTCATCATGGTTTAAAATTAGAGATAAGGTTTGATTTGCGGGGATATTAGAGGAAATTTAAAAGACTAACCAAAATTCTTGAACTATGAAAAGATTTGTAAGAGTTACATCGCTGGCTTTTTTTGCCGCGATTTTTATGCTGGCTGTGCCGGTAGCCATGGCTCAGACCACGCTGGATGAGTTTTTCGCCAAATGGGAAAACAGTAAAAAATACACCTTGGCTGTTTTGGACAAGATGCCGGATTCAGGCATGGACTATAAGACAGACCCTGCAGCTATGTCTTTTAAAGATCAGATGTATCATATCGGATCTGCAATTACGGGTATCGCTCAAGGACATCTTTTAGGTGAGGTCCCGGCATTTACCCTGGATATGAAGACTGCCACCAAAGCTGAACTTGCCGATTACATTGCTAAAAGCTATGATTATGGTGCCAAAACCATGAAAGCACTCACCCCGGAACAAGCCGGAGAAAAGCTTGATGTTTTTGGAAATAACGTTTCAAGACGACAAGTAATGGCTTTGTTGATGGATCATTCCACCCACCACAGAGGTTCTTCGATCGCGTACCTACGTATAAATGGAGTAGAGCCTCCTGCATTTGTAGGTTTCTAAAAATCTGAAATAGCGAAAACCAAAAAGGGCAGTGATTTCACCGCCCTTTTTTTATGTCCTGTTTGAGAAATTACTCTCTAATCC
>JBILPR010000187.1:0-8637 GCA_044373795.1 Algoriphagus sp. | reverse complement strand
CGCAGTTTTTTTCTCTAGTCACTTTTTGAGGGCAAAAAGTAACCAAAAACCTTAATGCCTGGCTATTTATTTCAAATAGGCAAAGTTTAGTATTGGGAAAAGCATTCTTGGCTATTTGATTTTAAATCTTGATCAACCCTAAAAATGGGTGGATTTCTCTCGTTCTACTTCGAGAACTAACCCATTTTCTTAACGGTTTTGATCTGCTGTTTAAAACCATAAATCCCCTAAGGCATTATCTAAGCCGAAACTTTTCAACTCACCTTATGGTGCCACTAATTCCGACATTATTTATAGAATGATCTTACGGACAACATTGTGATTAATCAAAAATTTTTTCGGCATAAATCCCGTCAATTCATTGTTTTTCATGTTTTTAAATCCAGATCTACATTTTATACGTAGGAATACGAAAATTTCGTAGGAATAATGAAACCTGAATTCTACCTTGGTTTCATGAACGAATTATCACAATACGAAGAGAGTATCATGCGAATTTTTTGGAGATTGGAGAGAGCCCTGGTCAGAGATGTCCTGGATAATCTTTCCGATCCCAAACCGCCTTATACCACCCTTGCCTCCCACATCAAGTTGATGGAGAAAAAAGGATTTCTGGGACATAGACTTTACGGTACGGTCAACGAGTATTTTCCGCTGGTAACTCAGGGAGAATATAGCAAAAAGAGCATCAATCGAATGGTGAATCAATTTTTCGAAGGATCGGTAGGCAATTTCCTTTCATTCATGGTCAAAGAAAAGAACATCTCAGACAAGGAAATTCAGGATTTGCAGAAGCTGATTGACGACCACGAAAACTCCGGAATATGATCAACGAATCCCTGAACTATCTTTGGGAAGGAAGTCTTTGCCTTGCCCTGGCGCTTGTTTTTTACAAGGCTTTTCTCGAGAAACTCACCTTCTTCAACTGGAATCGGGCGATTCTCCTCTTCATGCTGATCTCGGCATTGGTGGTGCCTTTGCTTTCCTTTGAATTGGCTTCTGATCAAACCGGAATTCAGGAGATCACCCTGCCCGTTTTCTGGGTTGGAGAGCAAATCCAGGAAGAATCCGGATTTTGGATTTGGTCTTTGACTTGGCAGGAAACCTTTTTCGGAATTTATATTTTTGGTTTGGTCATCGCCTTTGGAAGACTGAGTTTGGGATTGATCAAGCCGATTTTCCAACTCCAGATGGTGGAGAAATTCTCCTATCAGGGGATGAAAATAGCGGTACATCCGAGCTTCGAGCCCGCGTCATTTTTCAATTATATCCTGCTGCCAAGTTTTGACCCTAAGAATCCCGATTTGGATCAGATTCTTCTTCATGAGTCTGTTCATGTGGAGAAAAAACATACCTGGGATTTGCTTTTACTCCAGTTTGCCAAAGCAATTTTCTGGTTCAATCCGCTCATTTTTCTCTATGAGGGCTCGCTGCGGGAAGTCCATGAGTTTCAGGCAGATCAGGGTGTGACAAAATCTTACTCTCAAATCGCGTATTCAAGGCTCCTTCTCCGGTTGCTGACCAAGCAAAGCAGCTGGCAGTTTGTCAACAGTTTCAATCAATTTCAAACCAAAAAACGCATTATCATGATGACCAAAACCAATTCAAAAACCATCCAAAAAGCCAGATTTTTATTGGTATTGCCATTGATGGCGCTGGTCGTATTTGTCTTTTCCTGCGAAAGGGAGGATATAACTCCCCAGACGTCAGAGGTAGCAGATTTCCCTGAGATCTTGGAAGTCCCATTTTCTGAAAACCCAGCCCCAGTTCCACCAATTGAAAATCTGGAGTTAGTAATTGAAGAAAATGCCGACGAAGTATTTGATTTGGTCGAGGAGCAACCTATGCCTCAGGGCGGAATGAATGGGTGGCACGAATACCTCGCAAAAAACATAAAGTACCCTGCTGAAGCCAGAGAAAACGGGATTGAAGGAACAGTGATTGTGATGTTTGAAATTCATGAAGATGGATCGATCAATAATGCCGAGATCCTGCGTGGGATTGGGGAATCAGCAGATCAGGAAGCGGTTCGAGTAGTTCAAAATGCACCGAAATGGGAGCCAGGAAAACAGCGAGGAAGAGTAGTTAAAACCCGTATGAGGTTGCCAATTCGTTTTGAGATTTCAGGTATGGGTGAAACAGAATCAATCACTTCCAAACTAAAAGAAGACTTATTTAAATACCCTGTAATAATGCTTCATGAGATACAAGTTGTAGGCTATGTCCCTTCAGAGAAAATATCTTCATTTAAAACCGACGAATCTATTTTTCAGCTTAAACTTCCTCCAAATGAAAAATTGATTATTAAATGAGTCAGAACTCTTTTTTCACTGCACCACCGCATTGGGAACCTAGTCAATATGGTGGTAAAAAATTGAATGAGGCTGCCCGTCAAACTCAAACTAGGTTAATATTTATTATGGTTTAAATTCAAAAAAGCCACTGATCCTGTCAGTTGCTTTTTTTTCAAAAGGAGACTTTTGGAAATCTTGATAATCAATCTTTCAACTTAAATTTTGCTATATGAAAAACCGAATCAACAAAGGGTCCATTTTGGGACTGTTATTTACCCTCCTGCTACTTTCAGGATTTACAGATGCAATGGGTCAAACGCTTGAAAATCTAAAACCAACAGCTTTTGACAAAGTCGACGAAATGCCCGTACCTCCCGGAGGAATGGATGGTTGGATCAAGCATATGACCGAAAATCTCAAGTACCCGCAAACTGCGAGAGATAAGAAAATTGAAGGAATGGTCGTTTTGACTTTTATAGTAAAGGAAGATGGCTCGGTGAGTGACGTAGAAATCCTCAGAGGAATCGGTGCAGGTTGCGATGAAGAAGGCAAACGAGTAGTAGAAATCTCTCCAAAATGGACTCCGGGTAAAATCGGCGGGAAAGCGGTTAACACCCGAATGACTTTGCCGATCAATTTTAAATTGAGCTAGAAAGGAAGATTTAAGACATAAGATTTAAGACATAAGATTTGAAGAACAGAAGTGTGAATTCTGAAAATCTTAGATCAAAAATGAAAGCCGCCGGAATTGCTCCAGCGGCTTTTTTTATAATTCAGAAGTTTGAAATCTGAAGTATGAATTTAGAAGTTTGAAATCTGAAGTGTGAAATCTGAAATGAAATCCGAAGTCATAAATCCGAAATCATAAATCAAATCCCCCTTTATTAATGATCTCTATTCCATAGAAGAATTGGAAATTTAGGGGGAGTGGCCGCGACTTCCAACTTCACCCCCTAACCCTCTGAAGGGGGAATAGAACACTGCCAAACTTCCTACCGCCAAACATCGGTCAGCTGGCATCCATCATCCCTTAATCCATCATATTCCCAAAGAACACAGCATTCAGGAAAAGCTTATTCGTTCCGAACCAGGTTCCACGGAAATTAGGACTATCGAAGAAATGGATAACTCTTCCCTGACCTACAGAAGAAATAACCACGCCTGCACTTTGCTTGACGAGTTCCAGGTTTGCCTTGGAAATGTATCCTCCAAGCAAAGGATTCGCAGTATATTTCACAGGAGTCAGGTATTTATCGCCGCTTGGTTTCACGAAGATGTTCGTGTTTCTGTAAACCGGCAGATTCTTGCGATGATAGCCATACGCGATCGGATGTGTCAGGTCGAGTTCGGTCATGTAGATGCTTCCACCTACTTCTTTGGCACCTTCGAAATCATTTCTCGTGGAGAATGGCAAGGAATCCGGTTCGGTGCTTTCACCTTCTTCCACCAAAGCTTCCTTGGTGATTCCTTTTTGATTCAACCAAAGGCTCGCATTTTTCATCGAAATCACCGTTCCACCACGATTTACCCAGTCTTTCAGATGATTTACGACCCCTTCGGAAAGTGAATTGTAATTTCCGGAAGGCATGATCAGCGTGTTGAAATCATACAAATTGATCCGGCCGATTTGCTCTGTGCTCACTTTCGTGATTGGCATTCCCACTTGACTATCCATCAGATACCAGATTTCGCCGGCTTCATTTGCCTGGATTCCGGTGCCGAGAATCATCAGAACTTTTGGTTCGGTCACAGCGCCAACCAAGTTGGAACCCAAATCGATTCCCGATAAATTCAATCCGGTAGTGGTTGCAAATACTTTTTGTTGGTTGGCTGCTGCCAACGTCTGAATCGTGCTGGCAACTTTTTCAGGATCCAGTTTCTGGAAACCCATAGGAATCATCAGCGTTCCCGCAGGAAAATCTTTTCTGCCATCCTGAGTTTGCGAAGCAAAAGCCCTGTTGATTATCTCTACATGAATTCCTGCTTTCTGCAATTCAAAAAGCATCTTTGGCGCATAATAATCCGACCAATCGATCAGGTAAGCATAAGCTTTTCCCGTAGGGAAAACATGCGCTGAAGCCACAGCTTTTGTGACCTGAGTTCCAGTTTTGGACACGGCAGATTTTGCATAAGGCATTCCATACGCATGCGCCATATTCCAGGCCGAGGCGTCATAGAATACCGAATCCGCAAATTCCTTCACTTCTTCAAACATGGTGCGAACCATTCGGTATTGAGGCTGTGAAGTTGGCACTACCCAGGATTTTCCTTTTTTGAAAGAGTATCCGCCGGCGTTTATATCGGAGGTATTTTCATAAACCCTGATCTGATGATCGAGCAGGAATTGAACAAAAAGTCGGTTTCTGCTTTCGTCAAATTCATCTCCGAACACATAGTTTTTCCCTGAATCTTTCGATCCTTCTGTCACAGCTGTTTCAAAGAATTCTCTGAGATAATCGTGCATATAAACGCGATTATCCAAAGCCGCTTCCATCGTGGCGAGCGAGCTTGAGACATGGTTTCGAATGGTGAATCCAAAAGTCATGTCTCCCCGCTGAGTTGCCTGCACATGACCCCGGCTGCTTGCCTGCTCGAATACCAATCCCAAACCGCCATGAATGTCCGGATACGTAGATCCATAGCCCGGATAGCTGTTGTCAAAGACTTCTTTGGACCAGTATAAACTTCCTATTTTATCCAGGTATTTGGCAAAATACTTCGCGAAGCGAACGTTGATGTCGTCGTAGTTTTTGCGGGGAACCACCGGGTTTTCGCTTCCATATGGTTTGGTTGGTTCGAAGAAATGCGTGCTGTTTGGACCCATTTCATGGAAGTCAGTCGTCACATTTGGAAGCCATGTATGATACCAGGCCACTTTCACCTGAGATTCAGGATGAGCGAGAGGCAACCAGTCTCTGTTTAAATCAAACCAATAATGGTTGGTTCTTCCGGCAGGCCATGCTTCGTTATGCTCACGATCAAGCGGATCGGCTACCGGAGGAAAGCCTTTGTTTGAGTTTGCCCAATGACTGTGACGGTCACGTCCATCCGGGTTGAGAGTTGGGTCAATATGGACCACGGCGTTTGCACGCAGATTTTTAGCAAGATCAGATTGCGAAGCCATCAACCAATAAGCTGTCAGCATCGCTGCCTCAGCGGAGGACGGCTCATTTCCGTGAACTCCATATCCCTGATGAATGATGGAAGGCATGGAATTCACATCGGGTTTGGCCTGAGTCGGATCAGCCAACTGAAGCTGAGCTTTTCTGATTTTTTCCAGGTTTCCCATGTTGGCAGGAGAAGAAATGGTCAAAATCACTTTCGGTCTTCGCTCGTGGGTGTAGCCGATTGTTTTCAACTCTGCCATTTCGCTGATTGCGTCGAGTTTTTCAAAGTACTTGATGATCAAATCATAGCGCGTGTGCCAATCTCCGATCGGATAGCCCAAAAACTGGGAAGGCGAAGGAATCGCAGGGTCAAAAGTTTCCCCGGGGAAATAATATTCCTCTTGGGCAAACGCTGAAACCGATAAAATCAAACCTAAAAAAAGGCTGAGTAGTGGTTTTTTCATTTTAGCATATTTTCTGAAAATTAAGAAACGAATTGACCACTTCAATCAAAAATCCATCAATGGTTTTTTGATTGGGGGTTTTTGGGTTAATTTATTGCTTCTAGTTTTTACCCCTCAATAATCTACACTATGAAAGTGAAATTACTATCCTTTGCTATTACAGGCTTAGCATTGAGCATAAGCTCTTTGGCTTTGGCACAACAGGCTACTCCGCCGCCAATGCCTCCTCAGGCAACCGAGTTTTACACACCCATTCCTCCAAAAGTTACCGCAGGAACACACAATACAAATCCACCATCGGATGCGATTGTCATTTTTGACGGAACAAGTTTGAATGGATTTGTAAGTGCAAAAGACGGAAGCAGCCCGGCAGAATGGCTGATTGAAAACGGAGAATTGGTTGTCGTGAAAGGCAAAGGAGATCTCCAGTCCAAACTTCCTTTTGGCGATGCTCAGTTTCACGTCGAATGGTCCGCACCCACAACAATCGTAGGAGAAGGTCAGGGCAGAGGAAATTCAGGTTTCTTCCTGATGGGAATCTATGAAGTTCAGGTTTTGGACAGCTACGAAAGCAAGACATATACTAACGGTCAGGCAGGAAGTATCTACAAGCAGCATCCTCCTTTGGTCAATGCAACTCGTCCTCCGGGAGAGTGGAACTACTACGATATCATCTTCAAAGCTCCAAGATTTGATAAAAATGGCGTTTTGACTTCTCCTGCAACAGTTACCGTGATGCACAACGGAGTGTTGGTTCAGAACAATGTCATTCTGAAAGGTCCAACCGAATACATCGGAATTCCTAATTACAAAGCGCACGCCGAGCAGTTGCCGATCAAACTTCAGGATCACGGAAATCCGGTTAGATTCAGAAATATCTGGGTGAGACCGCTTTAATCAGTTTCCAGTAAGTAAACCCTGCAAACTGCCTACTGGACACTGCCTACTTTTCAATTAACCATTAACCAATAACCCAAAAACATGAACTCAAGAAGAAAATTTATACAAAACACCATGCTGATAGGTGCGGGTATGGCAATGCCACAAGTGCTGACAGCTGCGGAATTCGGGACTTTCACCCGAAAAATCGGACCCAATGACCAAATCAATTACGGCCTGATCGGCTGCAAAGGAATGGGTTGGTCCAATATGAACGCCCATCTGAAAATGCCTCAGGTGAACTGTGTGGCATTGGCAGATGTCGATCAAAGCGTGTTGGATCAGCGAACTGAAGATGTATTCAAACTTCGCGGTACCCGTCCAAAGCAATACAAGGATTACCGTAAAATGCTGGAAGATCCGAGCATCGACATTGTAATTATCGGAACTCCGGATCATTGGCATTGCCTGAACATGGTGGATGCAGTGTCTGCAGGAAAGCATGTGTATGTGGAAAAGCCGATTGCAAATACCATCGAAGAGTGCCAAATCATGGTAAAAGCTCAGGAGCGATATGGCAAAGTGGTTCAAGTGGGTCAATGGCAGCGTTCGGGTTCCCAGTATGCGGAAGCCATTGATTATGTAAAATCAGGCAAGCTTGGCCAGATTCGTCTGGTGAAATGCTGGGCATATCAGGGTTGGATGAAGCCGGTTCCAATGGTTGCCAACAGTGCGCCTCCTGCAGGTGTGGATTATGATATGTGGCTCGGCCCGGCGCCGAAAAGAGAATTCAACGCCAACCGTTTTCACTTCAATTTCCGTTGGTTCTGGGATTATGCAGGCGGATTGATGACTGATTGGGGAGTTCACGAGATCGATATCGCTCTCTTTGCAATGGGAGTTTCTGCACCTAAGTCAGTAATGGCTTCCGGAGGAAAATTCGCTTATCCTGATGATGCCTCCGAGACTCCGGACACACTTCAGACCGTGTACGAATACGAAGGCTTCAATATGCTTTGGGAACATGCCACAGGAATCGATGGCGGTAACTACGGCACGACTGAAGGAATCGCGTTTATCGGAAACAATGCAACTCTTGTGGTAAACAGAGGAGGATGGAGAGTAATTCCGGAAACAGAAACTGTGGAAGGAAAACGAACTCCAAAAGTAGCCGAGGTGGCTTTGATCAAACCAAACGGAAATGCTCTTGATCTTCATGCGGTCAACTTCGTGGAGGCGGTCACTGCCAATGATCCAAAGCTTCTGAAGTGCGCAATCCAGACAGGATCTGTGGCTGCGATCAATGCTCAGATGGGAAATATCGCTTACAAAACAGGTAAGAAAGTGTATTGGGATGCTGACAAAAATCAATTCACCGACTCAGAAGCCAACCAGTTGATGAAGGCGCATTATCATAATGGATGGAAGTTGCCTACAGTGTAAAGCTGGATGACGGGTGACCGATGTCGGATGTAAAAAGCGTTTACCAGAATACGTTTTCAATAGTCTTACGTCTTTGCGAGGAGCAGAAAGGAAAGCTGAAATATTCACCTTAAACTTCCTGCGACGAAGCAATCTCATTTTAGATACGAGATAAGAAATACGAATTAAGAGCCTTCCAGATTTGGAAGGCTTTTTCCTATTATCCATTCTATGGAAAAAATTAAGTTCCCCTATTTTGTAAAGAAAAATCAGACAACTCTTGATAGAGGCTTTTTAGTTTTTGGATTGTTAATTTTTTCGCTTTTTGTCCTTTGGATGAACGAGGAATATTTCAATGTTGATTTTATTGAATGGGTATTCAATCTCACAACAGGCTTAGCATTTGCTTCCTACTTCTTTCTAATATTTTTCTCTGTGAATGAAAAAGAAAAATTGTATGGGAACTATGTT
>JBILPR010000186.1:0-8642 GCA_044373795.1 Algoriphagus sp. | reverse complement strand
CATATACGATCTGGATTGGTCCGATTAGTCCTTTGGTCTCGTCAAAGACCTCAAATCCAATCAAATCGTGAAAGTAAAATTGGCCGTCTTCAAGTTCGGGCAGTGCGGTAAGTGGAAGATAAACTGCCGATCCTACCAGTGATTCTACCTGCTCGATTGAGTTGAGATCCTCGAATTTTGCTAATGCCTTATTTCCGGGTTGGAGTACAAAGTGCTCCAGGAAAAACGGTACAAGCCGGGATTTTTGCTCCAGGAACACGTGCTTTAAATCTTCATAATCCTCAGGAAAATCTACATCTAAAGTCACCATTACTTCTCCACGAAGTCCATGAACTTTGCCCACGTAGCCTAGTTGAAAGCATTGGTCTTTGTTCATGCGGACTTATCTATTATGCTTGAGTTTCGCCTTCGGCAGATGCCTCAGGAGCTACTTCAGGAGCAGCTTCTTCAGTTGCTTCTACAGCAGCAGGAGCTGGATTGTTTGCAGCAGCAGCAGCAGCAAGCATCGCTTTCTGCTCATCTTCTCTTGCTTTGATTACATCTATTCTTGCCTGGTTTTTAGCAGTTTCAGCATCCTGAGCTTTCTGACGAGCGTCAGTTTTTGCTTTAGTGATAGTGTCCACTTTACCGGCGATTTTAGAATCTTTATCAGCCAACCATGCTTCAAACTTAGCATCGGCAGTTGCCTGATCGATTGCGCCTTTCAATACACCGATTTGAAGGTGTTTTTTCAGCATGATACCTCTGTAAGAAAGCATTGCTTTCACGGTATCGGTAGGCTGAGCTCCGTTCAACAACCATTTAAGAGCGCGCTCATTGTTGATGTTGATGGAAGCGGGATTTGTGTTTGGGTTGTAAGACCCGATCTTTTCGATGAAGCGTCCATCACGTGGAGCTCTAGCATCAGCTACAACCACATCGTAGATAGCCATTTTCTTTCTACCGCGACGTGCTAATCTGATTTTTACTGACATAAATTTGATGTATTTAGTTAGTGGATGGAACCCGTCCATCCTAATTTTGGAGTGCAAATATAGGGTAATTGATTGATAAACCACAACTTGCCCAAAGATATTTGCCTTAAAGTCCGGCCTTTCTTTCCTCTAAGAATCCTTTAAAAATCGGATATAACTCTTTTGAAATCAGTCGGTAGCCTTTGTCGGATGGATGAAGGCCGTCATAAGTGACGTTGATGGATTTTTCAGGATAAGGATATTCATCCGCCGCCGGATCAAAGGATACATCTATGAAGTCCGGGTATTTAAATTTCTTGTATTCGCCTGTTTCCGGATCTTTTAATCGCTTAAACTTCACCAAGCGGGCATGATCCATCTTGTCATGATGGTATAAATCAACCACCTTAAAACTTTCCGCTTTGGCAATTGCAACAATCGCATTGGCAAACTGCTCCAGATTCTGACCATTTTTTTCGCGGTAAGAACCATAAGCGTTGTTCTTAAAATCATTGATGTATACAAAATCCACGCGTTGCATCGGGGTAATCAGTATGATTTCTGCTTGATCATTCAAACTGCGAAGATTATTGATTATGACTTTGAAAGCCCCATAAACCGTCTCGGTACCGGTATTATTTTGATAATCCTCCATCGTTCCCAACGCCTTTCCACCCCACCAATCATTGGTGCCAAGAAAGATGCTGTAGACATCAGCTTTTGGAATTTCAAGTTTATCAAAGTCAGTTGCAATTTTGACGGCTGTCCATCCATTATACCCTTTATTGGTTACTTGAGCGTCCGGAAATTTATCAGTCACCAAAGTCAGATAACCTTTGCTTATCCTGTTGCCGGTCTCATCGGGATGATCATTCAGGTAAGTGATAGAATCTCCGATTGCCACCCAAGTCAGGGACTTCGGAGCAAATCCAAAAGATAAGATCAGGCAAAAAAGGAGCAGAAAGGATTTTTTCATATTGGGTCGGCGTTAAGTTGGAATAGCAGGCGAGATGCTTTTGGGCTGAAAAGCTTGGCCTGCAATGTCCCAAATTATCGAAAAATGGCTGAATCTGATTTGTTCATGGTAGGTTGAATTTTGAAATGGACGGAAAAAGGAATGATTTCAAAAGATTATTTGTCTGATAGAATCCATTAGGGTTAATTTGTGGAAATATCCATGGCCCTGTAGTTCAACGGATAGAACAAGCGTTTCCTAAACGCTAGATCTAGGTTCGATTCCTAGCAAGGCTACTATATTGAAATACAAATAGGTAAGGGGTTTTCGAAACCCCTTTTTTTGTGATAAGTCTCTAACTCTGCAGTAAACATTGCAGTTAATTGATGAAAATATTGGTCTAAAAACCCCTTATTTGATCTCATTTCTTGGTCTGATGGAACCGTTTCATGATATCAAATGACCCCGAAAACCTATGTCTTTCTCTTAGGTAGATTTTGGTAGTACGGAAATTTGCGTGACCCAGTACCTGTCTGATATCTTCTTCCGAGTTACCCATGTATGCCATGTGGTTGGCCAGTGTATGTCTTGGTACATGTCCTGTAAGTGTGGGTATTCCCATAGTTACGCTAACTCGTTTCAACCCACTATTATGACGGGTTCTGGCTCTGTGAATATTATACTCCTGTTCTTGAGTGAAGTCCTTTCCAGTTTCAAGTGAATTCTTGAAATCGGTGTAATCCAACATGGGGAAAAGGAACTGAGCAGGAAGATCTTTCACCAACTTGAAGAAATACCTGATTATTTGGTTCTCCAGTCGATTTTGAATGTCCTTAAGAGTGTGTCATCTCAGGATCAGATTGTTGACTGGTGATGTGTCTAACCCTTATGGGTGTAAATACCGTGGATTCTGATGAAATCATCATTTCAATTCATCCAATGGAACTTTTTAATCTATTTATCAGCGTTCAAAGAGATTCTTTGAAAGGATAAATTTTAAGAAAAAGAGTCTTTGCAAAAAGTTAAAAAATTGGATAAAGGTGAACACCATACCGTTAATGATGCTTTGACAATTTTTCAAGGACTCAGTGAAAGACATGCCAACGATCACAGGGAGCTACGATGTCTATAAGATTGCAATGAAGGGGATAGACTGAGGAGCATTAACTCGAAGGCTCAGTTCCTCTTGCACCTTTTCCCAGTGCTCCCCTAATTCTTTGTTTGTTTTAAACACTTTCCAACCCTTATTCTCAAAGTCGGGCAATTAAAACTCAAAATTCTCCTCAGGATCTATTATCACTACTGAAGAGTTTTATTGGTCTGGGGCTCTATTTCCTGAAAAATCCAATGGTCAATCATTTGTCGTTGTTATTGGTGATTAGGAGTGGGAAAGTCAAGTTCAAATTCCCAATTCACTGCTTGAAGCTGGGTCATTAAACCTTCCAAATTATTGATCAAATCTTTAAAAGTGGGTTTTCTCTCTTCGTAGATCATATCTTCTTTCATTTTGACATAATCGGATTCCCAATCGGATATTACCTCCGCTGGGGGAATGGGGTTAAGTGTTTTAGGATTGTGGTTGTCATAATCTACATCCCCAACTCTGGAAAACTTGTAGCGGTGGGCAACAATTGTTTCGTATAATTCTTTATCGCTGATTGCCTTTGCTACAATTCCTGCTTGAGTTAATTGGTAAATATCGTAAAGATGGCGGCTTAGCCTATCCACTCGCATTTTGTCTGCCGGGCGGTGAAATTCTTCATGCAATAAGAAGAGCTTTTCTAATAAAGTGCGTTCCGGATTTACTGTGGGTACTTCAAAAAGAGGTTCTACAAAATTTTCACCGGCAAAAAACTCATCTACTAACGAACCAAATGTTTGAACAGTAAAGGGTTCTCTCAGTGAACGGCAACTGATTTCTAACTGTACTCTTGGCAGAAGATATTCCGAATTTGAAGTAATGACATTCGGATAAAAAATTTCAATAATTCTTGGGTCTTGGTCGCTGTCTTCGCTGTCGATTACTTTGAAGGAAAGCTCTGTATAGCCTTTTCCGCTGAACTCATTTTGCAATTCCTCAAAGAAAGTTCCTGTGGTATAGGCTCCGGCTACTTTTCTTAGTTTGGTAATTTGTGTTTTTGAAATATCTCCTTTATAGCCTTCAAAAAACTCTTTATCAATGGCCAAGTCGATATCTTCTGAAAATCTATTGATGAGTTTCCACGCTTTGCTTAGTGACGTTCCGCCTTTAAATACCAAGTGTTGAGCAATATCCATTTGAAAGATGATTTCCAGCGTGCGGCTTACCCACCAATCTTTTTCTACAGCAAAGGGTGTCATTCCCTTTTCAGTGGCAATGGCATTGAAAATGGCTGCTTTCTCTGTCTTATTTACGGTGTAGAAATCAATTTTTGCCATCGTTCAATACTTTTTTCATTATTTCTTGAATCCATACCGGAGCTAAGGCTATGTCGTGTTTGAGATCTTTCTCGTCTTCTTTTTTCAGCAACTCTACTATTTTTTGCTCTTCTCCCGTGGTTACTTTACCGTTTCCAATTTCCTTCAACGCCTGTATGACCAAGCGGCTAATTTTACCTTTTGCCAATAGGTTTTTGGGAGTAGTCTTTTTAAACTTAATGGTACGCTTTCCTACTTTGAGTTCTCTTGGTGAGCCATCCGTGAGCAAGACGATATTCATCGGGACTTGTGTACTTAGTCCCAAAGCATTCAATGCAAAGCTTCCAGTAGGCACGGTTCGTATTCTATCTCTTTTGACGATGGCTTCTGCCACTTCTTCAGCAGAGGGTACAAGCTTTCCAATTAAACTACTTTCTTTTGGGCGTACATAAATGCCCTGTGCAACTCTGCTTATTACGCCTTGTTTCTCTAATCTAAACAGTGATAGTCTTACCGCTTCAGATGATCCCAAGTCACTGAAATCAGTAGGAAGCAACAGTTCTCCTTTTGGGAAGACTTTTATACGCTCTAATATTTTGTCTTCTATACTCATTTCTTTAATGTCTGTAACAAATTTAGTAATAATTTGTTACAAGTCGAATTCTTTTTGTAACAAAAATGGTACAAATTTGTTACAGATTTCATCCTGATTTGTCACAAATCTTGTCGAAATTTCTGACAGATTATACTGCCCCGCCACCAAATACCAACAATTGCAAAGGTGGAAATTGCAGAAACCCACAGACGAGTGGTTCCGGTCTGGGTATTTCGGTCTGACCATGCCAGTCATTTCGGTCAAACCGTGCCACTTTTAAAGATCAAAAAACTTAGGTAATCATTCTTAATTTTTCAAATCTACCTTCCTTAATGAATTTCATTTAAGACCGATCTCTGGTCCAAACAATGGGGAGTGCTGTACTAGTCACCTTTCGTAAATTCACGAATAGTAGATATTCCGCTCCATAGTACGCCACGATTCCGCTGGAAAGGTCGCCAGTATTCCGCTGGAAAGGTTGCCACTTATTCCACTTCAAAGTACGCCACTTTGATGATGAAGTAATTCTTGTTTCGGACTGACATTCCGGCACAAAGTACGCCACTTATTCCGCTGCAAAGTACGCCACTAAGCAAGCTTTAACCCGCCAAAAACGATAAGTTCGGTTACAAACCAGACCCATCGTAAAATGGCCAATAAGCTACTTAGTATGCACAAAATTAGACAGATCCTTTTATTTCTGGAACGTGGAGCCTCCCATCGCTCAATTGAAAAAGAGGTCAAGATTTCCAGGAAAACAATAGCCATTTACCATGGGAAGTTTCTGGGAACTAGGCTCAGCTTCACAGCCTTATTGAAGCAATCCGATCAAGAGCTGGAACAGCTTCTTGGTTTGGCAAAGCCAGCGCTACAGGAGCTTACAGACCCGCGTGCACAGCATTTTAACAGGCTGATCTCTTATTTTAACAAAGAGCTTAGCCGAATAGGAGTAACCCGTTTACTGCTTTGGGAAGAATATATCAAGGAATACCCCGAAGGCTTTCAGTATTCCAGATTCTGTGAATTATTACAGGATCAGATGAAACTTAACAATGCGGTGATGCACTTTGTACACCATCCCGCCAAGTTGCTCGAGGTAGACTTTGCCGGTGATCCGCTCCACTATGTTGACCGCACGAGTGGGGAGTTGATTGCCTGTCCGGTCTATGTTGCCGTACTGCCCTTCAGCGGTTACGGTTATGTCGAAGCCTTACCTGAAACCAAGATTCCCCAGGTGGTGAAAGCGTTGAATCATACCCTTGATTACCTGCATGGCATACCCCTGAGTGTCAAGTCCGACAACATGAGGCAATGGGTGGTAAAATCCTGTAAATATGAGCCCACTTTTACCGATATGCTTGAGGCCTGGGCAAACCATAATAACATTGCGCTTTTGGCCTCACGCCCATTTAAACCGAAAGATAAACCAGCGGTGGAGAATCATGTAAAGATTACTTACATGCGAATATATGCCGCATTGCGCAATGAAATTTTCTACAGCCTTGCCGATCTCAACAAGGCCATCAGGGAAAAACTTGATCAGTTTCACCTGGTCAATTTTCAGAAAAAGGTATTCAGCAGAAAGGAGTTGTTTGAAAGCCAGGAGAAAACGCTCCTTCAAGCCCTACCTGAAACCCCGTTCATTGTCAAGCATTACACCAAGGCCAAAGTACAAAAGCATTACCATGTTGTAGTGGGTGAAGACTGGCATTTTTATTCCGTCCCTTACCGATACATCGGAAAGGAAGTGCGCATTGTCTATTGTAGCGACCATGTGGAGATTTATCACGATGAACACAGGATTGCTGTCCATACCAGAAATTACACCAGCCACGGCTATACCAGTGTTAAAGAGCATATGCCGGAAAGACATCAGGCGATCACCCTTCAACGGGGTTGGAAACCTGAATATTATTTAAAAAAGGCGGAAGAGAATGGGCCTAACACTTTGGAATTATTCCAAAAGGTAATGGACAGCAAGCTTATTATAGACCAGTCTTATACCGCTTGTCTGGGACTGCTCAGGTTAATGGACGCCTATGGTTCCACCCGGATGGAGGCAGCATGTAAAAGAGCGTTACGGGGATACAAGTTCAGTTATGGTTCCATCAAAAAGATCCTGGAAAACAATATGGATTTGCTTGAAGATGAACATGCCCAAACAGAGTTCCTCCTGCCCGAGCACGCCAATCTCAGAGGCCCGGAGGCTTACAAGTAAACACACCTTCAATCCTATAATCAAAATGAACACACAAAAAACAGTAGAACAACTTAGGGAACTTCGGCTTACCGGTATGGCCAGACGCTATGAAGCAGCCCTCGAACTCCCGATTCATGAAGTGCAGGATGTACATGCGCTAATCGGGATGATTACTCAGGCAGAGATGGAATACAGGAATCATGCCCGCACTGAAAAGTTTCTTAAAGCAAGCAAACTGCGTTATCATGCCCTGCCCGAAGACATTATCTGCAACACCGAAAGGAACATTACAAGAGAACAGATCCTGCGGCTTTCCGATGGTATGTTTATAGAAAAGGGAGAAAATGTATTGATAAGCGGTTCTACAGGGTGTGGGAAATCCTTTCTCGCTTGTGCCTTGGGGCGCAGTTCATGTCTTCTGGGATACCGTACCCAATACTTCAGCATGAACAAGTTCCTTGAAGCACTGGCTCAGACCAGACTCGATGGCACTTATCTAAAATGGATCAAAGGTATCTCTGCAAACAAATTACTCATCCTGGACGATTTTGGTCTAAAACCGTTGAACAATGATGCCAGAATTGCCATGCTGGATATTCTCGAGGACAGGTATGGATTAGGGTCGACCATCATCACTTCCCAGTTGCCTGTGGACAGCTGGCATTCCTATTTAGCAGATCCAACTTTAGCCGATGCAATCCTTGACAGATTGACAGCTTCTGCTCATCGGATAGCCCTAACAGGTAAATCTCTGAGAAAGAAAAAAAATCATTAAGTTTAAAAATTATCACGTTTGTTTAGTGATGGTTTTTGCCGGTTTACCTGGCGACCTTTGCGCCGGAATTAATGGCGTACTTTTGTGCGGAACGATGGGGTACTTTCGTCGGAATATCTACTAGTCACCTTTCGTAAATTCACGAATAGTATTACCTCCTCAAATTCTGTTGGATGTACGCTATACCTGAGAGGATGACTAAAATTTTTAAATCATTTTGAATTGAACACTGTTCTCAATCATGGAAAATTTGCCCCAAATTTTCCATTCAAATATTTCTTCCCCCAATCACATCATCCAATTATACTCAGGATATTTTTCAACCATTTTGTCCCAGAATCCATCACTCCAATCCATAGTCACTGAGGGTTGCCAATCCATTGGTAATTCACCCATGATAGCCTTCACCATTTGGCCTCCATGTCCTTTTATAGGGGAGTTGATGGAGTAGAAATCAACAATTCTATGATCCAGGTGATATATGATTTCAATACCAAAAGCTGTTAAGTGCCCTGCATCTGTAATTGGTACTTTTTGCCTTTTCTGGTAGTTTTCGCTGGATGCTGCAAGGTATTGATCACAGATTCTGACGTATTTTATGAAGTCAAGATCCGCTAACCTGATTGCCAGCTTAATCACTAAATCATCAAGTTCATTGACTCCTGTGGCTACCCAAATTTGGGTATCCCTGTCATGGTAAGCTTTGAAGATATTGTTGAATTCTTTTTTGAGGATTTTCATGACCATCAATTGCTTTTCCTAAATCA
>JBILPR010000185.1:0-8684 GCA_044373795.1 Algoriphagus sp. | reverse complement strand
ATAGCACCGCTATGGTGAAGTCGAAAACAGCAACGTAGTGACTGATTTTGAAGCAATTACTGGCCGCAATAGAATTGCTAATGCATATTTCGGGTTAAATCAACCTTTTTCTACCAGCACTAAGCCAAAATTGACAGTGATGGAGTTTTTCACCTTGACGGTTCCAAGAAACTTCACTGGTGCTTCTAGCCCAAACTCGGAAAAATAAAGGGTTTGTTGTCCCCGTAAATGTGTCTTGCCTCCATTGCGGTTCATCATGAAACAAGAAATGGGATATCTTTTTGTAACACCTGCAAGGGTAATTTCAACTTGTCCATCAAGTTGTTCTTCTTCATTGCCGGAGGAATGCTTTTTTAATTGTATGAATCTCACTTTGATCTCAGGATGCTCATCTGCGAGAACAGTTTCCTGAAAATCCTTCGTCATAATGTTGTTATAGCAATCAAAGTTTTTGGATAGGAGCACTACTTCTCCACTCCACTCGGTCACTTTTTTGTCCGGGTAAAAGACGGAGATCAGCTGATCCTCCCCCGCATATCTCAAAGAATTACATTGAAAATTGTTCACATTGGTGCTACCAACCACTTCTACGACACTTTCCTGAGATACTTTCCAGAGGGTCGTGTTAGATTTTTCGGCAGGTGCTGAGAGTATCAGTGCTCCAATACTCAGCCAAAGTGTATTAAAAATATTCATGGCGTATAACTGGATAAAATGTGCCGATTCTAAATCGAACCGGCACAAATTTAATTGTTCTGTAAATTAGAAGCTAATTGCTGCTTCGATATTGAATCCGTGGAACTCACCACCGTTGTATTTGGAAGCCAGATCATATCCTGCTTTATATTGTTGATCCACATATTCCATTTTCACAATGATGTTGTTGGTCATAAACCATCCTCCGCCAATGTTCATTCTTGTGATATTGATTTCCTCAGCGTCAGAAGCTTTATTTTTTCCTGAAACATCGTTATATCTTCCGCCGATGTAGAATTGCTCTGTGCTGCCGAATCTGTAAAGAAGCTCAGCAGCAAGTTGTGTAAATTTGCCATCACCCTGTTCTTCAGAGTTGGTAATAGTTTCCAACACACCGAAGAATTCCAAGCCTCTAAACTTCACAAACGGGTTCAACTGAAGTGCTGTCATTTGTTTGAAGGCTGGATTGAAACGACCATCAAAGTCATTCTTAGCTGCAGGGGCTGGCTGGGCCATTACGTTGTAATATCTGGCACCGGCTCTGTCACCACCATAAAGAGAAGTTCCTGTTGATGTTCCGTTGTTTACATATCCGGAACCGGTAATTCTCAATCTGAAGTCTTCGTTGATCTGCTTATCGTACCCCAGTTTGCCATAGACAGAAAGTTTGTTATCTGTTTGGTCATTTACAATTACACTTTGATTCAGTTTACCATTTGTAACACCGAATACACCTATCAAGCCACTTTTCTGAACAGTTACTTCTCCGAATGCTTCAGTGGTAAATGCATCCATGATGAAGTTTTCAATGAATGGGTTGAAGATTGTTCTTGCGTTATCAGATCTTCTGAAGTGAGTATCACCGTAGTTAAACTCATCCAAACCAACTGTAATTGTGGTGTAGTTCATGATCCCGTCCAGGAAGCCTTCTGATATGAAATCAAGTCTGTCAATCTGTAAGTGACCACCTTTTACCCAAGACTCATTATGGTGTCTGGAAGAAAGGTAAGTTCTCAAGTGTAATCTTACTCCGTCTGCTAGCTGTGTATTGATGTTCAGGTTGGCAGAAGGCAAGTTGATATTTGATCCTAAATCAACCAGGTTATTAAGGGAATTAGAGTGACTGATTGATTGGAACTGCAAAGCGAAGTCACCTCCTACAAATACCCGAACTTTATCGAAACTGCCCTTGGGCTCTTTTTTCGTTTCGAACACATTCAGACCGTTCTTATTGTTTTCTCTGAAATACTGGAGATCAGATTTTTCGTCTTCCTGAGCGAACACCGCTCCGGTGGATAAAGATGCGACCAAAAGTGCGCACACATTGAACCAAGTAAAGTGCTTTTTCATAGCATTTAGATTTAAAGGATTAATTTTTCTTTATAAAGTTGGTTTTGAAAGCCAGTGTGAGGTCATCACCTGTTTTGATGGTATTGAAAACTGCCGATGGAGGGCTCACTTTAAATTGTGTGAATTTGATTGGATGGGTTCCAGTAAACGTCACTGTGGATCCGCTTACACTATAGGTTAATGTCAGGGGAACAATTTGAGTATCTCCGGCAATGGTGAGCTTTCCTTTTGCTTTGACCGTATTTCCTGTAATCCCGGTTAGTTCCGTCATCTCAAATTTGATATTGGGATTCTTCGATTCCAGCAATGCTTTGTAGGCATTATCGTCCATGCTGGATTTTCCACTTTTCAAACTTTTTACAGGAAAAGAGAGCGTGAGCGTCGTGATTTTGGTAAGTTTTCCATTTTCCAACATCATGTTTGCTGAACCAGTAATCCCATCGGTCGCCACCATATCCCAATCGTGGATGGTGGAGGTTCCGGAGACTTTGAGCTCTTGCGCTCCAGATACTCCAAAGGTTTGTTGTGCTTGCGCTCCAAGACTGACTAGTACAGTTAATCCCATGAGACATAGAGTTCGAGAAAGTATTGATCTGTTCATTTTTACTTAAAGGGTTAATTTTTGTCTTTATGACAGATCAAAAGTAGCGCCCCATTAGTGACCATAACCTGACATGTGCTTTTAGAGAATATGATTAAAATCACTAAAGCAAAGCCTTCTAACTCTTAAATTGCAGGAATACAAAATGGCTAAATTTGAATCGTATTTCTAGAATTTATACACCTAACTTATTTATTTTCAGCATTTTAGCTTATTTTTATTTTTACAGGATTCTAAGGACCCGCCTTCATCTGTCGCTTTTAAGAAGGAAAACGAATCCATAAAACCTTGAACAAATGGAAAACATCAGAATCCATAATTCAGAAGCATCTTTTCCCCTGGAAATGGTAGAGCGCAAAGGTATTGGTCACCCCGACACCATTTGTGATTGCATTTCCGAGGCCGTTTCCATTGCTCTTTGCAACTATTATCTGGAGCATTTTGGCAGTATTTTTCATTATAATGTCGACAAGGCTTTGCTGGTTGGGGGCTGTTCTCAGCCAGCTTTCAAAGGGGGAAAAGTACAGCAACCTATAGAACTTTATATTGCCGGAAGGGCCACCACACGATTCCAGGACCAGATAATCCCTGTTGAAGAAATCGCAATTCGTTCTGCTAGAGAATGGCTGAGAAAAAATCTTCGCTTCTTAGATGTCGAAAAACACATCAAAATCATTTCTAAAATCAGAAGCGGAAGCAGTGATTTAGTGGAGCTTTTTCAGCGATTCGGGAAAGGGCAGATTCCTCTTGCAAACGACACATCTTTTGGCG
Organism: Algoriphagus sp.; assembly: GCA_044373795.1. Lineage (GTDB taxonomy): Bacteria > Bacteroidota > Bacteroidia > Cytophagales > Cyclobacteriaceae > Algoriphagus. Next base: position 5,266 of record JBILPR010000185.1, on the reverse strand, counting down.
TAGCGTTTTATCCTTTCTCCTTCCTGGAGGAAAAAGTCCTTCAAATCGAAAAATTACTAAACTCAAAAGCCACCAAAAACTTATTCCCATTTATTGGAGAAGATGTAAAAATAATGGGTGTTAAGGTATCGGATCAGCTGCAGTTCACAATTGCAATCGCGATGGTTGACCGATTCATTGCCCATATAGAGGATTATAAGACTAAAATTACCCGGGTAAAAAACTATATCCGTTCTACTTTGAGCTTATCCGAAGCAATTATTGACATAAACGTTGCCGATAACTATGCAAATGAAAGCGTTTATCTGACTGTGACAGGGACGAGTGCCGAAGGCGGAGATGACGGACAAGTAGGCAGAGGAAACAGAATAAACGGTTTGATCACACCTTACAGACCTATGAGTCTGGAAGCCACCGCCGGGAAAAACCCAATCAGCCATGTCGGCAAGATTTACAATTTGTTTGCCTTTGAATTGAGCAAAGCAATTTTTGAATTGGGCTATGCCGAAGAAGCAAGCGTCTTCCTTGTATCTCAAATAGGAAAACCAATCACAACACCTCAGCTATTGGATATTCGGGTAAAAAATCAATTGGTTCCGGATAAGCTTATTCAAGATTTGGCAAGCCAAAAATTAAGCGAAATAACTTCCCTTTGGAAGAAAATAATCGCATCAGAAACACCTTTTGAACCATATACATGATTTTATAAAAACCCAAACTTACTATGGAATCTACCTTTTTAATTCCCTTTATAAAATTGGGAATCGCGGACGTTACACTTGTTGGCGGCAAAAATGCTTCGCTTGGAGAGATGTTCAGCAAGCTTACACCGCTTGGGATACGGATTCCGGACGGGTTTGCAGTCACTGCAGATGGATTCCGATTTTTTATCAAAGAGAACAACTTGGGATCTCAGATTCAGGAAACTTTGAAAGAGCTTAACCGAGTTGATTTTTCCAATCTGCAGGTAATTTCCAAGAGAATCAAGTCAATGGTTTTATCCGGAAAAATGCCTGAAAGACTAAAAGAGGAAATTCTGAGTTCTTACAGAAATTTCAATGCCAAGTATGGCGGAGAAATAGAATTAGCAGTGCGAAGCAGTGCCACTGCAGAAGATCTTCCCGGCGCCAGTTTCGCAGGATTGCATGAATCTTTTCTAAACATCAGAGGAGAAGAGGCCCTTTTGAAAGCTGTCCAATCTTGCTTTGCCTCCCTTTATAATGGAAGAGCTATCAAATATCGAATTGATAAGGGCTTTGACAAAATAGAAATAGCCCTTTCTGTCGGTGTTCAGCTGATGGTAAGAGCCGACCGGGCGAGCAGCGGGGTCTGCTTTTCAATTGAGCCGGAATCAGGTTTTGAAAATGTAGTTCTCATTACCGGATGCTGGGGTCTTGGTGAAAACATCGTCCAAGGAACGGTTATTCCGGATGAATTTCATGTGTTCAAACCAGCTCTTCTCCAAAAGAAACGATCAATCATCTCAAAGAAAGCCGGATCCAAAACCAAAACAATGATCTATGCAGTTGGCGGTGGAGTTTTGAATACTGAAACGCCTATGGAAAGACAAAAACAGCTCGTGCTGAATGATCAGGAAGTAGAGACAATAGCAAATTGGGCTTTGATAATCGAGAGACATTATGGAATGCCCATGGATATCGAATGGGCCAAAGATGGAAATAGCAATGAATTATTTATAGTTCAGGCACGACCGGAAACAGTCCATGCGGGTCGCGATCCATTTTTGGTCAAGGAATTTATCCTCGAAGAATCCGGCGAAAAGCTTTTAAGTGGAAATGCTGTGGGTTCTGGAATCGCCGTGGGCAGGGCGAGAATTCTCCATTCGCCGGCGGAGGCATCCAAACTTCAGGAAGGAGAAGTACTCGTGACTGAAGTGACAAATCCGGATTGGGATCCAATCATGAAAAAAGCGGCTGCAATTATTACCTGCAAAGGGGGTCGCACAAGCCATGCAGCGATCGTGGCAAGAGAAATTGGGGCATTGGCGATCGTCGGTGCTGATGACGCGACCAGTATTTTAAAAGACGGTGACCTGATTACTCTGGATAATTCACAGGGAAAAACTGGTTGGGTGTATTCCGGAGCTTTAAAATGGGCCACTCGTGAGCATGATTTTAGCGGCCAAAAAATGCCAACAACGAAACCCATGTTTATTTTGGCGGATCCCGAAAAAGCCTACGATTTGTCTTTCTATCCCAATCAAGGAGTGGGATTGATGCGGATGGAGTTTGTCATCAATAACACCATTCGCATTCACCCTATGGCATTGGTCCACTTCGATTCACTTTCAGATTTGGCAGTAAAAAAGCAGATCGAAGAGCTTTGCTTCGGATACGCGGACAAGAAAGAATATTTCATCGACAAGCTTTCGCAGGCAATCGGAACCATTGCGGCTTCATTTTCTCCAAAAGATGTAATCCTCCGAATGAGTGATTTCAAAACCAATGAATATGCAAATCTGATTGGCGGAACTCAATTTGAAGAGGAAGAGGCAAATCCGATGATCGGCTTTCGAGGTGCTTCCAGATATTACAATGACCGATATCGGGATGGATTTCACCTGGAATGCGAAGCCATCAAACGTGTCCGAAATGAAATGAGTTTCAACAATTTGAAACTCATGATACCATTTTGTAGGACTGTGGAAGAAGGGAAAAAAGTAATCGAGTTGCTGGAATCTTACGGCCTAAAGCAGGGAGAAAATGGCCTCGAGGTGTATGTAATGGCAGAAGTCCCCTCCAACGTTATTCTTGCAGAAGACTTTGCTGAAATTTTTGACGGATTTTCGATTGGCTCAAATGACCTCACCCAACTTACGCTTGGAGTGGACAGAGATTCGGAAAACCTGGCAGAACTTTTTGATGAAAATAACCCTGCGGTAAAATGGATGATTTCGAGAGTGATTGAGGTTGCCAAGAAGAATGGTAAAAAAATCGGCCTTTGCGGACAAGCCCCAAGTGACAATCCTGAGTATGCTAAATTTCTCATCAATCAGGGAATCGACAGTATCTCATTTAACTCAGATGCAATGATCAAAGGAATTGAAAATATGATTTTGGCAGAAGCTGATTTATAAACTGGCTCCAGCAAGTCCAAAAGGCAAAAGCGGAGATTACAGATTCTACTCCTTCTTAAATTTCGGAAAGAAAAATTTCTGACAGTTGAAGAGAGTGGGACCGCACGCTGAGAATTCTTTCAAAAGAGATTTTCAACGTAGCATTTGCGATTTATACCACTGCCATTTCAACCCTTGACGCCTGCTTTTGGCGTTTTCTTCCTTATCTTTTTGGCAAGAATACCAAACACATTTTCGTTTTGGCCCGAATGAAAACTTTATGAAATTCCACAAACTCGCTTTTAGTGCTTTTTGCTCAATCTTAGTTTCACCCCTTTTTGCTCAGGAAATCATGCCTCCCACCATCCCGTGGAGTGGCAAAAGTTTGGAATTGATTGTGGACAACTCAAATAAATGGATCACCCCGGGCGAAGCAAGTGGGCTGACAGAATCACCTGATTACGCAGCAACCATGAAATGGCTGGAGTCTGTGAGTCTGGCTTCCTCCTATGTATCCATCGCACGAATAGGGACAAGCGAGCAAGGTCGACTCATCCAATTGGTAATAGCATCTAAGGATCAGGATTTTTCAGCCGAAGAGTTATCCACATCAAAAAAGCCTCTGATTTTGATTCAGGCAGGAATTCATGCCGGTGAGATTGATGGAAAAGACGCGGGAATGATGCTTTTACGGGATATTGCTTTCGGGGGAAAATCGGAACTGCTGGATCGTGCAAACTTGTTGTTTGTCCCCATTCTGAACGTTGATGGTCATGAGCGTAGCAGCGAGTTTGGACGGGTCAATCAGCGTGGTCCCAAAGTGATGGGTTGGCGGACAAATGCCCAAAACCTCAATTTAAACCGGGACTACACCAAAATGGAAACAGCCGGGATTCAGGCTATCATCAAAGTGATCAATACCTATGATCCCGACCTTTACATCGACATTCACGTGACGGACGGGGCGGATTATCAATATGACATTACGTACGATTTTGTGGCACCGGGAGGATATTCACCCGCAATCTTCGATTGGATGAAAACCCATTTTAAACCAGAAATCAATCAGGCTCTGAGTTCAAATGGACACATTCCCGGCCCGCTGTTATTTGCAGCGAATGATCAGGATTTCAAAGATGGAAACATCGCTTTCTCATTTAGCCCACGATTCTCCAATTCTTATGGCGATATCCGACATTTACCCACGATCCTGATCGAAAATCATTCCCTGAAACCCTTCAAACAGCGGGTTTTGGGAACTTATATTTTCCTGGAGCAAAGCATCAAATCTGTTTCAGAACATTTCGAAGAACTCCAAAAAGCAATTGCCTCCGACAAAGCTCAACCAAAAAAGGAGCTTCCGGTAAGATTTGGATTCAATGAAAATCCGGCAGATTCGATTGCATTTTTGGGAATAGAATCGGCAAAATTAAAATCTCTCATCACCGGTGCAGAATATGTGGTTTGGAAGGGTCAGCCTGTCACTCAAACTATCCCAAATATCCTCATGGACAAACCTGAGGCGATTGTAAATTTGCCAAAGGCTTATTGGATTCCTGCGGAATGGCCAGAGGTAATCGAAAAAATTAAAGCTCACGGCATCAAATTCGAAGTGATCAAGGAATCTAGGAAACTTACTGTCGAGCAAGATTTCATCGCGAATTATAAACTAAGCAATCAACCTTCAGAAGGGAGAATTCGCTTTCAGGAGTTCAAAACCGAGCCCTTTCAAAGAGAAGTTTCCTATCAGCCAGGTTCCATCAGAATCTTAGCAGATCAGCCTTTAGGCGAGTTGGTGGCCATCCTGATGGAGCCGGAATCCGTCGACAGTTATTTTCAGTGGGGATATTTTCATTCGATTCTTTCACAGACCGAATACATGGAAACCTACATTATGGAACCGCTGATCGCAAAGATGCTATCCGAAGACGCGGATCTGAAAAATCGATTTGATGAAAAGATGAAAGCTGAGCCTGATTTTGCAAAGTCGCCAAGAAGCATTTACCGCTGGTTTTACGAAAAGACTCCCTATTTCGACCAACAGTGGAAAGTGATTCCGGTGGGGAAAGAACGGTAGTTTGAATTTAAAATGAGGAATTAAGAATGGAGAATGAGGAATTAAGAATTAAGAATTAACAAAATGAGAATCGAGCATCTGGCAATTTGGGTTAAGGATCTGGAGAAAATGAA
>JBILPR010000024.1:0-27422 GCA_044373795.1 Algoriphagus sp. | reverse complement strand
AGGCGCAGACCAGGTGTAGGTTGTTCCAACTGGAACAACCCCGTTGGTTCCGTTGGCAGGAGTGAGGGTAAATGAATCCCCGCTACAGATGGTCGAAGTCATTGAGGTGACAGCGGGTCTCGGGCTGACAGTGACGGTGACGGTAAATGGAGTTCCCGCGCAAGTTCCTGCTGTAGGGGTTACGGTGTAAGTAGCAGTTTGAACGGTATTTGTCGGATTGGTCAGTGTTCCGGTGATTGTGGCAGCATTACTTCCGGTGGCTCCTCCGGTTATTCCTCCGGTGACGGCAGGCGCAGACCAGGTGTAGGTTGTTCCAACTGGAACAACCCCGTTGGTTCCGTTGGCAGGAGTGAGGGTAAATGAATCCCCGCTACAGATGGTCGAAGTCATTGATGTGACAGCGGGTCTCGGGCTAACAGAAACCGTAATGGTAAATGGTGTACTTGTGCAAGTTCCAGAAATAACCGACCTCGGTGTTACCTCGTACATGACTGTTTGCACAGCGCTGGTGTTGTTAATCAGCGTCTGAGAAATTGTCGATTGTGGTGTCGCTTGGGCTGTTGCTCCGGATACGTTTGGATTAGAGGTAGATATTGTCCACGTGTAGGTCGTGCCTGCCGGTACTATGGTAGCAGCAGTAGGAATACCGTTGACCGGAGAAACCGTAAATGTCGAACCACTGCAGATGGCTGCGGTTTGATTAGGGATTACCGGAGTGGGTTCCACAGTTACATTTACTGTAAATGGGCTTCCCTGACAGCTTCCCCCTGCACCCGAGATCGGTGTGACGCTGTAGCTTACCGTTTGGGTAATATTTGTGTTGTTGTTTAAGGTCTGGGAAATAGTCGCCTGTGGTGTGGGCTGGGCTAGATCTCCTGTGACATTCGGATTATCTGTCACTATCCACCTGTAGGTAGTACCTGCCGGCACGATTGTGGAAGCTGAAGGGGCACCGTTTACCGGTGAAACGCTGAATGCAGATCCGCTGCAAATTGTCTCACTTTGAGCCAGTATTACCGGAGTTGGATCGACCGTAACTACTACATCGAAGGGATCTCCATTACAGGTCCCAACCCTTGGGGTTACCCGGTAGGTGGCGGTTCTTGGGATATTGGTTGGATTGACCAGAGTTCCGGTGATACCTGTCGCCAATGTTCCTGTGCCTGCGGTTCCGCCGGTGATCCCACCCGTGACCACCGGTGCTGACCAAGAATAAGTCGTTCCTGTCAGCACAACGCCATTGGTGCCATTGGCCGGAATGACTGAGAATGGAGAACTACTACAAACCGAAGCGGTCATGTCATTGATGATTGAGCTGGAATTCACGGTGATGGTTCCCGTTGCAGCCACTGACCCGCAACCCCCTGTCAGTGGAATAGAATAATTGTAAGTTCCGGCGGTAGTCGGAGTTCCGGAAATGGTGATCGTATTACCAACAAAAATAGCTACAAGCCCCGGAGGCAAATTGATCGGAGTCCCGATATTATCCGCCCCTGTAGTCGTGAATGTGATGGGAGTCAAAGCAGCATTGACACAAACAGTCTGATTCGGACTGGCAGAGGTGGCGGTATCGTTTGGTGCTATCGATACAGTGATTACGGAAGAATAAATCGTACAGGTGTTTCCCGGATTGGTAACTTTTGCTCGATAGTAGCGCGTTGCTGTGATTGGTCCAATCTGAGCCGATGTAAGAGTCAGGCCTGTGCCACCGGCTATATTGGTCACTCCAGTGGTAAATGCAAGGTTTGTTGCCACTTCCCATTGGATATTTCCTGTCGCTGTAAAAACACTCATATTTGCAGGTGCAGTGCCACTACAAATCGTCTGATCAGGTGTGATTCCGGTGACAGAAGGGTTGACAGTGATCGTGATCACTCCAGAGGTTACAGGTGGACAAGCTCCGCTTGTGGCCACGGCGCGGAAATATCGGGTCTCTGTGAGTCCACTAGCGGTAAAGTTGGTACCTGTTGCTCCCGGGATATTGATCACATTAAACAAGAATGCTGCATCATCTGCTCGTTGCCATTGGATCGTACCCGTAGCACTGGCAATACTCATGGTGGCGGTTCCAATACAGGTGGTGATGGTTTGATCTCCTGAGACAGCACCCACTGCACTGGCAGGGATAACCGTGACAATTATTGTTGAAGATGTCGCCGAAGTACAACCTCCACTGGTAACTACAGCCCTGAAATATCTCGTAGCGGTAAGCGTCCCAATCTCAGCGGATATTAAGGTTGTGGTGTTTGTTCCAACATTTGTAAGTCCTGCGGAAAAAGTCGAATTATCGGCTCTTTGCCATTGAATGGTGCCCGTGGCACTGGCAATAGTCAAATCTGAAGGAGAACTGCCACTGCAAATGGTTTGATCAGGTGATACAGCACCTACAGTTGCTGGTGGATTAACGTCGATAGTTTTGGAATCTGTTGCAATACCGCAAGATCCTCCGCTTGTGGTTAAGGTCAGTGTTGCTGTTCCAGTGTAACCAGCAGGAGGAGTCCAAGTAGCATTTAGGTTAGTGTTGCTTGGGTTAAAGGTGCCACCCGCACTTGAGGACCATGTTCCCCCCGTTGCTCCTCCACCTACGCTACCACCTAATGCAGCGGATGTCCCTCCTTGGCATATTGCGAGTAGTGCAGCACCTTCATTAGCGGTAGGCTGAATACAACCTCTCAAACTTACCCCAGTTATTGAGACTAAAGAACTATTATTAAAATCGATATTTCCATTTGAATTGGTATTTGAAGTTGCCACTGACCTATTTGCGATTGCATTTAGAACACCATCTGTCGAGCTAAATGTTTGCTGATCAACATCCGTATAGTTGCTTGGAAAGCTTGAAATTGTTCGTGGGGTAGTATTCCCAGCTCTTAAAGAACTTACAAGATGAATTGCCTGATCAGTATTGTTAATTGTCAAATTGTTAGAATAAGCATAGGGATCCACATTACTGGTGATACTATTGCGATTTTCAGTATCGGTAATTGGACTTCCTTGAGATACATGATCAAATACTGCTGCCCATACGGAGGTAACCCTAGTTGTTCCTCCACTTACCTGAAAGGATAAAGTGGTATTAGTAGCTGCATCAAGTCCTGCCTCAGTTAGGTAATAAATGGCAGTATGTTGACGGGTTGATGCCAAATCCATATCACCGGCCGCCAACGTTAGATTCTGGCCACCATAAGAGATTGCAACTGCCCTAGCTCCTACAGCTGTCTGCGAAGATGCAAGTGCAACTACTAATACTCTATTTGAATTCGTTCCAGTAGGAACAGCATAAGTGATATTTTGGGTAGCGGAAGAGTTGTTGTTGTATAGATTCGTCCAGTTTTGAAGGGTGGAGACTTGGCCAAATACAGGTTCTGCTCCTAACAAAAAAGTCAATCCAAGCAGTGAAGAGAAAACTATTGCTTTACTAAATCTTGTAAAAAACTGTAAAGTCGTATTTGTTCTTAAGACTGAATTCTGGCTTGTTTTTATAAATTCTCCTAATAAAAAAAGCAGCCGTTCTCCTGCCAAAAAATTGGCAAAATAAAGGGAGATGATTAGTAAAATTAACACTACTGCTATCACAAGTAACATCCCAAAAGAAGGACAGATTAATTATTTAAAAGTTTATAAAAATGCATTTCGATACCAGGATTCTGTAATTGTTTTTTAGGGGTAGATTTTTACCAAATCGAAATAATATTTTATTTTTCCCAAAAGGGATTCAATAATAAATACGATGGAGAGATAAAACAAAATAATATTTTTAATTACATTTTTGTTTTGGCCAACTGCAAAAATTTGTGGTCTGCTATTTTTTCAGGGGGTTTATCGCAGTTAAGGTCTTGTTTGGTAGGGGAGTTTATTCAATGGAATAGTATTGGGATTGTAAATACCGGTCAGCTACCGTTGAATTGGATTGGAAAAATCTGTCCTCGAGGCCTAACACTAATCTGATTGGGATCAATTTGTGTCCAAGCCATAGCAGAATGCCATGGTATAAAAATGGACCATTTAGCCTGGAAATGGGTTAATCTATGATTTGGGAATGTGCCATCTTTGAAAGAAAGCTGAATGCCTGACGGATATCAGCCTGGGGTGGCACCCTGGGTATTTTGGAAAGAATCGTGGGGATTGGTAGGTCTGAAGACCGATTTATTTTTCTAGACAAAAAAATAACCCCGGCCTTTCTAGCCGGGGTCGTTATTTACTTTTTTGAGAATGGAATAGTTTATCCGTTCATACTGATTAAAAACTCAGCATTGTCTCGGGTTCCTTTCATTCGGTTGAGGAGGAATTCCATGGACTCCTGAGAGTTCATATCGCTCATCAGTTTTCGCAGGATCCAAACTCGCTGCATTTCTTCCTTGTCCATCAACAAGTCTTCACGACGTGTACCAGAACCCAGCACATCAATAGCAGGATAAATTCTTCTGTTGGCAAGTTTACGATCCAGCGCCAATTCCATGTTGCCGGTTCCTTTGAATTCTTCAAAGATTACCTCATCCATTTTGGAACCTGTTTCTACCAGTGCAGTCGCGATGATCGTCAAAGAGCCTCCGTTTTCTACATTTCGGGCAGCCCCGAAAAATCTCTTGGGCTTGTGAAGAGCATTAGCATCCACACCACCTGAGAGGATCTTACCTGAACTTGGTACTACTGTATTATGTGCTCGGGCAAGACGTGTGATAGAGTCCAGCAAGATCACTACATCGTGACCTACTTCTACCATTCGTTTAGCTTTTTCCAAGACGATATTTGCGACTTTCACATGACGCTCAGCCTGCTCATCAAACGTAGAGGAGATCACTTCGGCATTTACCGAGCGAGCCATATCCGTTACTTCTTCCGGTCTTTCGTCGATCAAAAGGATCATCAAATGAACTTCCGGATGGTTTTTCGTAATCGCATTTGCAATCTGCTGAAGCAAGACAGTCTTACCGGTTTTTGGTTGTGCGACGATCATTCCTCGTTGGCCTTTTCCGATAGGTGCAAAAAGATCCAGGATACGGGTAGAGTAGCGATCGTGCGTCGTCGAAAGGTTTAATCTTTCTTCCGGGAAAAGGGGAGTCAGGTATTCAAAAGGCACTCGATCTCTGATTTCCTCTGTTGTCTTTCCGTTTACCGTTGCGATTTTCAGAAGGGCAAAGTATTTCTCACCTTCTTTAGGTGGGCGAATTGAGCCTTTGATATGGTCACCGGTTTTGAGGCCAAAAAGTTTTACCTGTGAAGGAGATACATAGATATCATCTGGAGAAGCGAGGTAATTGTAATCCAATGAGCGAAGGAAACCATATCCTTCCTGCATCATCTCCAATACACCTTCATTATCAATCACGCCATCAAACTCGCGAGGACTTACGAAAGGCTTTCTTCTATTTGGGTTTGAAACAGTCTCCCCTGCAGGCATCATCACTTCATCCTGAGACTTGAAGTTTCTTCTTTTTGGAAGTTCAAGATCGGATTCGGGTCGGATCTGAGGTTGGTTTTCATAAGGAGATTCAGCTTTTGGGCTTTCTACCTGGATTACTTCTTCAAATACTTTTTTCCTGGGTCTGAAAGTTTTGGGTTCTTCACCTTCTGAAATCGGCGGACTACTGAGTTTTTCAACAGTTTCAACTTTTTCAGCTACCTCGACTTTTTCCGGTTTTTCAGGACGAGGTTCTCTTTTGGCTTTCCACTCTGGTTTTGGAACGTAAAGCTTGGGTTCATCCGATGGGGCTGTTTCTGTGGGAACAGGAGTTATTTCAGCTACAACGGGGATTTCGGTTACGTTTTGTCTTTTGAATTTAGGCTTAAATTCAGGCTCCTCTTTGGTGATCTCAGCGGTAGTTTCGAGGATTTTGGAGGGTTTTTCAGGAGTTGGTTCCTGTACTTCTGCAATGGAAGGCTTTTTCTTTGGCAAAGCTTGTTCGGGAGTAATGGCCTGCAGGTCAAGAATCGCGTAGACGAGTTCGTCTTTTTTGAGAGACTTATGGTTTTTGACACCCAGCTCCTCTGCGATTTCCTTCAGTTCAGATAAAAGCCTGATTCTGAGTTCTTCTATGTTGTACATAAAGAGGGAATGAAATAAATAAAATGTGGTAAATGCGGTTTTTGGGATCGTGGATGATTTTCTGAGCAAAAAAATTTCTGCAGGAAAAACTCAAGTCAAAGTGGGCTGACTTGCTCATTCACGGTGATGACGCAATATTAAAGGATGCGAATGGATTAAGCAAATTTTTATTTTGTCTAAGTGGGTTAATGCCCAATGGTTTTCATTCAATGAAGAAGTTGTCTTAATACCAATAATGACTTCCAGGGTCCCGGATTTTCCAAATGCTCGCTGTAGAAATCCAGTAAATGATCCAGAATTTTTCTGCGTAAAATAAGCGGAACCGAGCTTTGACAACCGTAGGATTCTTCCATCAGGGTTTGAATGTAATCTTCAGCAATTTTTAGTTCTTCTCGGGTAAAAGGCTGAGAACGACTTTCTATCAGGAAGCCTGTTGATTCTTCCGGGGCAAATCCAAGAAATCTCGCTTTCTCAATAAGAAAAACAAGGGGGAATTGACTCAGCCCGGCCCCTTTACTGTCCAGATAACAGATGCTTTCATGTAGAAAATCAAAGAGGGTTTCGTTTTGATAGTTTTCATAGATCGAGCGCGTAATCACTTCTGTCATAAATAAGGCCAACCCAGTTCGGGTAAAATCAAAAGGAATCAGCTGATTGGCCCTTTGCAACCTTGCTTCTGATATTCGGTGAAGTCCTGAGTTCTCTTTATTATACACCACCAGATCCAATAAGGTCATGGGTTGATAAAGAGCTATTTTTGATTTATTTCCCTGTGTTCTCACTCCGTTGACGAGATAGGATTTCAGTCCAAGGTCACGGGTAAAAATTTTTACGATAATGCTGCTTTCCTTGTATCGGATAGAACTTAATACGATACCGGCAGTCTTCTTGAGCATATTTTTGGATCAAAAATCAGGTACGATCCTCATTGAAACATTTCCTGCATCTGGCTTCGTAGCTTTCTTTCTCTCCAAGCATTACTTTTTGTTTGGAGTCCGAAAGGCGAAATGAAAAAGCTGCCAAATCTCCGCATTTCATGCAAATCGCATGCACTTTGTCTACATATTCCGCAACCGCCATTAGTCGGGGCATAGGTTCAAATGGTTTACCTTCGAAATCCATATCCAATCCGGCCATGATCACTCTCTTTCCCTGATTTGCCAGTTTTTGAGCGACCACTACTATCTGATCATCAAAAAACTGAACTTCATCGATTCCTACCACATCGCAGTCTCCGCTTAGCAATAAAATATCTTCTGCAAAATTCACCGGGGTGGAGCGGATCGAATTTTCATTGTGAGAGACAACGTCCATTTCATGGTATCGCTGGTCCACTGCGGGTTTAAAAATTTCCACTTTTTGACGGGCAATTCTGGCTCGATGGAGACGTCTGATCAGCTCTTCGGTTTTGCCCGAAAACATAGATCCACAGATCACCTCGATCTGACCTTTTCGTTCAGAAGATTTGTGACTACCACCGGATGGTTCTACAAACATGCCTTATTCACTGTATTGGATGTGTGGAAATTTATTGATTTCGGCGACTTTTATCCGAATTTCTCCGGCGTGAAGAATTGCCTGACATGCAAGCCTTTCGCCGGGATAAAGTCTGCCTTGGGCTACAAAGACCAACTCGCGTTCGTTCAAAGGTATTAGGTTTTCTCCGCCTTGGATGACAATGATTTTGCAAGTCGTACAGCGTCCTTTTTTACCGCAAGCATGCATCCAGTCAACACCATTTTCATGAATTAATTCGATAACTTTACGATCATCGACATCCGAATTAATTGTGCGATTAAATAGATTTTGAATGACGATTCGGGACATTTGTTCGTTGAATTTTATAAACATCACTCCTCAATGACAGTTCAAATTAACAGCAATTATTTAGAAAAATACGCCAAGGATTACGCAGCTAGGGTTTGCGATAAGTTTTTCTCCTCCAGGCAATTTATGACGGGGCAAGATATCGTCCAGCTCACGAACAGTACTCAGGCAAATTTCTTTGTGATCAAACGGTTATTTGAGCTTTGGCAGGACGAATTGGGCAAGCTGAAAAGTAACCCGTTTTTCGATTACCGGGATGTGGCGGTACATGAAGCGTTGACGCAATTCATGAATGTACTTTCCCGAAGAATTAAAGTTGAACGCTCACATCTTCAGCCTTTATTGGAGTCAGCTGTCGTTCAGTCTATAAAGTTGGCAACCAATCCTGTGGGCTATTATCAAAGCGAGGTTTCAAGAGCCCCTTCGGGAAAAGTCAATGAATACCTGCGGGAAAACAGAAAGTATTATAAGTGGCATGACAAGGTTGTTACTTTTTTGATCGATAAAGCTGGATTTGGTCACGATGATTCGGCCTATACGAAAGCAATTTCTGCAAACTTTCAAGTGATTAAAGACTCTCTTGAGTCAGTCAATTTACTTCTGGCGACTTTTGGGGACATATTGCCTTTCAATCTAGATATATATTTAGAAAAAACAGGTGAGGATGAGAAGCCAACTGGGGGAGTTAAAGAGTCAGAGACAAAAGCTTCATTTTTTGAGAAAATAGAAGAAAAACCAATCCCCGGTGTTAAAGAAATTTCAGAACCCGTAGCTGTTTTAAAAGAACAAGTCCGCGAAACAATCGACACCCCACCTATGAAAAGTACCGGGACATCCGGAAAGCTTGATCCTAAGGAGCTCAAATCCAAGTTTGCGACTGAGTCCTACAAGGGTATGAAAGGCGGAGCGATCGGAGAGCTTTCCGAAAGTCTTGCGATCAATCAGCGGTTCATGTTTACCAAGGAGCTTTTTGACGGAAATGCCGACCTCCTGCGCCACGCGCTTAAATCTATTGATGGCTCCCACTCCTTTGATGAGGCGATCAATTTGGTGAATACCAGATACGTGGCTGAACTTGGCTGGAATACGGACTCTGAAGCCGTGCTTGAATTTCTTCAATTGATCTACAGGCGTTTTGCGGACTGAGTAGCTTACTCAATCACAAAATTAAAAGGGCAAATATTTTTGCCTTTTTTTGTTTTTTTCCTACTAAAAATTTTGGAATCATAGGAAATGCTCAATTCACCCTTTATCTTGAATAAAGAATAGTACTTTTTTGAAAGCCCTTATTAATCAATGAGTAGAAAATCTCGCGTGCTGAAGGACGTTTCCTTTGAAGATGCAGGAATCAATCCGGCGGTTAATCCTTCTGTCAATTCTGTTTTCCGGTGCAGACTATTTTTAATGAGAGTTTTTAAAGCTGATCAAAAGCAATTGAATTTGGCCGAAAAAGACTCGTCTGATAAATCTGGAGATCAAGTTTACATCCCATTGCTTTACCAATTTGCAAAAGTTCAAGCATATCAACAATTCTATTCCACCCATATCTTATAACATTGGTCTGGTGTTTGAGTTTATAGTTTTTGATCCTTTAAATACACCCATTTTGAATATATAGACTCTGAATCTATTTCATGAAAGGATACCTCTCGCTCAGAAAATATGTACTAAATAAACTGAAGGCAGACTTGCCGGAACACCTTACCTATCATGGTATAGAACACACAATGGATGTTTTGGATGTCTGTGAACAATACATTCGAAGGCTGAATTTAGGGGAGGAGGAGAGATTTCTCCTTAGAATTGGTGCGATAGTTCACGATATGGGTTTTTTGAAAGGTTCCGCAAATCACGAAGAAGTAGGAGCAAGAATGGCTTCTGAATTGATGCTAAAGCTTGGCATGAAGGCTGCGCAAATAGAAGAAGTGACAGGGCTAGTTTTGTCTACCAAAATCCCCCAAACTCCAAAGAATGAATTGCAGAAGATCATTTGTGATGCGGATCTGGATTATTTAGGAAGAGATGATTATCCTGAAATCAGTCAACGGTTATACAAGGAGTTCAAATTTATGAAGGTGATCCAGACGGATGAGGATTGGAAAAATCTTCAAATCAATTTTTTAAAGGCTCATTTTTTCCACACTCCCTTTGCAATTGCAAACAGGGCTCCCAAAAAACAATATTGGCTTAATAAATTGCTTGAATCTTAACTGATTCTGCCCAATTGCATTGCTCTGGAAGAATCCATTTTGATAAAGATGAAAAGCAAAATGGTAAAAGACCAAAGGGAAGATCCCCCATAACTGAAAAACGGAAGCGGAATACCTACTACCGGAAACAATCCGATGGTCATGGCGATGTTGATCATGAAGTGAAAAAGCAAAATTGAAATCGCACAATACCCATAGATTCTCGCGAATCTGGTTTTTTGCCTTTCCGCCATTATCACTAGCCGGTAAAGCAAAGTCACGAAAAGAGCAATAACTACCAGACTTCCGATCCAGCCAAATTCTTCCCCAAGAGTACAGAAAATAAAATCGGTATGCTGCTCAGGGACAAAGTCAAATTTGGTTTGCGTCCCTTCCAGATATCCTTTTCCTGTAAATCCCCCCGAACCGATCGCAATTTTTGATTGAGTGACATTCCAGCCTACACCAAGAGGATCAATATCCGGATTGAAAAGGACCATGATGCGATTTCGCTGATGTTCCGGCAGCTTTGATACTACAAAGTCGATGCTATAGGTATAAGTGATCAGGGCAATTCCAATTGAGCTGAAGACGAGGATTTTTTGCAAGGATCTTTTACCGATGAAAATCAGAATTGCTATAACTGCAGCAATTCCAAGCGCCAAATAGAAATTGTTTTCAATTCCCAAAGCCATCAGAGTAAGGGCGATGAACCCAAATCCCAGTACAAAATAGGATTGTGGTAAACCCTCACGGTAGAACATGACCAACATTGAAAAATAAACCATAGCTGTACCAGTGTCTGGTTGCAAAAGAATCAAGGCAACCGGTATAAATAAAACCGTAAATGCCTGTAGCTGATATTTGGTTTTAGAAAGGTCAAAAGTTGGCCTTTCCATAAATTTTGCAAGTGCTAATGCAGTGGCAAACTTCGCAAATTCTCCTGGTTGGATGCGAAAATCACCAAATCCTATCGAAAGAATCTGACCATTTACTTCCTTTCCCAGGAATGGAGTGACAATCAGCAACGCAATAAAAAACAAATAAAGAATGATGGATAGATTCTCATAGAGGCGGTAATCAGCCGCCATGATTACGATAATTATCCCTATGGCAGTACCGATCCAGACTAGTTGTTTCCCGGAATTAATGGAAAAATCGAAAATGCTTTTTTCTGCTTGGCCATCATAAACAGCTGCATAAATATTGAACCAGCCAATCATCACTAAAGTAAAGTATACCAGAACTGCAATCCAGTCTACTCGCTCAATATGGATATCAGTTTCCTTCATTAATAAATGAAATTACCAGCCAAAACATATTCCTGAAGAGCGGGACGTGAAATTTCCCCTTTGATGTATTTTTCGATCATAAGCGATGCCGTACTCGCGGCTGCTCTTCCGCCCCAGCCGGCATTTTCTACATACACAGCAATTGCAATTGTGGGATTCTCTTTGGGTGCAAATGCAACAAATACTGAGTGATCTTCCCCGTGTGGATTTTGAGCGGTACCTGTTTTTCCGGCAATTACCAAATCCTGGATAACTGCCCGATTGGCCGTTCCATAAAGGGCTTCAGCCATGGCATTTTGGATCAAATCAAAATGATGAGCATCTATTCCCACACTATGTTTGGTTCTGTATTGAATTGGAATTTGATTAGGATTGCCCTCGATTGATTTGACCAGATGAGGGGTGAAGTAGTATCCTTTGTTTGCAAAAATCGCCGCAAGATTTGCCATTTGGAGAGGTGTCACCAACATTTCTCCCTGCCCTATGGAAAGAGAATAGATGGTCGAATACTTCCAGTGACCTTCACCATAAACCTTATCGTAAAGTTTGCTCGAAGGAATAGAGCCACCTTTTTCATTGGTCATATCTACACCCAGGGGACTTCCCAGTCCAAATTTCAAGACTTTTTCTCGCCAGTCATTCAGGCCGATTTTTGTGTCTTCAAAGGTATTGCTAGAGATCTCGCGGTTTATAATCTGTCTGTAAGCCTGATGAAAATAAGGATTACATGAATTCCGAATTGCGCCAAAAAGATCCGATGGTGAGGGGTGATTGTGACAGGCCACCAATGATTTGTTACAAGCAAAAGTTGTCTCGGGAGTGAGAATTCCATCCTGAAGTCCGATCAAACTTTGAACGATTTTAAAAATTGAACCGGGAGGATAAGTAGCCATGATTGGGCGATTGAAGAGCGGCTTACTTTCATCGGAATTCAGGGCCCGGTAATTTTTACTGAAATCGGCTCCGGTCAAGCTGTTGGGGTCATAATAAGGCGCTGAAATCATTGCCAGAATTTCACCGGTTTTCGGCTCGATTGCAACCACGGATCCGCGCTTTCCATTCATGAGCATTT
Organism: Algoriphagus sp.; assembly: GCA_044373795.1. Classification (GTDB taxonomy): domain Bacteria; phylum Bacteroidota; class Bacteroidia; order Cytophagales; family Cyclobacteriaceae; genus Algoriphagus. The sequence goes on along the minus strand of JBILPR010000024.1, from coordinate 14,996 downwards.
CACCATAGCGCTGAAGCTCCAAATGAATCGTCGAAGTGATGTTACTTCCGGCTATTGAGGCAGTATCATATTCACCATCTTTGAACGGCCCCTTATCCACCCCGCGAACATTGACCATTTTATATTTGACACCTTTTACTCCGCGAAGTTCTTTTTCGTAGAAACGCTCTATTCCACTAAGCCCTACATAATCACCTTGGACGTAATACTTTGCGGTATCCCGCTCGAGTTGGCCAGCATTGATTTCACCTATATATCCCATAGCATGCGATGCAATCGGAAGCGGGTAAGATCTTACTGCTCTGGTCATGATGAAAAGTCCAGGATAATCGATCAAATAATCTTGAATCCTTGCAAAATCTGTTGTTGAGATTTGCTTGATCAACGGGGACGGCTTTACATAGGAATATTTTCTCGCAGCCGTGTAGGATTCGATAAGTTGCTCTTTGGTGATGTCAAAAATCTCCATGAATCGAGTTGTATCACCAACTTGGAATTCCTTGGGAACCAGCATCAAATCAAAAATAGGGTTGTTGTAAACCAACAATTTTCCTGTTCGATCATAGACCAGTCCTCGATAAGGGTGATCTACCACTCGTTGGATAGCATTTCTCTCGGCTTTTTTTGTAAAGCTGTCATCTACCACTTGGATTAAAAACAGCTTGGTCAAAAGAACCAAACCTACCAGGAAAATGAAGATAATAATGACTACAGGTCTTTGGTCGTTCATCTGATTTCTCTCCTGCGGTTGAAGAACAATAATTGTACAATTGTAGCCAATACGACTGTAAAAATTGAGGATAAAAAGCTTTTGAAGAGCACTCCAAAAAAGCCTTCTGTGCCCCATTGGTCAGCGGTGAAAAACACCAAAGAAAAAGCAAATGTCAACGGTAATGAGTAACTCATGTACCAGACAATCCCCATTTCCGGTAGGTTCGGTTTAGCTGAATCATCATACCCACCTGTTGGGCTGATCGCATGTAACCAATAGGGTCTCAAAAAACTCAAAAGAGTCGCGGATGCAGCGTGCATTCCAATTGTGTCATAGAAAACATCAACTAATAGCCCCAATCCAAAACTTATCAAAATCAAAGGAACGTGGGAAATTGTGATGGGTAAATTCAAAATTCCAAGTAGGTAGAGAAAGCAAAAAGCCACACCAAAGAGGGCCAGATTCTTCAGAAAAATAATCTGAATCAGACCAAGGAATAAAAGAAGTAAGGTATAGGAGATAAAATTTTTAAAATTCATTAACTACCTCAGATTTTATATAAAGTGAGTCAAGTTCTACTATTTGGGTGTTTTCTACCAAATACACATAATTTACTCTGCTGAAATCGGTACTCAGATCAATCAGGATATCCAGGTAGTTTGCATCATCTCCCTGTTTGACATGTGAGATAATTCCAATTCGAATTCCTTCAGGAAATACGGCATTGAAACCCGATGTTACAATTGTGTCGCCTGCCTGAGCTCTGACATGTCTTGGAACATAGAGCATTTTGGCTTGTCTAGAGCTCTTTCCATCCCAGTTGACCGAACCAAAATTCTCGGTTGATTTGATTTTGGAAGAAACCAGCAATCCGGTATTTAAAAGGGAAATAGCAACTGAATAATTCTTGGAAACTGTTTTTACTCGCCCGACTATTCCGTCTTGATTAAAGATTCCCATTCCGGGCTTGACTCCGTCCCTGGTGCCCTTATTAAGAGTTAGATGGTTCTGAGCAAAACGCAAGGAATTGCTGAATACCCTCGCTCCGGTGAATTTGAATTGGGCTTCAAAAGCTGAATCTAATGGAATAGGCAAATTATCTGGTTCCTGCGTCAGAGCTTTTATCTGCTCGAGTAGAAGTGCATTTTCTTTTATAAGTGTTTCATTGGCCTGAGCAAATGAAAAGAAATCCAAAATATCGGAGCGTGTTTTCAGAACAGATCCTGTTAGAGCATTTGAACTATTGAAAAACGCGGCACCTTGAGGAGAATTATTAGAGACAATTAATCCGATTGCCAAAACTTCCAGCAAAACAAATAATAGAAAAGACCTTAGGCTGTAAAGAAATTGAAGGATGCGTAGCATTCAGGTTTTAAGTCATCAATACGGTACGGAAGTTCTGTATATTTTTAAGTGCAGTTCCAGTGCCTCTTACCACAGCTCTTAATGGGTCTTCTGCGATATGGATAGGAAGCTTTGTCTTTTGATGTAATCTTTTGTCAAGTCCTTTTAGCAGTGCACCACCACCGGTGAGATGAATTCCATTATCATAAATATCTGCTGAAAGTTCCGGAGGAGCTATTTCCAAAGCTTTCAAGACTGCTTCCTCAATTTTTGAAACTGATTTATCCAAGGCAAAGGCAATTTCAGAATAAGAAACTTTGATAACTTTTGGAATACCTGTCATCAAATCCCTACCTCGAATTTCATAATCATCCGGAGCATCGTCAAGTTCTGTCAATGCAGATCCGATTGCAATTTTAACCTTCTCAGCAGATCTTTCGCCAATGAGTAAGTTGTGCTGACGACGCATGTAGTCAAGAATATCTTTGGTGAACGTATCACCAGCCACACGAATAGATTGATCTGCAACAATTCCCGAGAGGGCGATCAAAGCAATTTCAGTTGTACCACCTCCGATGTCCACGATCATGGATCCCATTGGCTTTTCGATGTCAATTCCAATACCAATTGCAGCAGCAATTGGTTCATAAATCATATAAACTTCCTTGGCACCGGCATGCTCTGCGGAGTCGCGAACAGCTCTTTTTTCTACTTCTGTGATTCCCGAAGGAATACAAATCACCATGCGGTGTGATTGCGGAAACAAGCCTTTTTTCTGACCGGGAATCATTTTTATCAACCCTCGGATCATTTGCTCAGCGGCGTAGAAATCTGCAATTACACCATCCTTCAAGGGTCGAATTGTCTTAATGTTTTCGTGAGTTTTCTCGTGCATATTCATTGCTTCTCGCCCAACTGCCAGTACCCGGTTGTTGGTCTTGTCGATTGCAATGATGGACGGTTCATCTACCACAATTTTGTCCTTATGAATGATTAGTGTATTTGCTGTTCCTAGATCGATTGCTATATCACTTGAAAAAAAATCAAATAATCCCATTTTTCTTGATTGGTTTGCCTGTAATGGAGTTGAGAATTTAATATACTACGCCATGCCCTCATATTAGATGAGGGTAGGCAAAATTATTATCTTAATGGGAGAAATCGGAGGGAAACCCGATATTTTTTGAAAAGGATTGGAATTAGGCAATCCAGAATAATTAGTTTTGCCAAATTGGTTATTCAAAAAAAAATCTGATGATTTCTAAGTGGCTTGAGACTCAGCCCTGATTGTTTTTACTGTAAAATTATTTTACCTTTGTCGCGTATTCGAAAAGTTTCTGAGGGGACACCACGTCCCCTCTTTCATTATACAAATTATGTCTGAATTGAAACGTACTATCGAAGAGATTGTAGAGAAGCACCTTCCGGATGAAAATCACTTCATCGTGGAGGTGAAGATGGTTGAAAAAAGCGGCAAAACACTATTAAATCTATTAATAGATTCTGATCAGGGTGTGACCATTCAAACGTGCGCCAGAATAAGCAGATTAGTTTCTGGAGAACTTGAAGAAAAGGAAATTATGCCCGAGGCATACAACATCGAGGTGTCTTCGCCAGGAATAGATTATCCTCTAAGCAGTAAGAGGCAATATTTGAAGAATATTGGAAGAGAACTCAAAGTGAACCTCTCTTCTGACAAAGAGGTAGTAGGAAAATTGCTTGAAGTTGATGATGCCGGCATTAAAATGCTTATTAAAATAAAAGAAAAAGGCAAAAAAGCCACAGAAGAGGAATTAACGATTCCTTTTGAAGAAGTGAAGAAATCAGTTGTACAAGTATCTTTTAAATAACTCAAATGGATGCCAAAGTCTTAATAGAATCCTTCGCAGAGTTTGCGAGATCTAAAAATGTGGATCGCCCGACCATGATCCGTATCTTGGAAGATGTGTTCAGAGCGATGATTCGCAAGAAGTTTGAAACAGACGAAAACTTCGATGTGACCATTAACGCGGATAAAGGTGACCTTGAGATTTTCCGAATTAGGGAAATCGTAGACGACAATTCTGAAGATATCTGGGATTTTGATAAAATTAGCTTGTCTGAGGCCCAAAAAATAGAGCCTGATTTTGAGGTAGGGGAGGAAGTTTACGAGAAGATAGAATTAGAAGAGTTTGGAAGGAGAGCCGTACAAATGGCTCGTCAAACTTTGATTCAAAGAATAAAGGATCTTGAAAAAGATATTCTATATAACAAATACGAGGAGCAAGTTGGCGAAATTGTCAGTGCAGAAGTTTATCAGATTCTTGGAAGAGAAATCCTTTTGATGGACAGTGAAGGAAATGAACTAATTTTACCAAAAATTGAGCAAATTTCAAAAGACAGGTTTAGAAAAGGGGACTCTGTAAAGGCAATCGTACATCGAGTTGATATGATGAATGGTAATCCCAAAATCATCTTGTCAAGAACTTCTCCTGTATTTCTTGAAAGACTCTTCGAAAACGAAGTGCCTGAAGTATACGATGGATTGATTACAATCGTGAAGATTGTAAGAGAGCCTGGCGAAAGAGCAAAAGTAGCGGTAGAATCTTACGACGATCGAATCGATCCGGTAGGTGCTTGTGTAGGAATGAAAGGCTCCAGAATTCACGCAGTAGTTCGTGAATTGCAGAACGAGAATATTGACGTTATCAATTTTACAGACAACCTGGAATTGTATGTGTCTAGAGCATTAAGCCCTGCAAAAGTTTCCTCCCTGGTAGTTAATAAAGAGACAAAGCGTATTTCAGTCTTCTTAAAACCTGATCAGGTTTCATTGGCAATCGGAAAAGGTGGTTTCAATATTAAATTGGCCAGCAGATTGGTGGGTTATGAAATTGATGTTTTCAGAGAGCTCAATGAAAACGAAGAAGAGGATGTGGATCTGAATGAATTCTCTGACGAGATAGACAAGTGGATCATAGATGAATTGAAAAAAACAGGTTTGGATACTGCCAAAAGCGTATTAACTCTGACCAAAGAAGACCTTACTCGCAGAACTGAGCTGGAGGAAGAGACGATTGATGAAATATTTAGAATACTCAGACAAGAATTTGATCAATAAATCGGGAGAATACCCCCGAAAAATACCCTAATTTTACTTAAGATTTCGAAAGAGGTTTTTGCTTATGTCAGAAGATAAAATGATACGATTAGGCCAAATAGCCAGAAAACTCAACGTGGGGACGGCAACCATCGTGGAGTCTATGGCTAAAAAAGGCTTTGAGGTGGAGAATAATCCGAACTCCAAGATCAGTATGGAGCAAGTTGCCATGCTTGAGAAGGAATTCAAATCTTCTGCCCTCGACAAGGAAGAGGCTTCCCACCTCTCAATAGGGAAGCGCCATGAGCCAATTTTCCTCGAGCCGGAAGTGCCTAAGCAAGAAAAAGCTCCCGAGCCTGTGATTCAGGCAAAGGTCGAGCCTAAGCCTAAGCCTGAGCCGGCAGTTGTTGTTGCTGCACCTGTACAAACTCCGACTTCGGCCCCAGCTCCTGCTCCAGTTCCGATGCCGACACCGGAACCTGAAAAAGTATCTTCTGAATCCCCGAAACTTGAAGGGATTAAAGTACTGGGTAAAATAGACCTAAGCAAAAAACCTGCCCCAGCCCCTGCCCCTAGGCATGCGCATCAAAGGCCAGGTCAAAATCATCCGCAAGGTCAGAGACCGCAGCATTCAAATCACCAAAAATCTGCCGAACCGAGACCGCAACACCCAAGACCAGAGCAAAGACCAGCTCCGGTTCCTCAAAAACCACAGGTTAAGCCTCCGGTAATTCAGGCTCCACCAGCTCCCCAAGTAAAGCCGGAGGTTCTGAAGCCTACAGAAGTCGTGGTGCCAGTGGAAAATCAACTGATTTCAGCAAAAGCCGATTCACTGAAAGGATTAACAGTTCTGGGTAAAATTGAACTTCCTGTTGATCGATCTAAAAAGAAAGGTGGGCCAGTTGCTTCTTCAGACGAAAAAGGAAGAGAAAAAAAGCGTCCTCGAAAGCGTATTGATAAACCGGGTACACCTCCTGCTTCTTCTGGTCCTCCTCGGCTTGCTCAACCAAGACCAGGACAAATAGGAGTGCAGGGTCAAGGTGGTGGTCAAAGGACAGGGGGTAATCAGCCTCGACCTGCGCAAAGTAGAATTATAAAAGCAGAGCCTACTCAGAAAGAGATTCAGGATCAGATAAAGCAGACTCTCGCAAGACTGCAGAGTGGAGGATCAAAATCAGGAGCCGGAAAAAATAAAACTCGAAGAGATAAAAAAGCGGATCGGGATCGGGATACCGAAATCGAAGGAGAAGAAACTAAAATTCTTAAGGTAACTGAGTTCATCTCAGCTAACGATTTGGCCTCCTTGCTGGATGTTTCTGTCAATCAAGTAATTTCCACTTGTATGTCTCTTGGAATGTTCGTTTCGATCAACCAGAGATTGGATGCTGAGGCAATTACAATCATTGCAGATGAGTTTGGTTATGAAGTTGAATTCACCAAGTCAATCGAAGATGATATCGTTCCGGAAGCACCAGATGCTGAGGAAGATTTGATCGAAAGAGCACCAATCGTAACCATCATGGGTCACGTAGATCACGGTAAAACTTCCTTATTGGATTATATAAGAACAGCAAAAGTAACAGCCGGTGAAGCGGGTGGTATAACCCAGCACATTGGTGCTTACAACGTAACGACTAAGACTGGGCATAAAATCGCATTCCTGGATACTCCTGGTCACGAAGCCTTTACCGCAATGAGAGCAAGAGGGGCTAAAATCACAGATATTGCAATTATTGTGATTGCAGCGGATGATAGTATCATGCCTCAAACAAAAGAAGCCATCAATCATGCTCAACTAGGTGGTGTACCGATGATTTTCGCTATCAATAAGGTGGACAAACCAAATTCGAGGCCTGAAAAAATCAAGGAAGAGCTTGCCGGTATGAATCTCTTAGTTGAAGACTGGGGAGGTAAATATCAGTCTCAGGATATTTCGGCAAAAACAGGACAGGGAATTGATGAGCTTTTGGAAAAAGTTCTCCTTGAAGCTGAAATCCTTGAATTGAAGGCAAATCCAAACAGAAATGCAGCAGGAACAGTGGTGGAAGCATCCCTTGACAAGGGTCGTGGCTACGTTTCTACGATTATGGTTCAGACAGGAACATTGAAAGTAGGAGATATCATACTTGCTGGTAAGCATTATGGACGTGTGAAGGCGATGTTTGACCATAAAGGCAAGAAACTAAAAGAAGCTGGACCATCTACACCAGTTCAGGTGTTAGGTCTTAGCGGAGCTCCTCAAGCTGGTGATTTGATCAAAGTTTATGACACTGAGAGAGAGGCAAGAGAAATTGCTAACTCAAGGGAGCAGATCCAAAGAGAGCAAAGCATCCGAACCAAGAAGCATATTACATTAGATGAAATCGGACGTCGATTGGCGATTGGGAGCTTTAAAGAGCTTAACATTATTATCAAAGGTGATGTCGATGGTTCAGTGGAGGCACTTTCAGATTCATTACTGAAGCTTTCAAAAGATGCGGTTAAGGTGTCAATCATTCACAAAGGTGTTGGCCAAATCTCCGAATCTGATGTATTGCTTGCTTCCGCATCGGATGCGATTATCCTCGGATTCCAAGTGAGACCTTCAGCAAATGCGAAGAAACTTGCGGAGCAGGAAGAAATCGAAATCCGACATTACTCAATCATCTACGATGCAATTAACCAAATCAAGGATGCAATCGAGGGTATGCTCGAGCCTGAGTTTGAAGAAATCATTACTGGTAACATCCAGGTTCGTGAAGTATTCAAAATCACTAAAGTTGGTACCGTTGCAGGTAGTTACGTGACAGATGGATTTGTAACTCGCAAGAATAAGATTAGAGTTATTCGGGACGGTATAGTAATTCACGATGGTGATGTCGACCAACTGAAGCGATTCAAAGACGATGTGTCTGAAGTGAAAGCTGGATACGAATGCGGTATTTCTATCAAAAACTTCAACAACATCGAAATCGGTGATACTATTGAAGGTTACGAAATGAAAGAAATCAAGCGTAAGAAATCATAATTACTAACGTATAAAGAAAAAAGGAACAGCATGGCTGTTCCTTTTTTTGTTTTATCCCATGCTACTAGCTTTAGATCTGTTTTTTCAGATTCTATTGGGAATAGGCCCTTTTTGTCTTTTTATCGGGCTTTTCAAATCGGTTGTGATTTTTGGATTGATTTAATCGGGTCGAACTCATCAGGATCTATGGGACAGTTAGACTGATCTTTATAAGCTAAATTCTGATTTTGAAATTAATCGAAAAAGATATGAAGCTGTTTTATTAAATAATTAGGTTTCTTTTCGATTCTGATTTTCCTATCAATAACTATAATCATGGTTTATTGCTTGAAAAGAATCATTTTTATGTATGTCCGCAATCTTGTAACTAGCTTGTTAAAACGATTGAAAATCCAGAAGAACGTTTGATTTTGGGTTTCTTAGGTCTTCGGTCATCGGTCTTCCAATCCGTTGATTAAAGAAAATTCTCCTATTGGCAAAGAAGCGTATATTCAGTTTATTTTTTTTTATTGACTCATAATAAGTCCATGCCGAATTCCGAATAGCTTTTTTTCGTCTCTGCTCTATGCTATTATTCTTTCATTTTCCCATTTCATTATTATTCAGGAAGTTAGCCTCTCTAATTAAAATGAGTCTAAATGTTATTTGGAAAATAATTATGAAAAAACTAAGTTTAATATTATTATTTATAAATCGAAAGATTTAGTAATTCTCTTTTTTAAATAGGCTACTTCTACCAAGATTAGTGACCCATAGTAGACGGGTTCAATTTAGTGGCACCAAAAAAATTAACCGAAAAAGTCATACTACACATTGGTAGCGCTACATGTTCAAATACTTTGGGAAATTAACTGCAATTAATTTATAGCGAAATTCTTTTTTAATATTTTTCTAAAACCAACCAGAGATGAAAAAAAAGCTTTTTTTACCCTTATTTAGCCTAGCAGTGATACTGCTCATTTCTTTTGTTTTTTTGTTAAAAATCAAAAGAAGTGAAATTTTCGAATATGATGTATCTGGAGATTACCACTACAATTTAAAAAATGCGGATGTTGCTAATCTTAAATTAATTGAAGGTAACATAGTATTGCCTGCTGATTTAGGAAAGAATAAAACTGCCTTTCTTAAAGTAAAAATTAAATCCACTTTTTTGGGAAACTTCTTTGTTCCGCAAATTGAAATCAATTCCAAATACGAGAAAGTAATTGATTTTTTTGAATACGGCGGCTCAGGTAACAGGTATGTAAATATCAGTTCATTACTCAAAGAAGATGTAAACCAAATTGAGCTTAAAGGTGAATTTTTGGAAATATTGGAATCTGACGTTGAGTTGATTTCGTTTTCTAACTCATTAAAACCTGAATCCAAAATACTTGTCATTTCTCCCCATCCGGATGATGCGGAAATAGCTGCTTTTGGTTTGTTCAGTAAATTCCCTGATTCGTTTGTTCTGACTATAACCGCCGGAGAGAATGGTCATATGCATTACGATGAATTGTTCTCAGATAGTCTTCGGCACAGTCTGAAGAAGGGACAGATTAGAACAGTTAATAGCATAGCTGTTCCGCTGATGGCTGGATTAAATCAGAATAATATACTTAATCTGGGGTATTTTGATGGTACCATTGAGGAAATGTATGATAAAAATCCAGTTCCTGTTTTGTCTCCAATTCTGAATACTGACTTCTTAGGCACTTTTAGATATTTCAATATTTCTTATTTAAAAGACTCCTTGACGGGGACATCAAATTGGAATTCGTTGGTTGAAAATCTTCAGTTTGTTTTAAAAACCTATCAACCTGATATAATTGTCTTACCCCATCCCCAAATGGATAGCCATTCTGACCACCAATTTTCAACCGTAGCAACACTGCAAGCGCTGAAAAACGCAGACATCAGAAATGGGGAATTGTTCTTATACTCGAATCATCATGTGAAAACTGAATTTTTTCCTTTTGGTAAAACTGGAGGCACCATATCCCTTCCCCCTAACTTTAATGAAGATTATTATTTCCATTCAGTCTATTCACATCACTTGACACAAGAAGATCAAATGGAAAAGGTGCTAGCTTTGGATGCTATGAATGACCTGAGACTGAATACTGATTGGAGGTTTTGGGACAAATTATTGGAACTTTCTTATGAAAATTTCAAGGTGTCACTCAAAGGCCAGGAGAACAGTTATTTTAAAAGGGCAGTCAGAAGCAATGAATTATTTTTTATAGTTCCAATCAACGATTTGTATGAAGGGAGTAATCTTGATGATTTACAATTTGGCAAAAACCTATTTCCAAAATAGTAGTATGGTACTGATTGTTAAGTCTCCATTCTGATTTAAATGTGAAAATAAATTTGGCATTAGTAATTTTGATAAAAGTTCTTTAATAGAAATAATTTACTTTTATTTGCTCAGTTTTGCCCCATGCTACTTGCTTTACAAATGTTTTTTAAAATTCTTTTGGGAATTAGCCTTTTCTGTCTATTTGTCGGGCTTTTCAAACCGGTTTTGGTTTTGTGGTTTTTGGATCGATTCAATCGGATCAAAGTCATCAGGATCTATGGGGCTGTTTGCCTGATTTTTGCAACATTTATTTTGATTTTGGAATTAATACTTGACAAATAATTGGTCATTCTTTAAAAGTAAGTTCTTTAAGTTGAGGATTTTCTAAAAAATACAAGCGAAATTATGATTTGGGTTATTAAAAGTCTTATTTTCAGTTTCATAAAATTTTGACTTGAAGAAAGCGCTCGCCATATTTCTCTTTGCTTGTTTTGCCATCTATCATTTTGGCTACTATGCTTTCTATTTCTCCTTTGATTATCATTTGGAAAATCAATGGGCAGATCAGATTTATAGTTTGACTCAAGGCAATTTAGAAGAAAGACTTTTGGAGATTCCCCTCTCGGCGCCTTACATGAACAACCAGGAAGAATTCCAGCCTACTAATACCCGATTTGAAAAAGATGGGAAATACTTTCGTGCGATCAAACAACGATATCAGAATGATACACTTCAATTAGTTTACGTGGCAGATACTGCCCGTGGAATTTTAGATAGTACTGTCAAGAAGTGGATTTCTTCTTTGACTGAAGACGAGATTCCGCAGGATCAAAACGGAAAATCATTAGCAAAAACCTTTATCAAGGATTACATCCAACCAGAATTGTATGCCCTTGAAAAGCCTGCTGCTATAGCTAATGAAGATAAGATTGGGTTTATTTTTTCAACTTACATGAGTCCTTTTTTTCAACTTGATTCTCCGCCTCCTCAAGAGGCTTAATTCCATTATTTTCTTGATTTAACTATCTGCGCAGAAGCATTTTACAATTGCTGTGCAGTGTTTGTTTGATCAATCTCCTTCCACTTCACAATTCATAAAAAGATCATGCTTTGAGCCAATCAAGGCTATTTTTTGATTTGCCTAGAAAGAAGGATTTCAAGAGATCTCTATTTAAAAAATTTCAAATGAACTTAAAACTTAAATTTCTAGGCCTCCTATTGGTGGGCATGGGCATATCTATCTTAACTTTTGCCCAAACTCCTCTTGACGGATTGATGATGCCGAAAGGTGATATCTGCGTCGCTGTAGTGTATGAAGATACCAATTGGGAAAAATATTGGGAAGGAACTTACCTCCGAACGAATCAAAACGTTGGCACTTTTAACCGCAAAATCATCATGCCGATGATCGTTGGTGGGATTACTGACAAAATCAACGTAATAGTCAGTCTCCCTTATATAAAAACTTCGGCGAGTGGAGGACAAATGGCCGGAGTGGAAGGACTCCAGGATTTTAGTGTTTCGCTGAAAGCGCAACTGTTAGATTATACAACGGGTAAGGGAAAGCTTAAGGTCTTCTCCAACCTGTCTTTCAGTACACCGGCTTCCAATTATCTGTCAGATTATCTGCCTTTTAGTTTAGGTTTCGGAGCCAATGAACTTGGATTAAGGGCCATTGGAATGTATGAATTGGACAAAGGGCCCTACTTCAGAATTTCCGGGGCCTACCTCCATCGAGGAGCAACTGAGGCAGAAAGAGATTTCTATTATGAAGATGGTGCATACTACACTTCAACTATGGATGTGCCCGATGCGCTTCAGGCGCAAGCGTCTATTGGTTCCTGGCTTTTTCAGAAAAAACTTCGTGTTGAAGCAAGTCTTACCTCTCTTCGCTGTGCTTCAGGGGATGATATCCGCACCTACAATGCTCCTCAGCCAACAAACAAAATCGACTTTGACAGAGTAGAAGGATTTGCCCAATATTATTTTAAGAATGTGAAGGGCCTGGGTGTCCTCGCTTATTACAATCATATGTTCTCCGGCAGAAACATGGGGCAATTTTCAGGTTATGGTCTGGGATTGACCTATCAGTTCAATGCCTTCTAAAATCTTAATCAATATGAAAAAACAATTGAGATATCTGTTTGTGGTGATTTCTCTTAGTTCTTTGAGCTATTCCTGTATGGAAGAATTGCCCACCGAGCTTGAATACACCGGTTATGAATTTGCTGAGTTGGACGAAAAGGCAGGTGAATGGAACCTGATTTTGTTCACAAGCAATGAAGAGGTAGCTGTTTCTCAGCCTTCGGCTGTAGGATCTCCTGCTCTCAATCAGGAACTTCGGGATGCAAAAGCTAAAATAGCCAAGGCAACTTCTGATCAAAAAGATGCGGTTAACTACTGGACAAATAATCCATTGCTCCGTTGGAATGAAATTGCGCTGGAATTAGCAACCAAGTATAACCTAATCCCGGCTCCCAATGCAGATGGTACCTATCCGGCACCTGATCCCACTAAGCCGGATCAATATCCGCTTTTCCCCTATTCACATCCTCCCTATACCAGCCGAATGTTGGCATACTTAAGCGTTGCTCAATACGATGGATTGATTATGGCTTGGCATTACAAGGAGAAATATGGTCGTCCTGCTCCCTATGAACTCGATCCACAAATCAAATCTGCTTATGAAGCCAATGGCCTGAACTCTTACCCTTCCGATGGAGCAGTTGTTGCGATTTCGTCAAGAGATATTCTCTCAGCCATGTTTCCATTGGAAAAAGAATTTCTGGCAAAAATTGCAGATGAGCACCTGGAATCCTTGGTACTTGCCGGAATAAGTGTGAGCAGTGACGTCGAAGCAGGAAAACTAATCGGAACCCAAGTGGCTAAAAAAGCTCTGGCTCGGGCAGCTACTGACGGAATGAAAAATGCTCAGACCAATAAAGTCAAATCTGATTCCATCAAAAACGCTGCAATTGCCCGGTTTGGATGGTCATGGGAAAATCAGGAAACTCCTCAGCGACCGGTTGGATTGACCCCTCTTTTTGGAAGAGTAAAAATGTGGAATGTCCCTACAGTGGAAGAAGTGAGACCAATAGCCCCACCGGCTCCTGGTTCGGAAGAATTCAAAGAAAACGCAGAAGAATTGAAGCGTTATGCAAATAACCTGACAACCGAACAACGGAGAATTGCTAATTTCTGGAACGATGGTCTCAATTCTTACACGCCTCCCGGGCACTGGAATCGATTTGCAAAAGAAACAGCTGTGAAATATAAACTGAGTCCTGTTCGTACGGCGCGAGTTTTCGCTTATATGAATATGGCCATCGTAGATGCGGGAATTAGCTGTTGGGATGCGAAGTATTATTACCATTATCCACGACCGATTCAAACGATTCCCGGCTTCAAGACAATTCTTGGAACCCCCAATTTTCCGGCTTACACTTCCGGGCACAGTACATTCTCTGCCGCTGGAGCCGAAGTTCTATCACATTTCTTCCCTGCTGAAGCAGCTCAGTTTAAAAAATGGGCGGAAGAAGCAGCAATGTCAAGAGTTTATGGAGGGATCCATTACAGATTTGATGCGGAAGAAGGTTTAAATCAGGGAAAGGCTGTTGGTGCCTATTCTGTTGCAAAAGCAAAACTTGACCAAGTCGATTAACAAGTAAAATCTAACTGGGAAAAAATGAAAAAATATATAATCTTATCTGCTCTTGCTATGGGAATGATTTTCCTTTGCCAAAAATCATTTGCTCAGGGTTGCGTTGCAATCCGTCAGTTTTCAGGTGTTGGAAATTCAGTGGGCCAGGGGAATCTCCTTCAAAAAGGAGAATGGAATATCAGTGCCAATTACCGCTTTTTCAAATCTTACAAACACTTTCGCGGATCACAAGAAGAACCCGAACGGGTGGAGAAAGGCACAGAGGTGATCAATTGGTCACACGGTATGGACTTCAATATTTCCTATGCTTTTTCTGAAAGACTTTACGGATTGGTTTCCCTCCCTTTTGCTTACAACGAGAGGTCATCTTTATATGAACACGGAAGAACTGAGCGCCACGCCTCCTATTCCGGTGGATTTGCAGATATGAGAATAGGAGCTGGTTATTGGCTCAGAACCGGGGAAAAGGCCCAAAAAGGAAACTATGCTTTCGGTCTAGGCTTGAAGTTGCCAACTGGAAATTATGCAGCCACCAGCACGTTCTATAATGTGGGACCCAATGGGGAATCTGAGGTAAGGCCGGTTGATCAATCCATTCAGCTTGGTGATGGAGGGGTTGGATTGATCGTGGATGCTCAGGGAATTCGAAGTTTAGGAAAAAGTACTTTCCTTTATTATAGTGGGTTTTACATGTTTAATCCTCGGAATACGAATGGGACTGAAACCAACAGAAGCAGACCTAACGAATCGATCATGAGTGTGCCAGATCAGTTTGGTTTTAGAGTAGGTGCCTTCCAAAATATTTCTGCCATCCATGGCCTTGGCCTTTTGCTCGGCGGGAGATTGGAAGGAGTGCCTGTCAGAGACATTATTGGTGATAGTGATGGTTTCAGAAGACCGGGATATGTGATT
>JBILPR010000184.1:0-8750 GCA_044373795.1 Algoriphagus sp. | reverse complement strand
AACGGCGTGCTCCGTGGCTGTTCTCTGAATGGTGTCGAGTACAATCTTCTTAGCCTGTTTGGTAGCTGTCAATTTTGCCTCGTCCAGGATATCCTTGATCTGGGAAGAAGCCTTTGATTGAGCTTCTTCAGTCAGCATAGTTACTATTTGTTCCTTTGCCTCATCGCGGGAAAGGCCTGCAATTTTCTCCAAATCAGCGATTCGTTGATTCGTGATTTTTTCGAGCTCATCTTTTTTTACTTGCACAGAATGAAGTTGTGCCGCCAGGTTTTCCTTTTTGCTGTCAAGTTCGGCTTCTTTTCGCTTGACTTGCTCCAGTTCTTTAGCTACCTGTTGTTCCCTTTGCTTGACTTTGTTTTCGTTTGTGATGATGATATTCTTTTTGTTGTTCATATCCTCATCAAACTCCGCCTTAAGCTTCAGATATTTCTCTTTAGCCTCCAGCATTCGTTCTTTCTTGATGGTCTCTGCGCTGATCTCAGCGTCCTTGAGAAGGATTTTCACCCGTTCCCGGGTTTCTTCTTCCAGTTTTTGATTTTTATTTTTAATCAGCATTCCCGCCAACGCGGCTCCTGCACCAGTCCCGACAAGGGCTGCGAGGATTATGTATACTATATCTCCCATGGGTTATTTTGGATTAAATAATACCTGAGGGAATCCGAAAAATTTCCGGAAATAAGTGTTTTCTAATAATTATAAAGACTTGGAAAGTATATCGTTGATGTTGGAAAGACTGGCTTTGATGTGTTCACTATCACCAGCATTTACCTCATTAGTCTCCAATGATTCTACCATGCAGTCAAAAGCCACCATGGCGAGCAAATCTTGATTATCGTCTAGGCCAAATTCCTCTTTATACTTCTTTAATTTTTCATTAATCAACTTGCCTGCCAGTCGGATTTTGGACTCGTCCTCAATCTTCACACGCATGGGATATTCTCTAATCCCTATTTTAACTCTGATGGCAAGTGTCTCCATATCACTCGGATAAGTAGGTGATCAAATGGTCGATCTCTTGTATATAATTATTGATTAAGTCACTCATTTCGCTGGAATCTCCTGGATTCACCGGTCTGTTATCTACAATGTTACTAATTTTAATTTTATTTTTAAAATGCTCAATTTCTTGCTCCTTCTGAGTGAGTGAGGCTGTAGTATCAGACAGTCGCTTCTTCAATTGCTCATTTTCCTCAATTGTCTGAAGCAACTTTTTGCTAGCCTGCTGGGCCAGTTTCTCCAATTTTTGCAGTTCCTCGCTTATCATTTCTACGTTCGGATCAGTGCTCCCACCTCATTTTCAAAAGCCTGAATCAATCTACTCATTGTTTTGTCAATTACCTTGTCAGTCAAAGTATTTTCCTGATCCTGAAGGTGAAAGCTCAACGCATAGGCCTTTTTGCCTGAGTCAATCTTGTCTCCCTGATACACATCGAAAACGCCAATTTTCCTCAATAATTTTCCTCCTGCCTTTTCTGCAACAGATTTTACTTGATCATAGCTCACTGCCTTGTCGATTACCAATGAAAGATCTCTTCTCACTTCCGGGAACTTGGAAATTTCCTGGTATTTTTTGAGGCCTGATGCCTTTTTGCAAAGCAAATCCCAGTTCAAATCAGCGAACCATACTTCCTGACGAACTTCGGCCAGTTTGAGTAGTTTCTCATCCACCAATCCGATCGTTCCAAGTTCCTTTTCTCCGGATTTCAGATGTAGTCCATAAGTAAACGGCGCTGATTCCACAATCGATACAGCACTTGGCTCCACATTCACTTTCTCAAGGATTTTTTCGACAATTGAATAAATATCTGCGAAACCAAACCCTTTTGAAGGCTCTATCCAGCTTTCGGCAGATCGGTTTCCGGAATGGAAAATCGCCAGCCTTCTGTTTTCCTGATAGCCGGTTTCGGCTTTGGAGTAAATAGTGCCAAATTCAAAGCATTTCAGATCGGTTTGACGTCTGTTGATGTTGTGCGCCAACACTTCCAGCCCACTGAAGAGCAAAGTCTGACGCATCACTCCTAAATCCTCACTCAGCTTATTGTAAATCTCAACGCTTTTGGAAGCATCCAGAAACCCGGATTTTTCTACATAAGACGGCTTGGTGAGACTGTTTGTGATCAGTTCGAAATAGCCCTGACCCGCCAAAATCTCCGACAAGCGATACTGAAGCTTGTTCAGATCCTTCACCGGATGCTCAGCGAGGTAATCGGTACTGAGATTTTCAGAAAGCTCCACCTGATGAAATCCATGGATTCTGAGAACCTCCTCGATGATATCTGCTTCGCGAGTTACATCTACACGGTAAGGTTTTACGATAGCAGTGAAACCTTCTTCGGTTTCCTTTTCAACACGGATGTCAAGACTTTCCAAAATGGATTTTACTTCGGAAGGGTCTATTTTTTTGCCAATCAGGCGATTGATATGTCCGTAAGAAACTTCGATTACAAAATCCTGAACCGGTTCCGGATAAAGGTCAATAATCTCAGAACAAACTTTACCCCCCGCGATTTCCTGAAGTAATTTTACCGCTTGCTTCAATGCATAAACAGGCATATTGGGATCGGTTCCTCTTTCAAATCTGAAAGAAGCATCGGTTTTCAATCCATGAAATTGGCTTCCTTTTCGGATCACATCCGGGGAGAAATAGGCAGATTCAAGGAATATCGTTTTGGTAGAATCACTCACTCCTGAGCCTTTCCCTCCGAAAATTCCTCCAATACAAAGTCCTCCTTTTGGATCGCAAATCATCAGTTCCTCACCGGAAAGCTTGCGTTCTTTATCGTCCAGGGTAACGAATGGAGTTCCTTTTGGAATTTTTCCCACGATTATTTTTCCTTCGGAAATACGATCTGCGTCAAAAGCATGAAGCGGCTGACCAAGGTCGTGAAGGATGAAATTTGTGATATCGACCACGTTACTAATCGGCTCAAGGCCGAGTGAACGGAGAAAATTTTGCAGCCACTGCGGAGAAGGGCCAATCTTCAAATCTGTGATGACCACACCAGCATAGCGCGGGCAATCTACTGAGTTTTGAACCTCCACAGAAACCTGCGGCCCTGAAGTTTCCACTTTCAAATCCTGCTCAGAATCCAGACAAATCTCCCTGCCTACCAGCGCCTTGAGATCACGGGCAACTCCCAAATGAGAAGCCGCATCGGCTCGATTTGGAGTTAACCCGATTTCCAGGACCTGATCCTGAGCCACTTCAACGTATTCAGAAGCAGGTGTTCCATTTGCGAGATCGGTATCCAACACCATGATTCCTGCATGACTTTTCCCAAGACCGATTTCGTCTTCGGCACAGATCATTCCTTCGGAAACCTGTCCTCTTATTTTCGCTTTTTTGATTTCGAAGGATTCGCCTTCTGTAGGGAAAAGCTTGGCTCCAACGGTTGCGACAAGCACTTTTTGGCCTTTTGCCACATTGGGCGCTCCGCAGACGATCGGGACTACAGCAGATCCGATATCTACCGTCGTCAGGCTGAGTTTATCCGCATCGGGATGCTTTTCACACGTCAATACTTCCCCAACCACAATCCCCTGAAGTCCTCCCTTTACAGATTCAAACTCCTCTATTCCTTCCACTTCCAAACCCGATCGGGTCAGGAGTGCTCCGATTTCCTCGGGGCTTTCTGTCAGGGCAAGGTATTTCTTCAGACGGTTTATTGAAATTTTCATCAGTTCTTGGAATAAATCGAACCCGGCGGATTCTATGGGATAAACAAAAGGGGTTCGAAAACCCCCGTTTGATCAGAATAAGTTACAAATTTAAGAGAATTGAGCTGGGTCAAAAGGCTATTCCTCGTAATTTTTCTCCCCGGCAGGAATGTCAATTTCGAGCAGATTTTCTTTTGGAGGAATCGGACAGGCAAAGTCGGGATTATAGGCACAATAGGGATTGTAAGCCAGATTAAAATCTAATGTAATACTGTTTTTCCCATCCTGACGGGCATTGATATATCTGCCTCCTCCATAAGTTTCTATGGCACTAGTTCCGTCTGCGAAAGCAAGGAAAAAATTTCGCTTGTCAGGCTCATTCATCGCCTGAAGTAGCAGCAACCGATTGGTGTTGATGCCGTCAAATGAGAATTCAACATAGGAATGCTCGATATATTTTTCTTTGGATCCATCGGTCAAAGGAACTTCACGAACCTTTTTGTTTTCCACCGGGATCATTCTTGCTTTGACTTTGTAGGTCGGATCAATAGGATAAAAATTAAGCTTTTTGAAAGCCATCTTTTGAGAATCCGTCAGAGGTGATTCTATATTAAAGCGAATGAATTTGAATTGACGCTCCCGCTCTGCTTCGATTTTCTCAATGTAAGCTTCGGGACTTTCGGTGGAAGTGAGTGTGTACGCGACTGCAGCGAGGATTACTGCGGCAATAAACAGGGCTAAAATATTTTTAGGCTTCATCTAATCAAAGTATGCCATCATCGGCGAAGCTAAAATAGCCAAGATCTGTAAAAATCACATGATCAAGCACCGGCAAATCTAATTCGCGGCCGATTTTAACCATTCTTTCCGTCAATCGCTTGTCCTGATCCGAAGGTCGGAGATTTCCGCTGGGATGGTTGTGCACCATGATGATCGATTGGGCAAGATGCTCCAGGGCGATTTTAAAGACAATCTTGGAATCCACGACTGTCCCGACCGTTCCTCCCTGACTGATCAATTGTTTTTTGATGACATGATTGGATCGGTTGAGCAGAATCAAATAAAAATGCTCGACTTGCTCGTCATACAAGTCCGGTTTCATCAAGTCATAAATATGTTGGGAACAGGTGATTTTGGGTCGAGCGACTGGTTCTGACTCTTTTCTCCTCCGTCCAAGCTCCATAGCAGCTATGATGGAAATGGCTTTGGCTTCGCCGATACCTTTGAATTTCTTCAGATCCTGAATCGAAAGTTTGGCAAGAGAGCCCAGATCGTGATTTACAACCGAAAGTATATTCCTGGACAAATCTACCGCGCTGACTGATGGAGTTCCCGATCCAATCAGGATCGCGATGAGTTCTGCGTCGGAGAGGGAAGATTTTCCTTTGAGCAATAGTTTTTCCCGAGGCCGGTCTTCTTCCGCGAGTTGGGAGATTTTAATAGAAGAGTAGTTATCCATAAGTAGGTAATAAAAAAGTATGAACTAAATCTACTTACTTTCCGAGCATAAAAAAAACCCCGACAAGCAGGGTTTTAGATAATAATTTTGAAAAGGATTAAGCGATCGCGCTAACGAACTTCGCTAATCTTGATTTCTTGTTATTTGCGTTGTTTTTGTGGATAACGTTCTTCTTAGCCAATTTATCCAGCATAGAAGATACTTTCTGATAAAGTTCAGTAGCTTCTACCTTGTCAGTAGCAGCTTTCAATCTTTTTATGAAAGTTCTAGTGGTTTTGGCTTGGTATCTGTTTCTCAAACGCTTGGATTCGTTGGCACGAATTCTCTTGATAGCTGATTTGTGATTTGCCATATCTAGTTGTTAACTTAATTTATTTACGTCCCCTATTTCCTAATTGGAGTGCAAAGTTATTGGAAATAATTAATTCTGCCAAAGGAATTTTTAACATTCCTTAAATGGGACTTTCAAACTTTCTAAAAATGTCCGCTTGAGTCGCTTTTTCAGGACATAAATATATAGATTAATCCAACATTTCAGACTGAATTATTTTGATTATTTTAAGGCATGAATACTTTTTTGATGTGGCTTATGCCTTTGTTTTTTAATCCCCAAAGTGGACAAGCTTGGGGATTTTACGCACATTCCCTGATCAATCGGATGGCAGTTTTCTCTCTTCCTCCAGAGATGCTCGGCTTTTACAAGCCTAATATCCAATACATTGGAGAAAACGCAGTCAATCCTGACCGAAGACGATATGCTGTCGAGGGAGAAGCTGAAAAGCATTACATCGATCTGGATCATTACGGAGACAGCGCGCTCCAAATCCTTCCTTTGTATTGGCCCGAGGCAATAAAAATATTTCCGGAGGACTCTCTTCGGGCAAATGGAATCGGTCCGTGGAGTGCTTATCTGAATTTTTTGAGCCTGACAAAAGCTTTCGAAGAAAAAAATGCAGCTGCCATTCTCAGGCTATCGGCAGACCTCGGCCATTATCTCGCGGATCTGAACGTACCACTGCATACAACCAAAAATTATAATGGCCAATTGACCGGACAGGAAGGGATTCATGGGTTTTGGGAAAGCAGAGTTCCTGAATTAATGGCTGCAGATTACAGCCTTTGGATCGGGCAGGCGGAATATATTCCAAAACCTCAGGTCGCACTTTGGGAGACTGTGGCCAAGGCTCATCAGCAAGTTGACAGTGTTTTGTCTTTCGAAAAGAATCTGACTTCAACTTTTTCTCCGGACCAGAAATTCAGCTTTGAGGAGCGTAATGGTTTGACGGTTCGGGTTTATTCCAGGGATTTCACGGAAGCCTATGCTCTTGCTCTGGACAATCAAATCGAGCGTCAGATGAAGGCATCCATCCGAATGATCGCAAATTTCTGGTACACTGCCTGGATAAATGCCGGTCAGCCTGACCTCAGTCAGATTCCAATGGGTGAAGATGAAAAAGAAAAAATGGCTCCAAATCCTAAAATAAAGACCCGGAGCCATGAGGGAAATTAATGATCTAAGATATCAGGTATAAGATTTGGCTTATGCCAGAACCCTCTCTGAAGATTTCAAATAACTCGTAATTGACTTGCCAAGTCTTCTAAATGTATCTTTAAAAACCGCTTCATTTTCTTCCAAAAGAGTGACTCTGAATCCTCTCAAATCGGAACAGAAGGAAGAAATCGGAACGACACAGATCCGCTCAGAAGCTAATAAATAATAGACAAATCGCTTATCAAGCGGCATATCGGAATCAATCAGCCAAGTATCAAGCAGGTTTTGAAGTCGCTCGTCTTCGATTGGAAGTTTTTGATTCGGATTCAGCAGGCTTTCGTCAAAGACAATTGTATTATAAAAAGCACCCTGAGTCGGATTGAATTTAATCCCGGGAATATCTCCCAAAATCTCCCGCATCCAGTCACTTCGCTTGCCTATTTGTTGATTTGCGGCTTCACGGTAAGCTTTGTATTCCGGATGAGACATGATTTTAGGAATCGCCAACTGTGGCAATATCGTGGAGCAAACCTCGATCATTTTAGCATTCTCGAGCGTCTGACATAGCTTCGCAAATTCAACTGAAGCATCCCGATTGTAAAATTCCATCCAACCGCAACGAGCACCCGGCCAGGGAAATTCTTTGGAAATACCTTTCAGCGAAATTGCAGGACGTTTCCCAATTACTTCGGAAAGCGGAACTGCCTTGATCCCGTTGTAGGTGATGTTTTGATAAATCTCATCCGAGATCAACAGCAGGCTGAATTCCTCGGCAATTTTCACAAAGTCTTCCAATACTTCTTTTGGATAGACCATTCCGGTGGGATTATCGGGATTGATGATCAGGATACCAACAATCGAAGGATTGTACTTTACTTTCAGATACAAGTCCTCCATATCAGGCAACCATTGATTGTCCGGATCAAGTTTGTAGGTGATCGGGGCAGTATTGGCGTGCGCCGCTTCAGCGGAACTATGTGTGCTGTAAGCAGGAGACGGACCAATGATCCGGGCAGTGGGAATCAGGAATTGATACAGCTTTGCTATTGCATCTCCCAAACCGTTGAAGAAGAGAATGTCTTCTGCAGTAATCTGCGTTCCCCCTTTTTGATTGTTCAGATTGGCGAGAAACTTCCGGGTTTCCAGTACACCTTTGGAGTCTGCATACCCGTAGGTTTTATCTTCTTTGAGCAAATCGGCAACTATCTCCTTCATCCAGTCGGGCACATGATTGTGTTTTTGGATGGGGTCACCGATATTTTCCCAGGTCATGGAATAGCCCAATGCTTCGATTTGGCGAGCTTTTTTTACGATTCCCCGAATTTCATAATTGAGTTCTTCGGCACCGGGTCTGAGGAGTAATTGTCTCATAGGTCAATAGGCTGGTTTGGAATTAATTCCGGTGCAAAGAAAGGGAAAAGGGAGATTTATCAAGAGCAAAAATCAATTTCTTCTCCCTTTAACCCGAAATATGCATTAGACTTCCTATTACGAGCTCATCCGCCGCGGCGGACAAAATCAAACGCTTCGCTGCATTTAACTCATTCACCAGAGCGGTACTATGCCCCATTCGTTAAATGCTTGATTTTCTTGCATTTTGAGCTCTCATTACGGATCCTAATGCAAAATCCGGGTTTAACTTTGCCGAAAAATTCACACCCTGATCCCAAAGTATTCGAAAGCTTCCAATACATGATGAGCTACTGAAGTCTTTCTAGTAGATGAAATGCCCCTAAACATAGATATCGGTATATCTTGGGCATTTTTCGAGTTCCCAATAAAATCCACCTAAAAATCTATTGGATAGAGATCTGATTATAAGCACATTCATTAGGTTTTAATTTTATAGATATGAAAAAGTTGATTTTCCTTGGGACGTTTATTTTTATTTTTCCCTTCAAAATGCTATTGCAGCATTCCCATCAAGAGTGAATATAGATGGCACATGGTACACTAATGGTCAAACAGCCTTCATAGAATGTAACAAATCAAGTGTTACAGTTTAAATTGACTTAGTCCTATACGGATCAAGTAATTTGAAAATCCGAGTTGCTAGCACGCCGAATTTGACAGTAAGCAGCACACAATCAGACATCATGAAAACACTCCATCTAGACCCCGCGAGACAAAACGGTTCAATAG
>JBILPR010000183.1:0-8756 GCA_044373795.1 Algoriphagus sp. | reverse complement strand
CAAAACTCCCCCCAATTTTCATCTATGCAGGTTCCCTTGGATTAATGGATGAGTGCTCCCAGATTTTGCATGGGCTTCATGCTCTAAAAAGAAGGGATTTTAACTTTGTTTTTATTGGGGATGGCACCGAAAAAGAAGAATTGATCGAGTTGGTTAAAGAATATAACCTTCAGGATCAAGTCAAATTTCTTGGCCTTATTCCTAAAACCGAAGTAGTTAAATGGTTTGCACGTGCAACAGCCAGTTTTGTGACTTTTAAAGATATTCCGGTACTTCATACCAATTCTCCCAACAAACTTTTTGATTCATTTGCTGCGGGAGTACCAGTTATCCAATCTACGAAAGGCTGGATAGCGGATTTGGTCAATGACTACCAATGTGGATTTAACGTGGACCCAAATCTGCCATCAAGTTTTGCTTATGCAATACAACAATTTCTTGAAAACCCTGAATTGGCAAATGAAATGGGAAGGAATGCTCGGAAATTAGCAGAATTGAAGTTTGATCGCTCAGTACTAAGTGATAAATTTCTAGAATCCATAGAATCTTTAATCTAGTGAAGGTCCTACTTACAGGTGCTACGGGTTTTTTAGGACAATACATTCTGCGGTACCTGCCCGAAGATCGGATAACTCTTGGTCGGGGGATTGAAAATAATATTCAAGCTGATTTGGCTAAGGAAATCCCTGAACTAACCGAGGCTGACTTGATTGTCCATAATGCCGGTTTGGCACATAAAGTCCCCAAGACTGATACTGAAAAAGAAGAGTTTTTTCATGTGAATTTGGTGGGGACTAAAAACCTTCTTGCAGGGATTGAGGGTTTGGAAAATAAACCTCGCACTATTGTTTTTATAAGTTCTGTCGCCGTTTATGGCATGGACTTTGGTAGCCTTATTTCTGAGAAGCAAAAACCTAATCCACAAACTCCTTATGCAAAAAGTAAATGGGAAGCGGAACAATTGCTTGAAAAGTATTGTGAAAAAAACGGCATAGGATTGAGTATTCTTAGACTTCCTCTGGTAGCAGGAGCAAGACAAGTCCCGGGTAATTTGGGGGCTATGATTAAAGCTATAAAAAAAGGCTACTACGTCCGAATCAATGGGTTAAGTGTTCGAAAATCTATGGTTCTGGCGGAAGACGTGGCGAAATTAATTCCAAGTCTATACAATAAATCAGGTGTTTTTAATCTTACAGATGGAGTAAATCCATCATTAAGTGAATTGGAAACCTATATTTCCTGCTTTTTCAAAAAAAGAGTCTATTCTGTACCTCTTCCTCTTATCAAATTTGCCTGTAAATTGGGAGATAAAATCAGCGCTTTTCCTATTAATTCTTACAGACTTGAAAAATTGTCATCTTCCCTGACTTTTGATGACAATAGGGCGAGAGAAGTGTTGGGCTGGAAACCTTCTCCAGTGATCGGGAATTTAGATTTAGAAAATTTTGAAAGTTAAAACTCCAACAAAAATTCTCTTTTTGGGAGAGACCTATCGAGCAGATGCTCAAACTTGGATCAAAGGAATTGAAAAAGTTTCTGGACTAAATATTGAAACTATCGAAGTAAGAAATACAGTTTCAAGAGCAGGCAGAGTATTTATGTTTTTGGTATTTTTGGCTCAAATTCTCCGTTCCAATCTCAGAAAGTCATATGACATAGTATTGGCAGAACGATCCACTAGTTATGGCTTTTTCTCGATTTTTGTCAATGCAAAAAAGAGAGTAGTTGCTCAGCAAGGAATTACAGATATCTGGCCGCCAACGGGTCTTTCAGTAAAAATAAAGCCATTTTTTCAGCGAAAAGCTTATCAGAAAGCAGATTTAATTCATGCTTGGGGGCAAGTAATGGTCCCCTCCATAATTAATGCTGATGTTCATCCTGGCAAAATTTTAATATTGCCCAAAGGGATTGACTTAGGCTTATATCGCTTTGTCAATTATGAAAATAAAGAACGGAACCTAGCAGTGGTATCCAGATCCCTCACATCCGTTTATAATCATTCAGATATTTTGGATGCATTGGTTCTGTTAAAAGAAAAAAATGTTTACCTCAAAGTAATCATAGTCGGAGATGGGAATTTGATGCCTGAATTGGAACAAATGACTCATGATCTTGATTTGAAAGAATTGGTCACTTTTACCGGACGCATTCCGAATGAGGACCTTCCCGCATACCTCCAGAAAGCAAGTATTTACATATCTGTTCCGGATACTGAAGGAGTTTCAGCTTCTCTCTTTGAAGCAATGGCTTCAGGGTGTTTTCCAATTGTAACAGACCTTCCGGGAACCAGAGCTTTTATCAGTAACGGAGAGAATGGGTTTTTGGTCCCAGTTAATCAACCTCAAAGTATTGCCACATCTATCTTAAATTTTTTAGAAAATTCTGAAAAATTCCAGGATTCCATAATTTCTAACAGGAAGTATATCGAAGACCATGTAGATTTTGATAAAAACATGAAGAAAATCTGGGATCGGTATATCAGTTTGTTTGAGAATTAATTTTCTGGGGACTGTATGAGTGGATTTCACAAATGGTTATTTTTCCAAGGTGCAAAAAGGAGGAATCCTTCAATTTTTAGGCACTTCCAAAATTTAAAAGAAACTGAACAACTTTCTTTTCAAGACTTGAAAAAACTGAATCAGGAAAGGTTAAAACAAATCTGTCAGTTTGCTTTTGAATATAGCCCATTTTATAAGTCACAATTTGAAAAAGCCGGTTTCAATCCCTTTTTGGATTGGTCAATTGAAGGATTTAAAAAGCTTCCTTACACTCAGAAATCTGATCTGGTTCAACAAAATTCTGAAATTCATACACCAGGAAATTTATTCAAAAAGAGATTTTTTGTAGAAACTTCAGGTACCTCAGGAGAAATCCTAACCTTTCACAGGGATGAATCATGGGACTCTTTCAATCGGGCAGCCATCTGGAGAGGATATTCCTGGTTTGGGGCAAACCCCTGGGATCGAAAACTTTACTTCTGGGGATACAATACAGCGCCTCTCAAAAGAATCAAGCTTCAGTTTATGGATTTTTTGGTTAACAGATTCAGACTGTTTGATTATGATCCGGAAAAGTTGAAAAAACTCATTCCTAAATTGAAAGAGGTCTCAATCATAGAGGGGTACAGTTCGATGATTTATGAACTTGCGAATCTAATTGAGGATAAAAAACCTGCTTTTTCTTCTTTGAAACTTGTGAAGGGTACATCCGAAAAGGTATTTCCACATTACCAAGATGTGGCAAAGAGAGTTTATGGAATGTCTATTGCAAATGAGTATGGGGCGACTGAGTCGGGAATTATTGCTTTTGAATGTCCCGAAGGTAGTATGCATATCAATATGGAAGGCGTTTTTGTGGAGCAGGATCCTGAGGATGGAGGAATTTTGGTGACGAATGTTCAAAGTTTTTCTTTCCCATCAATTAGATATAAGCTTGGGGATAAGATCGAACTCGCATCGGAAGATTTCAAATGTAAGTGTGGCATGCAACATCCGGTCATTCTTGAAGTGACCGGTAGAATAGGAAAAAAGATATTTGGTGCGGTTCAGATCTATCCAAGTCTGACTCTTTACTATATTTTCAAAAATATTTACTTCAACAATCAGCGAAAAATTGATTTTCAGGCACACCAGTTTGAAAAAGGAAAGCTCCAAATCTGGATAAAAGAACCGATAACTTCTGAATTGGAAAGGTTGGTTTCCGATGAAGCAAAGGAGTATTTCTCAGACATTGAACTGGAGATCATAGAAAACCATGATTTCAGGCAGCAAGCTGGAAAACTCAGGGATTTTGTTTCTCATTTAGACTGAAACCAATCAGTAATTCAAAACTTAGCATCTTTATTTTCTATGTGCGGTATAGCCGGAATAATTTATAAATCAGGGAAAAAAGTAACAGACCAAATCTTGGACATGATGGGCAACAGCATGATTCATCGTGGTCCTGATGCTGCCGGTAAATTCCATTATCAAAATATCGGCTTTATCCACAGAAGATTATCAATCCTGGATCTGACTGAAGCAGGGAACCAACCCTACATCACAGATGATGGTCGCTTTGTTCTTGTCTTTAACGGTGAGATTTTCAATTTCCAGGAATTTCAGCCGGAACTGAAGCTGAAAGGCTATCAATTTAAATCCCATTCTGATACAGAGGTTTTGCTGTATTTGCTGATTGAATATGGTCTCGGTGTGTTGCCAAGATTGAATGGGTTTTTCGCGTTTTCATTTTGGGATAAAGAATCAGGTGAGCTCCTCATTGTCAGGGATAGATTTGGAGTTAAACCACTTTTTTATTCTGAGGATGAAGAAAAACTGACGTTTGGAAGTGAACCAAAAGCTTTGATTGCCGGTGGATCTGCCAAAATTTTAAATGATTCAGTTTTGAATGAGCTGTTTTTCTATCGGTATGTTTCCGGTGAAAACACAGTTTTCAGAGGAATCAAAAGACTTTTGCCAGGACACTGGATGAGAATTTCCAGTGATGGAAAAATTTTGGAAACAAACCGTTGGTTTTCTCTCAAAGAATCAGCTCAGGCACATTCTGAAATAGCAAAGCCATTGGAATGGTTTGAGGAAACATTCAATCAATCGATCAGGTATAGAATGATCTCCGACGTTCCGGTGGGAACCTTGTTAAGTGGTGGACTTGATTCAAGCTCGATCCTCTACAGCCAGGTTTCTCAGGGTTACAAAGGATTGAGTGCATGGAATATATCCTTCAGCAATTACAAGCATGACGAGTCGACTGTTGCCAGAAAATTTGCAGCTAGTCTGGGGGTTGATTTTAATACTCATGAGTTCAGAGGGGAAGATTTGATGAGTTTGGTCAGGGAATCAATCCATAACCACGATGAACCACTGATGCATATGCAGGATGGTCATATTTTAGGAATAGCGCGTCATGCGAAAAAGAAAGTATCTGTCCTTTTGAGCGGTGAGGGAGCAGATGAAATCATGGGTGGATATGTCAGGTATAAGGTCCACGACAAAGCTTGGAGATACCAATTGCTTAAAATGCTCAGATATGTCCCTGAACGCTACCTCAAAGAGGATCGGATGAAGAAAATGAAAAGATACCTGGCAGAAGGTGACGAAGATTTTCAGATGATGAGTAATAGCAATGAGACTTTTCCTTATGATTTAAAAAAGCTTGGAGGAAATACCTCAGCGCTTCGGATTCCCTACCGTGAACAAATCCTGTCTGAAGCCAAATCGTTGTATCCAAATAACCGTCTTCGCCAGCTTTTATATCTTGAGCAGCATACCCATTTGTTTACACTGAATGATCGCAATGATCGAACAACAATGGGCGCATCAATCGAGTGTAGAGATCCGTTTCTGGATCCTAATCTCGTAATGGGGATTGCAAGTTTGCCTGATAAATATTTTGATACCCAGGGAAAAGGTAAAAAATTGCTTTTTGAATCAGTTAGAAAACAATTGCCTGATTATATTACAAATCACCCAAAGATTGGACTTTCGGTGCCTTGGAACGAATACTTCTTAAAACAAGAAGAGTTTAGAGAGCATTTTGAAACAATGGCCTCTTGCCAGCTTTTCAAGTTTGAAACCTTTGAGAAACTTAAGATCAAGAAGATCATTAGTGATTTCAAATCTGACGGAATTACCAACTACGGGATGGTCAGGCAGCTGTTTTTCCTTTCTCTTTGGTACAGACAACATTTTGGAAATTAAATTCTTTTCCTTAAAACTTTAACCCTTGAAGTTCGGATCAACTGTTAACTTTTCCAAAGGAAATTTCTGCTTCATTATTTGATGATCAAAGTCTTTATCCCAGAATTCGAATATAAGTCCAAAATATTGTTTGAGATTTTCTTCCATTTGGGCGAAAATAAGATTGGAATTTCTGAACAGGCCTCCCATTGGTTTGAAAAAGTGGAAGATCTTTCCAAATCCGATTGGATACTTATTCCCGCATTTACAAGCAGTCTGACTTGTGAAGCAGGTAAAAGTCTTTTTCTGAAATCTCAGGAATTGGCTAAGAAATTTGGAAAGCAGTTTGGCGTTTTTTCAAATTCTGATCTGATAGTAGATCCGGGAGTAAAAGAGGTTACAATCTTTACACCCGGCGCATATGCAAGTATGAAGAATCAGGTAAATCTTCCTGCTTTATTGCCCTATGATCCGATTTTGAAATGGAATCAGGGTAATTGGTCTCCCGCCAATGAATATTCTGTTCCTACGATTGGTTTTTGTGGACAAGCAACCAGGAATCCATTGAAGGCTGTTAAAGATCTGTTGAAAATCACCAGCCTAATGTTAAAAAAGAACTTTAGAAATTCACCCTATCTTCATATTCCACTATTTCTTCCTGCATTTGAACGTGGCAAACTCCTGAACAGTCTCGAAAAATCTCCCCTTCTTAAGACTGATTTCATTTTGCGAAGCAGGTACAAAGGAGGAGCAGTGACCGCTAATGAAAAAATCAGCGTGGAAAGAGATTTCTACGAAAATATCTCCAATAATCTGTTTACAGTTTGCCTGAGAGGTTTTGGAAACTATTCAGTTCGCTTCTTTCAGACACTGGCCATGGGCAGAATACCTGTGGTGATAGACACTGATTCTGCACTCCCATTTGAGTCATTAATCTCTTATGGAGATTCTGTGATCAGGATACCTTTCGGGAAAAGGAATTCAGCAGGTAAGATAGTGACTGAATATATGCAGTCAAAAAGCAAGAAAGAGCTTATTGAGATCCAAAAAAAATGCAGAATAATCTGGGAGGATGCTTTTCAGGTTGACGGAATGTTGAGATATCTTGCCGGAGAAATGGGAAATATTTCCATAAAAAGCCATCAAAAAAAAAGGATTTAAGTGATTAAGATCTTAGCCATTCCCAATTACTATTGCAGCTATTACCTACTGGGTTTGAGCAGAATTTCAAAAATCAGCTATACCCCGGTTCCGGAGTTTATGAGATGGAATAACTTTCCGTATCTGATATTTGAAGCAGAAGGAAAAAGAGTTGTAATAGATAATGATGACCCCATAGGAATCAGAAAAGAGTTGCTGGATCAGGTAGATATTTATTTTGTGACAAATAAGCTCCTGGACCATCCTGATTATTTGCATCCAAAAGTAAAACCGCTTTTCCCACATTATCCTGTCAAAACTCCAGGATTGTATACCAGGATTTTTGGATTAAACTGGATAACTGAACTTGGATCAAAAACCGCTTTGCAACAGGCATATACGCTTCAGAGAAGACCGGCCTATGAGGATTTTAACCCAGATTATCAGTTTAACCCCTATGTTTTCTTTGCCGGATCCATCTGGAAAAAAGAAACTTGGGCAAATCAAATGAGAGCTGAGTTTATCAGGTCGTGTAAAAGGGTAGATGGTCTTGGGTTTGAAGGAGGAATGCTTCCACGCACAGATAGGAACAATCTTGGATTGGACGATGTACTCAGTCCCAGGAAGTACAGCTCAGACGAGTTCTCGGTAAAATCAGCAAAATCCCTGGTGGTTTTTAATAATCCTGCTGTGCTCGGGGCAATGAGCTGGAGAGTGGCAGAGTGCTTAAATCGCGGATCATTTATTCTTTCTCTGCCCTGGAAAATTGAACTTCCCAAATTCCCAATTCATGGTGAGGAAATTCATGAAATTCAGGAAATAGATGAAACTGAAGCATTTCTCAAATTTTTATTGTCAAATCCTTCTTATCACAGGAAGATTTCCGAAGGAGGAAAAGCCTATTTCCAAAACAATTGCCGACCTCAGATTCAGGCTGCTGAAATCCTAAATCATCCTAAATTTTGATTTATAAAAAGTACTAAAAACGGATAAAACACAAGAGTCACCCGCATTTTAAAATTTTCTGTCGATCTGTTGGATATGATTTTCCACTATTTGTCATCGCTGAAATAGGTATTAATCATGAAGGCTCCCTCGAGATTGCAAAAGAGATGGTGGATGCTGCTGCAAGGGCTGGAGTCGAGGTAGTCAAACACCAAACGCATATCGTAGAAGATGAGATGTCCGGCTCCGCAAAGAAAACTATTCCTGGAAATGCGAAAGTAAGTATCTACGAAATCATGGAGCGCTGCGCTCTTTCTGAGCAGGATGAATTGTCACTCAAAGAATACGTGGAGAGCAAGGGAATGATTTTTATCAGTACACCATTTAGCAGTGCAGCTGCTGACCGACTGATCAAGTGGGATGTGCCGGCTTATAAAATCGGTTCTGGCGAATGCAATAATTATCCTCTTTTGAGCATATTGCAGCTTTTGGCAAGCCAATCATCATGAGCACAGGAATGAATACGATTGACAGTATTCAGAAAGCAGTGGCCATTTTGGAAAACCATGGAGTTCCCTATGCCTTACTTCACACGACCAATCTTTATCCTACGCCAAAGCATCTTGTAAGATTAGGAGCTATGGTCGAAATCCAGGAGAATTTCCCAAGTGCGGTAGTTGGCTTGAGCGATCATACGTTATCAAACGATGCTTGCTTTGGAGCTGTTGCTTTAGGGGCGTCTATTCTTGAGAGGCACTTTACTGATTGAATGGACCGGCCGGGACCGGATATAATCTGTTCCATGGATGAGCTAGCCTGCAAGGAATTAATTGAGGGATCTACCATCATCCTGCAGCAAAGAGGAGGAAAAAAAGGCCCTGCAGAAGAGGAGAAAGTGACGATTGATTTTGCTTTTGCAACCTTCTGTATGATCAGACCAGTACAAGCGGGCGATGTATTTTCCAAGGAGAATATTTGGGTAAAGAGGACCGGTAA
>JBILPR010000182.1:0-8787 GCA_044373795.1 Algoriphagus sp. | reverse complement strand
AGGGAAGAGGAAGGCCAAGTATTGCCGCAGTTTTCCCTCCGGAATATGAGGTAAAAAACCTTAAAACTATAGCAGATCTGCAGTTGAAGGCTGATTATAAAATCACTGATCGAATCTCTGTTTTTGCGGAAGGTAATAATATCCTGAATGGCAAAAACACGCGTTGGCTGAATTATCCTGTTCGCGGAA
The DNA here is from genome assembly GCA_044373795.1 of Algoriphagus sp. GTDB lineage: Bacteria > Bacteroidota > Bacteroidia > Cytophagales > Cyclobacteriaceae > Algoriphagus. The sequence goes on along the minus strand of JBILPR010000182.1, from coordinate 8,598 downwards.
TTCAGCTGATTGGAGGCGCTTCTTTCAAATTCTAAGATTGTTTGTAGGCCGAGGTTGGGGTTTACCTTCATTTGGTTTAGTTTCGTAGCTTTCCTTCACACTCATGGCCTCAAAAACTTCTGATAACTTGCAATGGACGGATCCCAAAGATTACGGGCTTCCGTTTGTGGATATTACTCCTCTTAGGCCTGTTCCGGTCATGAAGGAGAAAAAGAAAGAGCCCTTAGAAGAAGCAGTTGATCAATTGCCTAAGTTTATAGAGGAGAAAGTTATTCTAGCAGAAGTGCCTGAAATTGCTGATGTTTCGAAGGAATCGAAACCCAAATCAGAAAAATCTGTACCAATCGCAAGAGAAGCAAAGGAAATTCCGGAAAAGAAAAGATCAAATTCCTGGGTTTGGATCGCGGCGATTTTGGCCATCGCAATTGTTGTTGTGATCATTTTCCAAATCCAAAAAGAAAGCTTTGATTTTAATACAGATAATGCTTCTGCAACAGAGTCTTTAGCCCTTGAAAACAACCAGAACCAGGCAGCTGAAGAATTAAAAAATACCCCAACTCAGGAAATTCAAATTCCTGAAAATCAACAAATTATACCTGATTCAGTCAGTAATCAAATCCAACCTGTGCAAACTCCTCAAACTGGTACAACTATTGAGAGTAATCAGTCAGGAACTTTGGTGCGAATCGAAAGCAAAAAAGAAAGACCTCAGTATTTCATCGTGGTGGGAAGTCTCCCAAGTGAAGCACTGGCCGTCAAAGAAGCTGCCCTCTATCACGAACGGGCGCCGACACTTTACCTTATCTTACCATACGACGATGTGAAAAACTATCGTTTGGCGATTGGGGCTTTCGGAAGTTTCTCCTCAGCCGCTGCTGAACTGGAACGCTCCAAGGGGCTCTATACAGAAGCCTTATGGATTTTGAAATATTAATATGACGCTACTACAAACCCTCAGTACAGATTCTCTCACCAACATAGAAGGACTCGCAGCTACCGCTCCCACCAAAGAACCCATTGGACTTCTGGATCTTTTGATCACAGGAGGTTACATGATGATTCCACTTTACCTTCTTTTCGTACTTGCGATTTTCATCTTTTTTGAGCGATTGATCACACTTAGAAAGGCTTCCAGCACCTCTTCACATTTAATGGATCAAGTGAAAATCCTTGTCCAAAGCGGTCAAATTGAGAAAGCAAAAATCATCTGTGCGGGTGAAAAAACTCCGGTTGCCAATATGATTGCAAAAGGAATTGAGCGAATTGGTTCTCCATTGAAAAATATTGAGGTCTCAATTGAGAATGTAGGAAAAGTAGAAATCTACAAACTTGAGAAGAATCTTAATCTGCTTGCAACAGTTTCCGGAGCAGCTCCTATGATCGGATTCTTGGGGACAGTTACAGGTATGATTCAGGCCTTTATCGCGATAGCACAGGAAGAAGGCATGGTTTCACCAAAACTCCTTTCTTCAGGTATCTATGAAGCCATGATCACAACGGCGGCAGGATTGGTGGTCGGTATTGTAGCCTACTTGGGGTACAATTATTTGGTTACCCAGGTTTCCAAATTGGTGCACAATATGGAATACTCTTCCATTGAGTTTATTGACCTGCTTCAGGACAAATAATCATGGCACTTCAATCAAAAAACAAGGTGGATTCGTCATTCAGCATGTCATCTATGACAGATATTATCTTTCTGTTGTTGATCTTTTTTATGCTGACTTCCTCGTTCATCACACCTTCAGGACTTCCGGTGAATCTTCCGTCCAGTGAGACAACGGATATTATCATGCAGGAAGTAACGGTTACGATAACCAAGGATTTAAAATTTTCCGTTAACGATAGAGTAGTTTCCCGAGAGCAAATCAAAGGAGAGTTAGGTCCTCTTTTGGAAGGAAAAAAAGGTCAGGTCGTGCTTCACATTGACAAGGATGTTCCCGTTGAATATCTTGTGGAAATAGGCGGAATAGCCGCAGGCTTAGGAGCAAACGTTTCGATCGCTACAAAACCCTACTAAGTCATGGAATATTGGGACGCAGATAAGGAAGAAAAGCAAAGCAAAAAGATGTCGTGGATCATCACGATCACTTTTAATGCGCTCCTCCTTGTGGCGTTCTATTTTATTGTGGTTTGGAAGCAGCCGATTCCACCGCTTCCAACTTTTGGTTTGGAACTGAATCTTGGTTTTACGCCTACAGGCTCCGGTGATCGAAACAGTCCAAATGCACCTTCGGAAACTCAAACTCCTGTAGCCGAAGCAGCTGCACCAAGTGAAATCGCAGAAGCCGTGACCCAACCTGCTACGCTTGCTCCAAGTCCAAAAACAGAAACTGCGAAGCCGAAAGCTGCGTCTAAGCCGGCTGCAAATCAGGCCGTAACAACAAAGCCATCCCCAATCAAAGGGGTTGAGAAAGCTTCTGAATCAACGAAAAAACCAGAACCAGCTAAAACTGAGCCTGCCAAAACTGTTACTACTCCGGCCAAATCCGAAGCGTCAACTACCACTCAAAAAGCTCCCGAAAAACCAAAAGTAGATCAGCGAGCAGTAATGGGTGCAGGGGGAACTGCAGGAAAAGGAACCAAGCCTGCTTCTGGTGGAGCACAGGGTAGTTCGACTACTAAAGGTGATGCAGGTGATCCGAAAGGAACCGTCGATGGCAGAGCCATCATGGGAACTGGCAGCGGAAAAGGCACTAATTCAGGAGATGGCTATAGTTTAGATCTGGCGGGTTGGGATTTTGCATCCAGGCCTACGATCAATGACAAAGTTTCTACCCGAAATGGACGGATTGTATTCAAAATTACAGTCGATGACAACGGTCGTGTAGTTCAGGCTGTTCCGCTTGAATACAACGTTTCCAATGATGTCCTTGCTTATTATCGTCAGGTAGTTAATCAGATTTCATTCAAAAGCCAGGGAGGAGCAGCCGCAGAGTTTTCCACCGGAAAAATAACTTTTGTCATCAAGGTAGATTAAGCAATGAATTACCAGGAAACGCTGGACTATCTTTTTCATGCTTTGCCCATGTTTCAGCGGGTAGGATCTTCAGCATTCAAGAAGGATCTGCATAATACGATCGCGTTTTGCAATCACCTTGGGAATCCCGAAAGGAAATTCAAATCGATCCATATTGCCGGTACCAACGGAAAAGGAAGCACTTCTCATTCAATGTCTGCGATACTTCAATCCGCAGGGTACAAAACCGGACTTTACACTTCACCTCATCTTAAGTCTTTCACAGAGCGAATCCGAATTGACGGAAAGGAAATTTCCGAAGAGGCTGTTGTTCAATTTGTAGCTGAGAATAAAGATTTCCTCGATGAGCTCAAGCCCAGCTTTTTTGAGATGACCGTGGGGATGGCTTTCTGGTATTTTGTGCAGGAAAAAGTTGATATCGCGGTGATTGAAGTTGGGATGGGAGGAAAGTACGACAGCACCAATTTAGTCACACCCGAACTCTGCATCATCACCAACATCGGTTGGGATCATATGCAGTTCTTGGGAAATACACTTCCTCTGATAGCGGGTGAAAAGGCCGGAATAATCAAGCATCAAGTTCCTGTGATCATTTCGCAAACTCAGGAAGAAACGAGTTCAGTTTTCAAGAATAAAGCTTCTGAGATGCAGGCGCCGATAGTATTTGCGGATCAGGTTTGGAAGGTTGAAAAAGACGGAAGTCGAAAGACGGAAGACGGAAGATGGAAGACGGAAGACAGAAGACAGGAGACAGAAGACCGAAGACAGGAGACTGTAGACGGAAGACTGAAGACAAAAGACGGAGAGGTTCAAAACCCTGAAATTGAGAGACTAGAGCATATGAGACTGGCAACTTTCAAAGTTGAAAAAGAGGGTAAGATTAGGGAGTTAGAATTTGGACTTTTAGGAAATTATCAGCGACTGAATTTACCGGGGATTTTGGAAGGGGTAAGTCAACTTCGAAAACAAGGCTGGAATATTTCCGATGAAAGTCTGAAAACCGGGTTAGCAGAAGTGTCTATATTGACGGGTTTGAAAGGTCGCTGGCAGATTCTTACAGAAAAGCCGCTGACCATATGCGATACCGGTCACAACGAACCCGGGATCAAGGAGATTCTGGTGCAACTGAAAACCTATACTTTCAACCAACTTTGGATGGTAATCGGAATGGTTCAGGACAAAGATATTTCTAAGATTCTGGCTTTACTTCCAAAGGATGCCAGCTACATTTTTTGCCAAGCGGAAATCCCCCGGGCTTTGGCAGCAGATCAGCTTGCTGCAAAGGCATTTGAGGCAGGATTGAAAGGTGAAATAATTCCGGATGTGAACGAGGCTTACAACTTTGCCCGAAAAAATGCCGAGCAGAATGACCTGATATTTATCGGAGGGAGTACTTTTGTGGTCGCAGAAATTGAAGACCTATAAATGAGCAGAAGAAAGCTGGTTCGCTTTGCCGAAAACGAACAGAATCTCAACGTAATCCAGTTTGGTAAACCCATTTTTGAAGAAATAAAAGGGAACTGGAACGAGAAACAATTCCAAAATCAAAATCCAATTGTAGTCGAACTGGCCTGTGGAAGAGGGGAGTTTACCGTTGGATTAGGCCGGGTTTTCACAGACCAAAACTTCATTGGAGTGGATATCAAAGGAAGCCGGATTTGGAAAGGAAGCTCCACAGCGACATCAGAAGGCATTCATAATGTGGCCTTCCTTCGTACTCAAATTCAGCAGTTGGAGAAGTTCTTTGCCGAAGGCGAAATCTCTGAACTCTGGATTACTTTTCCGGATCCCTATCCAAGAGAGGGCGACGAGAAGCGAAGATTGACTTCACCGAGATTTCTGGAGATGTATAAGCCGATGCTCAAAGCGGGCGGTATCATCCATTTCAAAACAGACAATACCGATCTTTTCAATTATTCACTTGAGTTGATGCAGACCAGAGAAGATATCGAAGTGATCGGATTTACGAGTGATTTCTACCAAAGCGAATGGAAAGATGATCACTTTGGGATCAAAACCAAGTATGAAAAGATGTTCTCGGACAAAGGTGAGAAAATCAAGTATTTGAAGTTTAGGTTTACTTAATGAACTCAGGATCTTTATAAGCTGGATTCGGATATTTGTAAAATCCTTCCCCAGATTTTTCGCCTAGTTTCCCCTGATCTAAATAGGTCTTTAATAAAGCTGCGAAAGCCTCACTTGCCGGATCAGATTTGCTTCGGGTGATATGCCATGCAGTATCTAGTCCGACATTGTCAAGAATTCCAAACGGTCCCATGGGCATGTGGAAATTGACCATCCAGGATTTGTCTATGGCTTCTATTTCTGCCACACCCCCGGTCAAAAGCCTTCCTGCAGATCCTATCAAGGCCAGCAACATAGAGTTGAAAATGTAGCCTGGATTCTCTTTTTTGACGACCACAGGAACCTGATTTAGATTTTTGCCTAATTCCTTTAGCATAGGGACGATGGCGGGATCAGTTCCGGGATGTGGCATGATGTCAACTACCCTTGAATAGAAAACATCATGGAAGTGGAATGCACAGAACTTCTCCGGCCTGCCGGAATCCTCTGCAAACATGGACGCCAGCATGTAGGAGGTATTGGTGGTGAATATGGTTTTCTCCGGTGCCAAAGTGGAAAACTGCTGCCAAACCTTTTTCTTCAATCGAAGATCTTCAGTGACGCTTTCATTTATGAAATCAGCGTCTTTTACCGCCTCAGCAGGATCTAGTGTGAACTTTACTCTTCCCAATATTACATGATCCTGTCCCTGACTGATTTGCCCGGATTTGTGCAACTGATGGAGGATCTTCTTCATCGTATTCAGCGAAAAATCCAGCGCTTCCTGCCTGATGTCATAGACAACGACCTGATAACCCGAGATTGCTGATTGAAGTGCAACTCTGGAACCAAGAGTTCCCGCACCGAGAATGGTTATATTTTGAATGTTCATGGGTTAGATTTTTTCTGTTAGAATACTTTCATGGGCCCGTTTCCCGGCAGCTTCCACCACCTGGATCAATGCCGAAAAACGCGGATCATTTGAATGGCCTTGGGTAAATCGCTTGAAAATCTGCTGGGCTATTCCTGCAACTTTGAACAAGCCGAAAATGTAATAAAATAAGATATTGCTCAAGTCTAGCTGACTTTTCTGACCGTAATACTCAATCACTTCCTTTCGAGTCAGATTGCCTGGAAGATAAGTAAGGTTAAACATTTTGAGAATATCCGGATCATCAGCTTCCGCCCAATATGCGAGGGAAGTACCCAAATCCATCAAAGGATCTCCGACCGTTGCCATCTCCCAATCCAGAACAGCTTGTATAGCGGAGACGTTTTCAGGATTGAGAATCAGATTGTCGTATTTGTAATCATTGTGGATGAAGCCGATATTTTCGGTTGTGGGGATATTGGATTTCAGCCAATCAGCCACTTTTTCCATCTCGGGAAGCTCATTTGTTTTGGCTTTGAAATACCGGTCGATCCAACCCTCAACTTGCCTTGTGACGTATCCTTGCGGCTTTCCGAGTTTGATCAACCCTGACTGATTCAACTCAAGGGAATGAAGTTCCAACAGGCAATCGAGCGTCCTTTCAGACAGTTTCCGGAAGTTTTCAGGAGTGAATTCAATGCCTTTTGGAATTTTATTCCGCAGGATCAAACCCTCGACGAACTCCATCACGAAGAAAGGAGCACCAAAAATATCCGGATCTTCACAAAAGAAAATAGGCTTTGGAGATTTGGAGTAACCGGCTTTTTCCAAAGAACTGAGTACATTAAACTCCCGCTCCATATCGTGAGCCTTACTTATTTTTTCTCCAAAAGGTGGTCTTCGAAGAGCAAATTTCCTTTTTGGAGATTGGATCAAAAAGGTAAGGTTTGAATATCCTCCGGAAATTTGAGAAATCTCAATCTTCTCCGCATCACCAAAAAGCTTCTCTTCCAGATACTTTTTGAGCTTGGTGAAATCAAGTTCAGTTGACATTATCAGCTTTGTAACTTTTCAAAATACTTCTCGCCAAAGCTGATTTATGGACTTCATCGGGTCCGTCATAGATTCTTGCTCCGCGCTCATGGCGATACCAAAACGAAAGCAGAGTATCATCCGTAATTCCCAAAGCGCCGTGAACTTGAATGGCCCGATCGATCACTTTCATGAGTACATCAGCGACAAAGAATTTGATGGTGGAGATATCTTCACGAACCGCTTTGGTTCCAAATTGCTGCATTTTTTCAGCTGTATCCATCACCATCAATCGGCTTGCTTTGATCTCGGCTCGGCTTTCGGCTATCCAGTTTTGGATGGTTTGTTTTTCTGCCAGAGGTTTGCCGTAATCCAATTCTCTGGAAATAGCCCTTCGACACATCAGATCAAAAACCCGTTCACAAATCCCTATCCAACGCATGCAATGATGGATTCTTCCAGGACCAAGTCTTTCTTGCGCCAAAGCAAATCCCTGTCCTTCTTGTCCGATCAGGTTTTCGATAGGGACGAGGCAATCTTCAAAAACTACTTCACCATGGGATAAATAATCTTCTCCGGCTTCTCCCATCACAGGGATATTTCTTACCAGCCTATAACCGGGCGTATCCAAAGGCACGATGATCATGCTTGCTTTTTGGTATGGCGATTCTGATTCAGGATTCGTCACTGCCATCACGATCGTGAACTGTGCTCCGTCGGCGGCAGTGGTGAACCATTTATGTCCGTTGATGCGGTAATGATTTTCTTCTTTCACAGCCATTGTAGCCAGGTTTACAGGATTACTTCCGGCAAGTTTGGGTTCGGTCATGGCAAAGCAACTTCTGATTTCTCCTCGCTGAAGAGGCTCCAGAAAGGTTTTCTTTTGATAGTCCGACCCGAAAAGATGTAGTAATTCCATGTTTCCGATGTCTGGTGCGTTGCAATTGAACACGTAATGTCCGAGAGGACTCTGTCCCAAAATCTCAGAAACCTGAGCAAACTGAACTAGGGATAATCCGAGTCCGCCCTCTTCTTGGGAAAGATGTGGAGCAAATAAACCTTCGGATTTAGCTTTTTGACGAAGCTCAGAGAGGATCGGTAAATATTTTTTGAAAGGGCCGATCACGACTTCCAGGTCAATTGGGAATAAATGGGTTTTGACAAAGGAGCTATACTTTTCAAGCAGCAGCTGGAGTTCAGATGCCGGGAAATTTTTGGATTCTTGCATGAGTTCTGTTAGATGGTAAATCCGCCGTCAGCCGTAAGTACCGCTCCGGTGGTGTAGGATGAAGCTCCTGATGCGAGAAAAAGCGCCATTGCGCCGATTTCTTCGCTGGTTCCGGCTCGTTTGATAGCCAGTTGTTTCAAGATCACTTCCATAATTTTATCATTTGACCAAAGTGCTTCTGAAAATTTAGTTTTGATCAATCCTGGGCAGATGGCATTTACGCGGATTTTGGAATCTCCCCATTCTTTTGCAAAAACTTTTGTTAAGGAGATCAGGGCAGTTTTACTCACACTGTAAATTCCTAGTCCGGGTTCCGGAGATAGGCCTCCGATCGAACTGATATTGATAACGGATGCACCGTTAGATTTTCGAAGATGCGGGTAGCAAAGTCTGCAAAGCTCAAAAGCAGCTTTCACATTAACA
>JBILPR010000181.1:0-8790 GCA_044373795.1 Algoriphagus sp. | reverse complement strand
CTCTCCGCTGCTTTGGATTGCAAAAATCCCCGGGGAATTGACCTGACCATCCACAGACACCAATCGCTGCATTGTAAAGTTTGCTCTCTTGCGCACAATCACCTGGTCAAAAGGCATCAAAACTTGGGAATTCTCATTGAAGGAAAGATCTCCGTTGATCTGCGCCGGAATGATGTCGGAAAGTGTGCCCATATCGGAATCTTCCAGTCTTCGGGCGATTTCAACGTCTTTGACATTGGCAGATTCCTGAAGTCCACCTGCCATGACGAGAAGCTCCTCCACTTTCATGGATTCTGAATACGGATAAGCACCCGGATTTTTCACTTCACCCAAGACCTGAACATAGCGCTCATTTTGAATGTCGTAAATGCTTGCAATTCGTATCACATCCTCTCGCTTCAATAAAACATCAGGAGCTGATCCGTCCAAAACCGCCTTCAAATTGACCTGAATCATTTCCGTACTCAGGTCTTCTTTATTTCGGACAATACTCGCCTGAGCCGTGTAGGCATCGCCTCGTAAACCTTCGGCATTTTTGATCAATTGGGATAAGGTCAGACCTTCGGTCAAAGCGAAAGTCCCTTCCCTATAAACCGCTCCTTTGATCTGCACGCGGTTGGAATAGCGGTTCAGGATCCGGCCGACGGTGATTTCATCCCCGCCCTTGAGAATGAAAAGATTGAATTGGTTTTGGTAGACATCAGAAATAGAACGCTGATTCCCGGTGATTCTGGAAATTGCCACTCGTTCTTTAAATGCCTCGTCTGTAAATCCTCCTGCGAATTGAATCAAGTCATCGAACGTGTCTTCCGTGCCAACCTCAAATGTCATCGAGCGCTTGATTTCTCCGTTGATCTTTACTCTTGACTGAAAAGGCGAAACCAATATCACGTCCTGATCCTGAAGCTGTCTGTCAAGGTCAGCGGTACCTTTGATCAGCAACTCATAGACATCGATCTCTGCAATGAGTTGATTGTTTCTGATGAGTTTGATAGCCCGCATCGTTCCGTTTTCATTGGGTCCGCCGGCAGCGTAAAGTGCGTTAAAAACTGTGGAAAATGCACTCAGTGTGAAGGTTCCTGGTAGTCGAACTTCTCCCAGAATATTCACTTTGATTGTGCGTACATTTCCCAAAGTAACCTGAAGAAAGGTAGAAGGATTGCTGCCTGAAAGTCCGGGATAATAACGTGAAACCCGATTTTTGATGATTCCTGAAGCTTCCTCTATACTCTTTCCGGAAACGGAAACCGGACCGATATTGTCCAGCAAAACGAATCCATCCGGATTGACAGTAGCTTCGTAGTATTGCTCAGACTCACCGTAAATATCCACATAGACCACGTCACCGGGACCTAAAATATAGCTTTTTGGGGTTGCCTGATTTAAGCTTGGCTCAAAACTTAGCTTTCTGTCTTTTTGATAAAAAAGTGAAATTCCGAAGATCTCTTCACCAGTTTTGCTGAGTTCAGGGACTGATTGAGGATCATATAATCCTTGGGTAATCGAATTGAAATTTGTTTGCTGACGGGGTTCCCGCTTGGAGGCGGATGGTGCACGACTTACTCCGGTTCCCATTCCATCCAGGCTTTCAATTCTGTTTTTCAGTTTTACAACTTCCGAAGCAGGCATTCCTCTCAATTGCGCCATCTGAAGAAAATCTTCCGTGCTGAGTCCAGCTTCTGATGCCCTACTTACGAGTTCTTTGACTTGCTCGTCGGTCAAGTCATCAACTTTCAGCTGAGTCAGATCTGCGTTTACTTGAGAAAAAGCTTGCGGAACAACCAATCCAAGGAAGGCCAGCAAGGTGAAAAAATACCAGAATCTTTTATTTAAAATCATGTTGAAAAGGCAGTAATCCGATCAACCCGGGTGAATGTCGAACAAATATGAAGATTAAAAATCCGTCAATTTCTTATTTCTACCAAATATAGTTCCAAAAACCTGCTAAGTCCGAGCCATTTACTCCGCACAATTCCTGCAAATCTCGATCTGAGTACGATCATTCAGGAGCTGAGCCCGGAAATTTTGATACGCCAAAGAGGTCCAGATCGATGAGAGGGAATGAGCTTTCAATTCTCCCATCACGTTCGAAGCGTCCTTGTCAAAGCAGCACGGAACCACTTTTCCATCCCAAGTGACCACGGCTCCCTGCCACATTCTCCAGCATTTATTTTCGATTTTCTTCTTCAATTTCCACTTCCCGTTTCCGGCAGGAATATATCTCGAATAGCCAAGGTCTGAGGGAATCAGACCTGATCCGTTTTCAAATTCATAAATCTGGGTGGTTTTCAACTGGAGTTCGTCCACTTGCATTTCTTTCGCCCAGGTTTTCAAAGCAGGAAGCTGATGCTCATTTTGTCCCGTGACAAGAAATTGAAGGACTACCCGCGGAAAGTTTTGCTTCGCTTTTTCCCTTTCTCCAAGGAGCAATTTCAAACCCTCCTGCACTTTTTCGAGGCTTCCCCCAATCCTGTATTGCTCGTAAACTTCCTGCGTGATTCCATCCATGGACACGATCAATTGCTTCAATCCACTTTTCAAAACTGCCTCGACCTGCTTTTCCTGAAGGTAATGGGCATTAGTGGAAGTAGATGTAAAAATCCTTTTTGAATTGGCGTATTCGACCATTTCCAGAAAACGGGGATTGAGGAAAGGTTCGCCTTGAAAGTAAAGATGAAGCCAGGTCAGATGATCTTTGACCTGGTCGATGACCTTTTCGAACATCTGATCCTGAAGCATTCCCGTCGGACGGGTGAAAGACCGTAAACCGGACGGGCATTCCGGACAGCGGAGGTTGCAACTCGTCGTAGGTTCTATTGATAGCGTGGTCGGTTTTCCCCAGATTATTGGTTTTCCCAAAATTCTGCTGAATTGAAAAGAAGCCGATAAAAGCAGGAGATTTGCGACTTTTTCAAAAGTCAGGGTTTTAAAAAATGCCAACGCCGTGATCCAACTGTTTTTCACAGGAGCAAGTACGAGAATGCTTGGAAAAGATGCAAAGTCAGATCCGGCGAAAATAATTACCCTTCACTTACTAAATCCCAATTCTCATTCGTTTCCTTACTTTTGCAACGAAATAAAAAACTCCATGAATCTGAGCCGAATTTCATTTCTCCTTCCGGTCCTTCTTGTTGCTTTTTCCTGCGGAAAAAAAACCGAAACCTGCGAACTCGATTCCGATATTCTGAAAACGGATCTGAATTTGGAAATCATCAGAGGGGAGGATGAGTTTTTCTCCGCAAAGACCCAGAGAGATTTCCTCTTTCTTCTGGAAAAGCATCCTGAATTTACCAAAATCTATCTGCAAGGGGAACTATACAGTACCCCTGATTCTCTTGCTGCGGAATTATTGGCTATCCATCAGGACTCATTGATGCGAGAGCTTTATGATTCGGTGAAAGTAGAATATCCGGACATCACGGAACTTGAAAAAGAACTGGAAATCGCCTTTAAGTACATCAAGCATTATTTTCCTGATTTCAAGGTCCCGAAGGTTTACACATTTGTCTCCGGGTTCAATTCGGATTTGGTAGTCACCGAAGAACTCATCGTGATCGGGCTGGATTATTTTCTTCCTGCCACTCACAGGTTTCAGCCTGATCTCGCCAGATACATGGCGGATCGATACGAGAGACCTTACATCGTGCCCATGATCGTGACGGCAATTTCCTCAAGATTCAACGAGATCAATCCACAGGACAATACCATGCTGGCGGAGATGATTTATTATGGAAAATCCTACCATTTTACCAAGGCGATTTTGCCATGCACTTCCGACCAATACATCATCGGCTACACAGAAAAGGAGATTTCTGACAGCTTCGCAAATGAGGAATTGATCTGGGCGCATTTCGTGGAAAATGAGTTGCTCTACGAAACCAACCCATTTGAAATCCGCAAATACATCGGAGAGGCGCCATTTACGGATGCCATCAGTACCAATGCTCCGGGTCGACTCGGAAGATGGCTGGGCTGGAATATTGTGGACGATTATCAACTAAATGAAAAAGTGGATCTTCCGACGCTCATGGCCAATAAAGATGCCGAGCAGATTTTCAGGCAGTCAGGATATAGACCGCGTCCTGCGAACCAGTAGGATTCTTTCCCGGATCAATCACTTCCTTCAGTCTGGTCACAGCATGCTCTTTGGTAAAATACTTTTCTGCCAAAGAGCGGGAGTTTTGTTGCATTTGATGTAGAGCTTTGGGATCTGATTCCAATCTTTCCAGTTCTTCAAAAGCGCTTTCCACTTTTCCGGGAAGGCATGAAAAACCCAATCCATTTTGCTTCACGAGCTGGTAAACCCAGCCTTTGTGATTGACCAAAATCGCTTTTCCGGCAGCCAACGCATCAAAAAATTTATTCGGGCTATTGGTCTTCAATACGCTAAGATGGGCAAAAGAAATCCAGGCCAGATCGGCCAAGCTCAGAACTTCATTCACTTTCTCTTTAGATCCAAAAGGGATAAATCGGACATTTTTTAGCTTTTTCTGAACTGCCAGATCTTTGAGTTTTTGCTCGTGACTTCCAGAACCCATAATCAGGAATTGCCAGGTTTTTTCCCGATTCAGAGCCGCTTCCGCTAAGTCCAACAATTCCTCGACCGCATTAACCTGTCCCAAAGCACCAGTGTAAGCAATTGTCAAATTGGGTTTTATATCGTATTTGCGCAGCAGGTTTTCATTCTTATCCTGCGGAAAAAAGCAATCCAAATCGGAGAAATTCGGAATCAGACTCACTGCCCGATCCGGCGCAACTTTCCGAAGGTGCTCCGCAATCCCCGGCGAGAGTGCAACCAAACTCAGTGCATTGCGATACATCCTGGCTTCGAGAGAGATCAGATACTTTTTCAAAAGCGGGTATCGAATCGCTCCCACCTGAATCGGAGCTTCTGGCCAAAGATCTCTGACTTCGAAAATGTATGGCAATGCAAATTTCTTCTTTGCCCAAAGTCCGATCAAACCTGTCGTCAAAGGAGTGGATGAAATGTAAAGAATATCAGGTCTGCCGAGCTTTGGAATAAGTTTTTTGGCTTGCCGCACAAAACTCAAAAACGAGCTGACTCTCTTCAAAAAGCCAAATTTCTGATCGTAGGCAACTGGCAGATAATGCACTTTGATTCCATCAATCCGGCGCTGATCGTAGTATTTCTGATTTCCACCGGTGATCAATTCCACCTCAAAACCCGCATCCACCAATCCTTTTGCCAGATGATAAGAGCGTACCGCCCCTCCTTCCTCCGGAGTTTTGAAATATTGGTGGATGTAGATGATTCTCATAACTCATGCAATTTCGTCCATTCCGCTAAAAGAAACAGGTTATAAATTGTCAAAAAATGAGATTTTGCGGCAGTTTCGGGATTCTTTGCCATCAATCTCATATTTAGAGGGAAATGCGATCCGTGAGTTTGCTCAAAGGCCTGAATCGAACTGAAAACGCGTTTGGAAAACTCTCCCTTTTCACCCAGCCATTCGGCTAGCGGAAGCCCAAAACCAAACTTTTTGCGCTCTGCAATCCAGCCAAGGTCCAGCTCATTCAGACATTCTTTGATCCAGACTTTCCCCTGCAAAAGGGCCGGATCTTCGACCTTTTCCCAGTAATTCAGCATCGGCACATCGAGGTAGGGAGCGCGGCCCTCCACCCCATGAGCCATGAGCGCATTGTCATGGATTTTCAGCACGTCCTGCACCAAATAAACCTGCCGATCAAAGCTCAAACCTCTTTTATAATCTGGTAAATGGGGATTGAAAACCCGCTCATAATCTCCTGCAAGATCTTCCCCTGGATTCTCAAGGCCGGAGAAATTCAGGAAAGTTGAATTTGAGTTTGGATGAACTCCCGAGAAGAACTTCTTCCATTCCCGACCCAATGGTAATTTTCCTAGAATAGGACTCCATTTTAACAAAAATTCCTTTTGTCCGAGATATCGGAAATAGGCTTCGTGTCGCTGATAACCGCCCCAGAGCTCATCTGCTCCGGCGCCCGAAATCAGAACTTTGACATCGGATTTTGCCTCTTTGGCTATCATCCAACTCAGAAAACCGGCTGAGTCTCCGATTGGCTGATCTACGGATTTGAGGTACGCTTCCCAGTTGTCCCAAAAGACTTTCTGATCTATATCCACAAGTCGGTGGTCGGCAGGAAATTTCGCCGCAAAACGCGAAGCAGCATTTCCGTCGGAGTATTTGGATCGGTATTTTTTCTCCACTTGGATCGTATATGCAGGCAGAGATCGCCCGGTCTCGCGATACCAAAGCGCATAGAGCAAACTGCTGTCGGCACCTCCGCTGAGCATCATTCCCACAGGAACATCCGCATGAAATTGCTTGGAAATAGCGTCCATTAGCAATCCTTTAAATTCCTTCTGACCGATAGTTTCTTCCTTGGATTTAGCCGAAGGGATATTATCCCACCGAAAAGAGGAATGCTGGTAGATCGTGCTGTATCGGGAAGGCTTCCATTCTTTGATTTTTTTGAAAAAAGTCTTTCCCTGAAGTGGCGTTCTCAAGACAAAATAATGCTCCAGCTGATCCCAATCCGTTTTGGATTTTAGTAATTCAGCCATCCCCAGAGTCTCAGAAGACAACATTAACGAATGTTGATTTTGGGAATAGTAAAGCGGCTTTTCGCCACTTCTGTCCCGTGCGACCAGGACCGATTTGTCCGAAAGATTTACATAAATCAAAGCAAACATTCCCTGCAATTTTTCCAAGCCCTGGACCCCGAAGATCTTGATCCAATTCAGCAAAACTTCCGTGTCCGACTGGGTAATGAAATTCACCCCCATTTTCATCAGGAGACTTCTCAGTGCCTGATAATTGTAGATTTCCCCGTTCCAAATCAGGAGCGATTGACCATCCTGTGACCAGAATGGCTGATCAGCATCCGCTCCGGGATGGAGGATTTTCAGGCGATTTGCCCCAATCCAAAGTCCCGGCCATGGCGAGTAGACAGCTTCCTGATCAGGACCTCTGTGCCGGCTTTGGTTTACCAATTTCCGGATCGATCCCTCGTTGGCTCCTTGACCCCAAATCAAATGAATTCCACACATCAGATTTCGATTTCTTCTTTGACAGGTTTCCCGTGATGCTTCTCAAAATACTTGCATAAATGTGTTAGCGGACACTCCTCACATTTTGGCCTTCGCGCCAGGCAAGTATATCGTCCATGCAAAATCAGCCAGTGATGAGCGATGTGGACATGTTTTTTGGGGATGTGCTTGATCAGCTGCTTTTCTACTTCGAGGGGAGTTTTGGCTGTGAGTGGCACCAGTCCTAATCTTCGGGAAACCCGAAAAACGTGCGTATCGACCGCCATATTTGGCTGATTCCATATTACTGAAGTGATCACATTGGCAGTTTTACGGCCTACGCCCGGAATCATGGTAAGCTCGTCCACGGTCTGCGGAATCTCCCCTCCAAATTTTTCCATCAGCATCTTTCCGAGACCCAGGAGGTGCTTGGTTTTGTTGCTGGGAAAAGAGACGGATTTGATGTAGGGAAAAAGCTCCTCAAAATTTGAAGCTGCCAAATGCGCCGGAGTTGGGAAATCCCGGAACAATGACGGAGTAACCATATTGATTCGTTTGTCGGTGCATTGAGCCGAAAGGACTACTGCGACTAAGAGCTGAAAAGGATTTTCATATTTCAGTTCCGTCTCAGCGACAGGCATGTTTTCGGAAAAGTATTTAATAATCGCTTCGTAGCGCTGTTTTTTGAGCATGTGTAAAAAAAGACTGTTTAGTGTTTTGAAGATAAGGAAATTAAAAAATTAAGAGATTGAAAAATCGAAAAATCAGGTGATTGGTTTTTGATTTTGCTGAAATCCACTTCTGGTATGGCTAAGCCCAATCCTGAAATAATTTCTTCAGGAATCAATTTTAGCTATCTTCATTCTTTGCCAAAAACCCGAAAAATGAAGTCTTTTTTCTCCTTTCTAATTATCCTGATTGCTTTGAATTCATCTGCTTTCTCCCAAAACCGTCCCCGAGAACTCGGTATTCCTTTCGGAATTCTTTCCCCCGGAATTCTCAATTCCATCACCGATGTACCCGGGGTAAAAGTTGCGCACCTCACCAAAATCGAAGGTGAATCTATCCGAACCGGTATCACTGCGATTTTACCTCATGGCGGAAATCTCTTCCAACAGAAAGTCCCTGCTGCGATTTTTGTGGGCAATGGTTTTGGCAAACTCGCCGGAGTGACGCAGGTGCAGGAACTCGGAAATCTCGAAAGCCCTATCATCCTGACCAATACGCTGAGTGTGGCGGCAGGAATTGAAGGAATTGTTCGCTACTCCCTTTCGCAGGAAGGAAATGAACAAATCCAATCGGTCAATGCAGTAGTCGGAGAAACGAACGATGGCTACCTGAATGATATTAGGGGAATGAATATTTTCCCGGACGAAATAATCCAAACGATCCAAAATGCAGAATCAGGTGTAGTCGCGGAGGGAAATGTCGGAGCAGGAACAGGCACCGTTTGCTTTGGCTGGAAAGGCGGAATCGGAACTTCCTCCCGCAAACTTCCCGAAAGCCTCGGCGGATATACGGTTGGGGTATTGGTGCAGACTAACTTCGGAGGGAATCTTCAAATAGCCGGAGTACCGGTCGGGGAGAAACTCGGAAAATATCCCTTCAAAGATGCGCTGGAAAAATCAGACGGAAGTTGCATGATCGTGGTAGCGACGAATGCTCCGATTTTGGAGCGCAATCTGGAGCGACTGGCACAGCGGGCAATGATGGGTCTGGCAAAAACGGGAGGCATTGCTTCCAACGGTTCCGGCGATTAT